>JBQTJV010000194.1:0-16237 GCA_052386775.1 Betaproteobacteria bacterium
GGTATATCTGACGGTAAAAATTCTACTCGGAGCCGAGCGCGTCGGACGGAACTTCGGGGTAGCTGAGCCGTTGATGATTGATTGGGAATGAGCCATGAGCCTTGACAGGCCACTGCTCTTTGCCCCCATCGCGCTCGGCAGCCTGACCGCGCGCAACCGTATCGTCGTCTCGCCGATGTGCCAGTACTCCTCGGACGACGGTGGGCCGACCGATTATCACCTCGTGCACCTGGGGCAGTTCGCGATGGGCGGCGCGGGCATCGTATTCTGCGAGGAAACTGCGGTGGAGGCCCGGGGACGCAAGTCCTCTCACTGTGCCGGCATTTATCGCGACGCGCACGTCCCGCGGTACCGCCGCATCAACGACTTCATCCGCGCCCACGGTGCGATTCCGGCGATCCAGATCGGCCACGGGGGCCGCAAGGGATCGGGCTGCGCGCCTTGGGAAGGGTATCGCCCGCTCACCGCTGAAGATGCCAAGGAGGGCCACGCGCCCTGGCAGACTGTCTCGGCGAGCGCACTGCCTGCAAGCGAGCAGGCGCCCGCGCCGCATGCCCTCAATCTCGACGAGATTCGAGCGGTGATCGCGAGCTGGCGCGAAGCCGCGTTACGCGCGACCGACGCCGGCTACGATCTGCTCGAAGTGCACGCGGCGCACGGCTACCTGATACACCAGTTCCTGTCGCCGCTGGCGAACCGTCGCACCGACGCGTACGGCGGCGATCTGGAGGGGCGCATGCGCCTGTGTCTGGAGATCGTCGAGGCGGTGCGCGGTGCATGGCCGTCCGATCGACCCCTCTTCATGCGCGTGTCGGCCGTGGACGGATCGAATGGCGCCTGGGGCGTGGAAGATACTTTGGCGCTGGTGAGCGCGGCGAAAGCGCGCGGTGTCGCAGTGGTCACGACCTCGTCCGGTGGCATTGCAGGGCCCGGGACCGCGACGCCGGTGCCGCGCGTGCCCGGCTACCACGTTCCGTACGCCGAACGCGTGCGCCGTGAAACGGGAGTGATGACAGTCGCAGTGGGTCTCATCACCGAAGCCCGGCATGCGGAGGAAATACTGCGCAAGGGGCAGGCCGATTTCATCGCGCTCGCGCGCGAGCTGCTGTGGAATCCGCACTGGCCGGCACACGCTGCGCGGGAACTGGGCGTGCCCGACTACCTGGATCTGCTCCCGCGCGGCTACGCCTGGTGGCTCAAGCGGCGCGAAGACATCCGCCGCCTTACTGGACCTTGATTCCTGCTTCCCGCACCACTTTTCCCCAGCGCGCGAGATCGTTTTCGATCAGCCTGTGAAATGCCTCGGGGGCGAGCGTTGCGGGTTCGAGTATGAGTGCCTTGTAGCGCTCGACGATCGCCGGATGGCCCACTGCACTGGTGAACTCGCGGGTAAGCCTTGCGTGCACGGGTCTGGCCAGGCCCGCCGGGGCGAGCACGCCAAACCAGTGATGCAACACCATATTAGCAACGCCGCTTTCCTCGAACGTGGGGACCTCCGGGTGTGTCGGGTGCCGCTGGGCGGTGGTTACGCCCACAGGGCGCAAGCGTCCAGACTGCACGAAGGACACCGCGGCAGGCATGGACGTGAAGACCGCGTTCGTCTCACCGCCGACGGTGGCAGTTACCGCAGGTCCCGCACCCTTGTAAGGCAAGTGCGTCAGGTTCACCCCGCCACCGCGCATGAACAATTCCGCCATTAGGTGCGTGCCTGTCCCGTTTCCCGCGGAGCCGATCCGCAGCCCGCCAGGCTGTGCCTTGGCGAGGCCGATCAGGTCGCGAACCGTCTTGGCAGGGACTGCCGGGTGAACGAACAACCATTGCGGCGCTCGCGCAACGAGCGTGATCGGCGTGAAGTCCTTCACCGGATCGTATGGCACCTTGCCATAGACCGCAGGGTTGATCGTATGCGGCATGTCCTGCAAGATAAGCGTGTAGCCGTCGGCGGGCGCTTTTGCCAAGATGCTCGTGCCGATCGTGCCTCCCGCGCCCGGCCGGTTATCCACGACGAGCGTCTGTCCCAGCGTCTCCGTCAGCCGTTGCCCATAGAGGCGCGCGATGATATCCGAGCTGCCGCCCGGGGCATAAGGAACGATGAAGCGTATCGGTTTTGTCGGATACGCCTCAGCCTGCGCATTAGCGGCAAGTAAAGAGAAGGCGGCACACACGGCTCGCAATAAAATTTTCATAGGGCTACGACACCATCCACAATTGGTCGCTTTCACTGCGGCTGAATCCCGATTTTCTTGAACAGCGGGATCCACTTGTCTCGCTCGGCACGAATGAGTCTGGTGAAATCTTCCGGCGTTCCACCGACCGGTTCAATGCCGAGCGCAACCATCCGCTGCCTGACGTCCGGCACCTGTATCGCATCACGTGTGTGTCGCTGCAGTCGGTCTACCAGCTGCCGCGGGGTGCCGGCACGCACCGCCAGGCCATTCCACGAGGTGGCTTCGTAGCCAGCGACTCCCGACTCGGCGATGGTCGGCAGTTCCGGCATCAACGCTGAGCGTTTGGCCGTGCTGATGCCGAGCGCGCGCAGCCTGCCGGACTTCACATGGGTGATGGATGACGCAATCTGGTCGAATGCAATGTGTACCTGGCCCGCCAGAAGGTCGCCCATCATCTGCCCGCTGCCCTTGTAGGGCACGTGCACGATGTTCACCGCAGCCAAGGACTTGAAGAGCTCTGCCGTGACATGGGTTGCGCCACCGACGCCGGAAGAGCCAAACGAATACTTGCCGGGATGAGCGCGCGCTGCCGCCACCAGTTCCTGCACCGACTTCGCGGGCAGCGACGCGGGCACGAGCAGTATGAGCGGAAGGGAGCCGATCTGGGTGACCGCGGCGAGGTCCTTCTCCGCACTGTAAGGCAGCTTGGCATAGAGATAGTGATTGAACGCCATCACGCCGGTGGTGGCCATCAACACGGTATGCCCGTCTGGATTGGATTTGGCGACGATGTCGGCGCCGATATTGCCCCCGGCGCCCGAGCGGTTGTCGACGATGACCTGCTGGCCGAAGGCCACGGTGAGGCGCTCGGCGATGATGCGGGCCGTCACGTCAGTGGAGCCGCCGGGTGCGAAGCCCACGACCAGGCGCACTGGGCGCTCGGGATAACGTTGCGCCATGACGGCGGCAGGCAGGGTGCATGCCAGCAGTATGACGGCCGTGCGGCGTATCCTATTCATCATCTTGCCTCCTTCCACAGCCGCCACCGCCGGCCGTTTCCATCACCACGCGGTCCCCCTTCTTCAACACCCAATGCTCGGCCGGGTTGATCGCCTTGCCGTTCAGCAGCAGTCCGCCAACCTTGCCGGCCGCACCGCCCATGATACCCTGTGGCGCGGTGCGCCAGCGCGTCATGATCATCGAGGCCATCATCGGCGTATCAGCCAGTGCCTCGACCTCGAAGCGCAATCCATCACCGCCGCGATGGCGGCCAGCGCCGCCGCTGCCGCGGCGGATCGCGCGCTCGAGCACGCGCACAGGCGCCATCTGCTCGAACACTTCGATCGGAGTGTTGGACAGATTTGAAGGGAACGACAGCATCGTGAAGCCGTCGCGGTAGCGGGTCGCGCCCTGGCCCGCATTCATGAAGTTCACGGCGGCGTAGGGGCGTCCACGGTGTTCGCCTGTCAGGGTGATCGAGGAGTTTGAAGAGCCCTCTGCCATGGCGCGTTCGGGTAGCACGCCGGCGAGCGCCATGATGATTGCTGGCACCATCATGTGGCCTATCATGCCCCGCCCGCCGCTTGCGGCCGGGTAGCGCGGATTGAAAATCGAGCCCACCGGAGCGGAGGTCGTGATCGGGATGAAACTGCCTTCGTTATTGGGCACGTCCGGACATAGCAGCGCTTTCACCGCGAAGGCGGAGTACGCGAACGTGTAGATCGGCACGACATTCACCGCACGCGGGACTTGCTGGCTGGAACCGGCGTAATCGATGGCGAGCCGATCGCCTTTAACCGTCACCGTGCAGTTGATTACGATCGGTTCCTCGAAGCCGTCGTGCTGGGTCTGCGCGCGATAGGTTCCATCCGGTACGGCACGGATCGCCTTGCGCATCGCCGCTTCGGACCGGCCGCGAATTTCGGCTCCGAGTGCGAAGAGGTCGGTGTCCTGCAGCAGCGGCCGCAGGCGATCTTCCAGCATTTTGCATGCCGCGACCTGCGCCCAGATATCGCCCAGCGTCTGCTCGGGCACGCGTACGTTCTGGCCGATCATGTCGAGCAGTGCCTGGTCCGGCACGCCCGCCCGGATGAGCTTTAGGCGGGGGATCTGCAGTCCTTCCTCATAGATGTCGCGGATGCCTGCATTGCGAATGCGACCGCCGATGTCGGGCATGTGCGAGACCACCGCTGCGAACGCCACGATGCGTCCTTTATGAAATATCGGCATCGCGATATTGACGTCGTGGATGTGTCCGGTGCCCATCCACGGATCGTTGGTGATCATCACGTCGCCCGGTTGCAGCGTGCGCAGCGGGAACTTATCGAGGAAGTGCTTCACCGTCGCGGGCAGCGTGCCGATGAACGATGGAATGGACAGCACGGATTGAGCGATCGACCGACCTTGCGCATCGGTGAGCACCACGGCGAAGTCGTTCGCTTCGCGCACCAGCACGGAGAACGAAGTGCGCACGAAGGCGGCAGAGGCCTCGTCCACCATGCTGACGAGCCGTTTCCACTGGATTTCCAGCGCAATCGGATCGAGCTTTGCTTTTCTCATTGGAGCGTTTTCAGCGTGACCGATACCGTGTAGTCGGGGAGTATGCGGACGAGAGCGGGTACCGGAACCACCAGCGTCGACTCCCGTTCCTCGAGCACCACCGGTCCGGCGAGCCGCGTGCCGGGCCGCAACGCATAGCGGTCGTAGATGGGGACGGCCGCATAGCGGCGTTTGAGCGGGAGCCATATATCGCGCTTGCCGCGCGTCGCCGAGTGCCCCGAGATCCGCGCATCGCCCCATGCGAAGCGGTGGGTTTTCACCGTTGAGCGTCCTGTCAGCCGCCACGTTACGACCTGTGGCGCAGCGTCAGGCACGAGATGCCCGTAAAGCTGGCGATACCGCTTCTCGAACTCCCGGACCAACGCACGTTCCAGTGCGGCGGAGATCTTGCGCCACGGCAGGGTCACCGCAACGTTGTGGCCCTGTCCGGCATAGCGCATCTCCGCTCCGAGCCACCATTGCACGCGGCGGGATCCGGCCCCCGCGGACTGCAACTCGCGCTCGGCATCGGCGCGCAGATCGCCAAACGTACGGTTGATTCGGTGCCAGTCGATATCTTTTATCAGCGCCGGGTTCGACCATGAGCGGTCCACCCGTGCCGGCGCGGCGAGCAAACCGAGGCACGAACCCGCGCCGGCGGCGATCGTCGCCAGTACCCGCGAAATACGGAGCCGGCGCGCCACTTCCACGACGTGCACCGGGCCTGCGCCGCCGGTGGCCACCAGCGTAAAATCGCGTGGATCGTATCCCTTCTCGGCGATGTGGACGCGCGCGGCAGCGGCCATGTTTTCGTTGACGATGTCGCAGATTCCTGCCGCGATCTCGAGTGAGCTGAGCCTGAGCCGTCCTGCCAGTTTCTGCAGCGCGGCGATCGCCAAGTCCCTGCGGAGCTTCATCTCGCCGCCAAGAAAATTGTCGGCGCTGAGATAGCCGAGTACGAGGTCGGCATCCGTAACGGTCGCCTCCGTGCCGCCCTGGCCGTAGCATGCCGGGCCGGGATCCGCACCGGCGCTCTGCGGGCCGACATTGAGCAGCCCCAGATCGTTCACGCGGGCCAGCGAGCCGCCGCCGGCGCCGATTTCGATGAGATCGAGGCTCGGGATGAGGATCGGCAGGCCGGAGCCGCGGGCGAAGCGTGACACGCGTGCGCATTCGAAGCTGTGCGTGACCGGGGGCTCAGCCCCGGCCACCACGCACGCCTTGGCCGTGGTGCCGCCCATGTCGAAGGCCAGTATCCTGTCGACGCCGGCATTGCGCGCGGTGTTGAGAGCCGACAGCACGCCGCCAGCCGGTCCCGACTCGAGCAGCAGAATCGGTGTTTGCGCCGCGGCCGGGGCCGATGTAAATCCGCCGCTCGAGACCATGATACGCAGCGGTGCGCCGGGCGCGAGCGCGCGCACGCGGCCATCGAGGCGTTCCAGATACTCGGCCATCAGCGGCTGGACATAGGCATTGGCTGCGGTGGTGGACATGCGCTCGTATTCACGGATCTCGCGCGCTATGCCGGAGCTTGCCGATACCGCAAGATTCGGGAAGCGCTTCTTGATCGCGGCAGCGATTTTCCGCTCATGCGCGTCGTTTACATAGGAATGCAGCAGACAGACAGCCAGTGCTTCGACGTTCAAATTACCGACCGCTTCCACCACTCTGAGGATCTCGGCTTCCGCCGGCGATGTGACAACCACGCCTTCTGCATCAAGGCGTTCGTCGAATTCGACGCGGTTCTCCCCCGGGACGAGCGGGCACGGGATCTCGAGGTTGAGATCGTACAGTTCGTAGCGGACCTCGCGCGCGATGGTGAGCACGTCGCGTGTTCCTTTGGTGACGACGAGCCCCGTGCGTGCGCCTTTTCTTTCGATCAGGGTGTTGGTGACGAGTGTCGTGCCGTGTACGAATTCAGCGACGGACGGATGCCTTCCGCGATCTGTCGCGGCCACCTGCTTGAGCAGATCAGCGATCACCGTGGTTACCGCTATCCCCGGGTCATGCGGCGTAGTGAGCGTCTTTGCAACCCAGATGCGCCCGGCGGGCGCAAGCACCGCGAGCCCGTCGGTAAAGGTGCCGCCGATGTCGACCGCGATGCGAAGACGGCGAGCGGGGGTGATTCGCGGTGCGGAAAGTCCGGCGGGTCGCGTGGCGCGCATTCCGCGCTTTACCTCAACGCAGCACTGGCACGCCGCATGCGCTGGCACGCCTCGGTCAAGTCGGCAACGGAAGCCGCGATCGACATGCGGAAGTAGGGCGAAAGCCCGTATGCGCCGCCAGGAACAACCGCAACGCCTGCACCCTCCAGCAGGTAATCGACCGCGTCCTGTTCGGTTTCCAGCACGCCGCCTTGCGGTGTGCGCTTGCGCAGCATGCCGCCGCAGTGGGCGAAGATGTAGAACGCGCCGTGAGGTCGGAAGCATTCGATGCCCGGTGTCTCGCGCAGCAGGTCAAGCACGAGGTCCCGGCGTTCCTCAAAGGCGCGCGAGCGCTGCGGTATGAACTCCTGCGGACCGTTCAAGGCCGCCACCGCTGCCGCCTGACTGATGGACGAGGCATTGGTGGTGGTCTGCGACTGGATCTTGGCCATGTTGCGCACGAGCGGCTTGGGGCCCCCGCAGAATCCGATGCGCCAGCCGGTCATGGCATAGGCTTTGGACACCCCGTTTACCGTAAGCGTGCGCCCGTAGAGCGCCGGCTCCACCTGCGCGAGGGTCGCGAATTCCCGGCCGTCGAACAGCAGGTGCTCGTAGATATCGTCCGACAGCACCCACACGTGCGCGTGACGCAGCAGCACTTGAGCCAGCGCCTTCAATTCAGCGCGGGTGTAGAGCGCTCCGGTGGGATTGCACGGTGAGTTGATCACCACCCACTTGGTCCGTGGAGTGATCGCGGCTTCCAGTGCCGCAGGCGTCAGCTTGAAGCCGTCCTCCGGGCGGCAGACCACCGGCACCGGCGTGGCGTCGGCAAGCAATGGCATATCCAGGTAGGAGACCCAATAAGGCGCCGGAATGATGATCTCGTCTCCGCTCGACATGGTTGCCATCATCGCGTTGAACACCACCTGCTTGCCGCCGTTTCCGACCAGGATCTGATCCGGCTCGTAGTCGAGGCCATTGTCGCGCTTGAACTTCGCGCGAATCGCGGCTTTGAGCAGCGGCGTGCCGTCGACATTGGTGTACTTGGTTTCTTCGCGCGACATCGCCGCGATCGCAGCATTCTTGACATGGCTGGGCGTCTCGAAATCCGGTTCGCCGATGGTGAGCCCGATGATGTCGCGGCCTTGCGCGCGCAATTCCCGCACGCGTTGCGCGCCCGCGTTGCTGGGCGACACCGTAATGCGCCCAACACGCGGCGAAAAGAAGGTCGCTGGGATGCCGGACTCGCTCATCTCCCGGCCCGGAGCGTTTGAATGAAGCTGAAGGGATTCACTCGAATCTTATTTTCTGCTCGCGGATGACCTTGCCCCATTTTGCCGTTTCCTGCCTCTGGTGGGCGACGAGCGCCTCGGGCGGCGTGCCTGCAGGCTCGATGCCTTGCGCGCGCAGCTTGTCCGTCACGTCGGGTGCGGCGAGCGCGCGCGTGACCTCGCGGTTGATGCGTCCAATGAGCTCGCGGGGGGTGCCGGCCGGAGAAAACATGCCGAACGAAGTCACCGACTCGAAGCCCGGGAGGCCGGACTCGGCGATCGTCGGCAGATGGGGCATGAGCGCCGTGCGTTGTGCCGTGCTCGTTGCAATCGGCCGCAGCCGTCCCGCCTGCGCCTGCGGCAGCGCCGTGATGACATCGACGAAAGACAACGCCGTTTCGCCGGAAATCAGCGCCTGGGCGGAGGGGCCGCCGCCCTTGTAGGGTACGTGGGTCATCTTCACGCCGGCGAGATTCATCAGCAGTTCGGTTGCGAGATGGCTAGTTGCCCCAACCCCCGCTGTCGAAAAAGGAATGGCGCCGGGCTTGGTCCGCGCGAGCGTGATCAGGTCCTTGACGTTTTTCACAGGAAGCGAGGGATGCACCGACAGGATTTGCGGGCTTACCGCGACCAGCGAGATCGGCGCGAACGCCGTTTCATGCTCATAGGGAATGTTCTTGTACAGGTGTGGTGCGATCGCAAACGTGCTGTTGGTGCCGAGCAGCAGCGTGTAGCCATCCGCCGGCGCCTTTGCTGCGAACGCGTGACCTATGGTTCCGGTAGCGCCGCTCCGGTTGTCGACGATCCACTGCTGGCCCGTGTATTCGGTCAGTTTCTGGGCGAGGATGCGCCCGATCGAGTCGGTCGAGCCTCCTGCCGCCCAGGGGACGACGAGCCGCACCGGGCGGGCCGGAAAATTCTGCGTGTAGGCGACGACCGGGAAGAGACATCCCAGCGCGAGCACCAGCATGAACGTTCGGGAAACACTGCGCTTCGTGGTCGATGGCATGCCGGCGCTTCCTCATGCGGCGAATGCGTTGCGGTCGCGGAATCGGGGCGCGACCTTCCTCATGAACAGACGGATGTTTTCTTCGGCGACCTCGGCAGGCATCGGCCCGAGACGGAACACGAGGATCAGCCCGCCCACTCCGATCCGGTCGATCTCGGCTATGGCTTCGCACACGGTGTCGGGCGAACCGCACAGGATCGAATGCTGCACTTGATTGCGCGCGGCGGGCTCAGCGTCGGCCTTGAGCAGCAGCCCCTGTTCCTCGTATACCTTTTTTCGCATTGCCTGGCGAAACTCCTGCTGCGTTTTCCATGCAGGGAGCGCCAGCCGCTCAGCCTCCGCATCCGTTTCCGCGACGAAGATGTTGCGCCATATCCAGGTGTTTTCCACATTCCGGGCTACAGTTTCTTCGTCGAAGCCGGCTTCGCGCATGGTGGCTTGGTACAGCTCCATGCGCCGCTTCGTCACGTCGTTGCTCTGAATATTCATCAGGAACGGCCGGCCCGCTCGCGCCATGCCCAGCATCGCCTCCTCGCTGGCGCAGGCGCGAATGATGAAAGGATGCGGCTTGGTGTAGGGCCGCGGCCGCAGGAGCGGCAGGCGCAAATTCCAGAACTTTCCCTTGTGCTCGAAGTCGGGCGTGGTCCATGCCTTTATCATGATCTCCTCGGCTTCGACCAGCCGTTCGTAAGCCTCGGTCGGATCGATGCCGTAGCCCTGATAGTCATAGATGTTATAGGCGGTGCCACGACCCAAGCCCACGACGATGCGTCCACGACTGATATTGTCGATGAGCGCGATCTGTTCCGCCATGCGGATGGGATGATGCAGCGACATCTGTGCAACGGCGAAGCCGATGCGAATTTGCCGGGTGCTGGCAGCCAGGGCAGCGGCGAAGCTGACGGGGTCGACATAGGCGCAAATACCGTCGAAGTGATGCTCGGCGAGCCAGAGCATGTCCATGCCCAACTCGTCGCACAACTGACCTTCGCGCAGGGCCTCGTTTACGATCCGATGGTCCTGGTGCGGATCCATCGCGGCGGGAAACAGGAAATTGCTGAACTTCACATCCGGCCCTTGGTCTTCGATGTCCCGAGTCGAACAGTCCGACGGTGTTCGTCGTACTTGCTGGTGTGCCCGACGGAGGCGCTCAAGGTAACCTAAGCAGCCTCCGGTTAGCAAGAAAGTCCCGGACGCCTGCGCAGCGGCGCTGACGCGAGCTGGTATGATAATCAGTCGATAGTCTGCTCTCGATCGCGAAGTTTGCCATGCTTGCCGCATCACGCCACATACGAAATGAGCTATCTCGCCTGCATTGAGATCGGCAGCGGGCAGCGGCTCGACCCTGACACGCCGCACAGTGCACCGCCGGAGCAGGGCCTGCGTGCCCGCTACGAAATTGAACGCATCCGGCGCGAAGTCACGACGGAAGCCATCGCCCGCGGTCCGGCGAGCTTGTGGCGCTATGCGCCGCTCCTTCCGGTCGCCTATCCCGAGCGCGCGGTATCCCTGGGCGAAGGATGGACGCCGCTCATCGCAACGCCGCGTCTCGCACGCGTGCTCGGCATGCAACGACTCGCCGTCAAAGACGAGGGCCGCAATCCGAGCGGCACGTTCAAGGACCGCGGCGCGTCCGTCGCGGTATCGCGCTATGTCGAGCTGGGTGTGGAGACCGTCGCCCACAACAGCTCGGGAAACGCGGGAGGGTCGTGGAGCCTGTATGCCGCGCGCGCCGGCATCACCTGCGTCAACGTCCTTCCGACCGACGCGCAGCCGGCGAGCCGCCAGCACTGTCGCGCGAGCGATCAGCCGACGTTTCTCATGGAGAACTGGCACGACGCGGGGCGGCTGGTGGCGGAAGTGTGCGAACGCAACGGCTGGCTCAACATCTGCACGCTGCGGGAACCATACCGGCTGGAAGGCAAGAAAACCATGGGACTCGAAATCGCCGAACAGCGCGGATGGCGCTTGCCGGACGCGATCGTGTATCCCATGGGCGGGGGCCTCGGGGCGATCGGCATCTTCAAGGCGTTCGAAGAACTGCTGGAGCTCGGCTGGGTTGAAGGAAGGATGCCGCGTCTTTACGTCACGCAGTACGATGGCTGTTCGCCGGTCGTAAAGGCCTACGACGAAGGACGCAAGGAATGCACGCCGTGGGGCAAGATCGATATCCCGCCCGGCGGGCTCAAGTCGCCCAATCCGCCGGGCGGCCGCGCGGTGTTGAAACTGATCGCAGAGCACGGCGGCGGCGCGCTCGCCGTGTCCGCCGCGGAGGCACTCGCAGCGGTGGACGAGATGACGCGCGTGGAGGGCATATTTGCCTGCCCGGAAAGTGCCACCACCCTCGTGGGCCTGAGAAAGGCGCTGGCGCGCGGCTGGGTCGGCGCCGACGAGGACGTGGTCCTCGTCAGCTCCGGTTCCGGTCTCAAATCGATCCCGACTTTCGAGACGCCACACTTCCCGCGGGTAACCCGCGCGGAGGAACTGCGCCTCTAGCGGCAAACGCCGCGCTACCCTCGATGCGGCCCCGGTGGTTGCCCGTATCGGGTTGTTGCGCGAGGAGGGGCTCCATGAACGACGACGACTACATGCAACAGGCGCTGGACCTCGCCGCCGAAGCACGGCGCATCGGCGAAGTGCCGGTTGGCGCGGTCGTCGTTCGGGAGGGAGCGGTCATCGGGCGGGGGTTTAACCAGCCCATATCAAGCCACGACCCGACGGCTCACGCCGAGATCGTCGCCCTGCGGGACGCGGCCGGCAGGCTGGGAAATTACCGCCTCGGCGATTGCCAGCTGTTCGTTACCCTGGAGCCCTGCGCCATGTGCGCCGGCGCCATGCTGCACGCGCGTATTGTGCGGCTGGTCTACGGCGCCCCCGACCCCAAGACAGGAGCCTGCGGCAGCGTCCTCAACCTCTTCGCCGAGACCCGGTTGAACCACCATACCGTGGTGAAGGGAGGGGTTCTGGCCCCCAATGCTGCAGCTTTGCTGCAACAATTCTTCATGGAACGCCGCGGCGCCTGAGCTGCCTAATACTGCACATGAATTCAGCCTTATAGAGGCTTGATGTGCAGGATATAGTCCTACTTTGGACTAGCCCGGGTGGCTCATTGGGACACGCGAACGTTGTTATTGTGCGGCGCGCCAGAATGGGCTAAATTGTGCGGCGCAATCTTTGTTGCGCAACATAACTAAACAGAAAGGAAGCGCAAATGCGGCTTCAAGACAAGGTGGCCATTATCACTGGGGCGGGCAGGGGTATCGGTCAGGCAACGGCGGTCAAGTTCGCCAACGAAGGGGCGAAAGTCGTGGTCTGCGACCTTACCCCTGAGTGGATAGAGGAAACGGTAGCGATGTGCAAGGAAACGCGGGGCGACGCCTTCGGTTACGTCGCGGACGTGCGGGACGTGCAGGCGCTCCGGAACATGGTCGATGCCACCGTCGCCAAGTGGGGCCGTGTCGATTGCCTGGTCAACAATGCGGGCATCGTCATGGACGCCCAGATCAAGAACATGAGCGAGGACCAGTTCTATAAAGTCATAGAAATCTACCTCAAGGGTGTCTACAACTGCACCAAGGCGGTGGTGGACACCATGCTCAAGCAGCAGTCCGGCGTCATTCTCAACGCCTCGTCCATCGTCGGTCTTTATGGCAACTTCGGCCAGACCAACTACGCCGCCAGCAAATTCGGCGTGATCGGCATGATGAAGACCTGGGCCCGCGAACTGGGAAAAAAGGGCATACGGGCCAATGCGGTGTGCCCCGGATTCATTGCCACTTCCATTCTGGGGACCATACCGGAACGGGTCCTTCGCGCGCTGGAAGAGAAAGTCCCGATGGGACGGCACGGCAAGCCCGAAGAAGTCGCCAGTACGTTTGCTTTCCTCGCGTCCGACGAAGCGAGCTATATCAACGGCGCGGTGATCGAGGTCAGCGGAGGCCTGACGATCTAGCCGTCGTCGTCAGAGGTGCGGTGCTCCAGCGCAAGCACCCGGATTTTCAGTTTTCCCACCCAGTCGATCAGCGGCAGCAGATCGGCGAGAGCCTCCCCTTCCAGAAGCTTGATGTGCGTCGCATCCGCCACGCTTTGCCCGAACGTGGGGTCCACGGCGACCCAGCGGCGGTCCACGAAACTCTCGGCCCAGCTGTGGAAAAGAAAGCCCTGGAGCTGTTCCGAGTACGCCAACCCGTTCACCACCCGCGTCGGAATGTCGAGCGCGCGCGCCATCGCCGTGTAGAGATAGGCATGGCCCTGGCACTCGGCTTTTTTCTGCTGAAACGCATCGAGCGCGGAGAAAACGTCTACCGGTACCTTTTCGATGTTGCGGTCGAGCCACGCGACGAGGCGCGCGATCCGTTCCATCGCCGGCAGTCCCGCAGGGGCGGCGGCAAGGGCAGCCGCGCGGATGCCCGGATCCCGGCTCTGCACGGTCAATGAAGCGCTGAGATATTCTTTTGCGGGCTCGGCCGGCTCGGCTGCATTTCGTGCGCCGATCTCGCAAATCTGCCGATCGGGGGCTGTCCGGCGACACGCCTGCGCGTGTCCTGCCGGCGCGAGCCGATTCATGCCCGTCATCTCGACGGTCATGCGGGCGGCCCGCCGCGGCGCAACCAGCGGCGTCGCGGGCCGGATCACGCTGAACTCGATCAACGCCTCCTTCCGGTTGAGCGCGCCGAGCGCGATGTAGCGCTTGGCTCGTTCCTCTTCCTCCAGTGCGGAAATCATCACGCCGCGCAGCGCCAGCTCGAACACCGGCCGGCCTTGGCGGTCGATCCAGGTTGTGGTGCTCTGGCCGTGCAGTCGCGTCTCGAGCTTGTACGCATTGCCCTCGAAGAACTGGCTTTTCTCGTAACCCGCGACCTGCTGCGTGACATCGGCCACGGTTTGCGTCTGCCCGTCGTAGACCGTATACGCGTACTCCGCGCCGGGGCGCAGTCCGTGCAGCACGGGATAGAGCGCGATGACGCTGCTCGGGTGTATTTTCGACGGCACGGCGAGCGTGCGCTCCGCTGCTTTGCCGGCGTTGACCACCGTAACGTGCAGGCGCTGCCCGTCTCTTCTGCCGGACTGGATCAGCTCGCTGCCATCGATGCGGTAGTCGTAATCGAACTCGATCAGCTCGAGTGCTTCGTCGACGAGGTCGCGCGCCTTGAGCGCGATTTGCTTTTCGATGCCGAGAAACCGCAGCACGAAGGAGGCTTCGGCGCGCACCTCGTAGCGCTTTTCGGCGCCGGGGACAGCTCGGATCGCAAAGTGCGTGAAGCCGATTTTCTCGCCGTTGAAAACGATGCCCGTCCAGTATTGCGAGAAGGGCAGCTCGGAAAGACGGTAGGCGAGCGGCGCCGCCGGTGGGGCGCCGGCATCGTGAAAGTAGAGGCTCTGGCATCCCGCCAGGAAGGCGAGCACTGCGAGAGCAGTTAACCGACGGAGTATCGCCTCCCTCACGGGTCCTCCGGATGCGGACAGGTCGATCTAGGGTGCGAAAAGCGCTTCGATTTTACGCCGGTCGGGTGCGTAGGTGACGCCGCGCTCGGTGATGAGCGCCGTGACCAACTCGGCGGGGGTCACATCGAACACGGGATTTCGCACCGCGACCTCCGCGGGCGCCCAGCGCAGCGCGCCGAAGCCCTTGATTTCCTCGCCGCTGCGTTCCTCGATCGGAATGTCGGCGCCGGCGGCGACGCTGCGGTCTATCGTGGACAGCGGGCAGGCGACATAGAACGGCAAACCGTGCCGCCGGGCGAGCACGGCCACCGCATAGGTGCCCACCTTGTTCGCCACGTCGCCGTTCGCAGCTACCCGGTCCGCGCCGACGATGACCGCATCGACCTCGCCGCGGCTCATCAGCAGGCCTGCGGCGCTGTCCGCGATCAACGTGACCGGTATCGCATCCTGCTGCAGTTCCCACGCGGTGAGGCGGGCGCCCTGCAGGAATGGCCGCGTCTCATCGGCCAGGACGTAAACGCGCTTGCCCGCCTGCACGGCAGAACGGATGACGCCCAACGCGGTGCCATGACCCGCCGTCGCGAGGGCCCCGGCATTGCAGTGGGTCAGCACGCGCGCTCCGTCCTGAAGCAGTGCGCTGCCATGCGCGCCCATCAGGCGATTCAGCCGCACGTCTTCGGTGCTGATGAGATGCGCTTCCTCAAGCAGCGTGCCCGCCATCTCCGTAGCGTCCTCGGTCTGCGCTGCAATAAGCCGTGTCCGCATGCGCTCCAGCGCCCAGAAGAGATTCACCGCGGTGGGGCGGCTTTTCGCGAGCGTATCGAAGGCGCGCGCCATGCCCGAGGTGAACTCTGCGTTTGAGCAATGTTTGAGACGACGCGCCTCCAGCGCGATGCCGTAGGCCGCGGCGCAACCTATGGCCGGGGCGCCGCGCACCACCATCTCGCGGATGGCATCGGCCACGGCCTGGGCGGAGTCCAGCGCGAGATAAATGCAGCGGTCGGGCAAAGCGCGCTGGTCGAGGAGTTCGAACCGGTCCTCCCGCCAGCGCAGCGTCTCGAATCCGCCGGGCACGATCAGATGACCCGTTCGTTGCCGCCGTCTATCGGCAATTGCGCGCCGGTGGTCTTGGCGAACAGCGGCCCACACATCTCGGCGGCCAGTTCGGCGACGTCATGGCTCGTCACTTCAGTGCGCAACACGTTTTTCCGTTTGTAGTCCTCGACCGGGATATCGTAATGCGCGGCGCGCGAGGCCAGAACCTCGGCGGTCCAGATGCCGGTATCGAACACCGCATTGGGATGCAGCACGTTGACCCGTATCCCGTCGGCGCCCCATTCCAGGGCGGCCACGCGCGCCAATTGGTTGAGGGCCGCTTTGGAGGCCGAGTATGCCGCGGCGCCGGGACCGGGCGCAGGAACGTTCTTCGAGCCGATGATGACGGCCCGCCCGTGACGCGGGGCCAGCGCGAGCAGCGGATGGCACTCCCGCAGGAACGTCAGATTGGCGTTCACATTGACGTCCATGACCCTGCGCCATTCCGCCTGCTTCAGTTGCGCGATCGACGTGCCGCCAGGAAAGATTCCTGCATTGAGGATCAGCATATCCAGTCCGCCGAAGGTCCTGATTCCGATCTCGAGCGCCGCAGCGATATCGGCTTCC
>JBQTJV010000195.1:0-8208 GCA_052386775.1 Betaproteobacteria bacterium
ATTCTATTGGGAATCAGCCGTCTGTGTCAAACGCCGCAGGACGGCTCCGGCCCGTATCCAACCCCGCACGCGCGGTCGATCTGATCCCCCATGGAGTGGCTGATCCGCAACGCCATAGCCGCGGCGCTGCTGCCGCCGGGCCTGCTCATCATCCTGCTGTTGTGCGGTCTCGCTGTGCTGCGCCGGCACCGATTTCTGGGGCGAGGCCTCGTCGGGCTGGGCCTGATCGCTCTTTATGCGCTCTCGACGCACTATGTTGCGGACGCTTTGTTGGGAACGCTGGAGCCGCCGCCGCTCGATGCCGCGACGAGTAGCGCGGGGCAGGCCATCGTGGTGCTGGGCGCCGGCACTTATTTTCACGCCCCCGAATACGGCGGGACCACGGTCGGTCCCAATGCGCTGCTGCGAGTGCGATACGCGGCGCTATTGCACCGCGTGACCGGCAAACCGCTGCTGGCAAGCGGCGGCAGCCCGGAAGGAGCGGGCGTCGGAGAAGCGCTGCACATGCGGGAAACGCTCCAGCGCGACTTCCAAGTGCCGGTCAAGTGGGTGGAGGACCGCTCGCGCACTACGCTGGAGAATGCCCGTTTGAGTCATGCCATGCTGAACGCGGAGGGCATACGGACGATATACCTGGTGACGCAGGCATGGCACATGCCGCGGGCACGGCTTGCCTTCGAGCATGCAGGCTTCACGGTGATTCCGGCGGCAACCGACTACGCCACGCGCTTTCGCGTGACAGCACTCGACTTTGTGCCGGACGCCGGCGCGCTCCGCGACAGCAGCCGGTTCTTCCACGAAATCATTGGCATCGCCTGGTATCGACTACAATTTGCGTTCGCGCGTTGGCGTTGAGTGGCGGCTGAAGTCGCGGGGTTTCCAATGAAAGCTCGTATCAAGTGGATCGAGAACGTGTGCTTCGCAGGCGAATCCGAAAGCGGCCACGCACTGGTCATGGATGGCGCGCCGGAGGGCGGAGGCCGCAACCTCGGGCCCCGGCCGATGGAGACGGTCCTCATCGGCACGGGGGGATGCACCGCGTACGACGTCGTGCACATCCTGAAAAAAGCGCGCGCCGCCGTGACCGACTGCGTGATTGAGATGGATGCCGAGCGCGCGCCGGAAGATCCACGGGTGTTCACGCGCATCCACTTCCACTTCATCGTGAGCGGCAAGGGGCTGAAGCCCCAGCAGGTGGAGCGGGCGATCGAGCTCTCAGCGGAGAAGTATTGCTCGGCGTCGATCATGCTGGGCAAGACCGCCAAGATCACGCACGACTTCGAGTTGCGTGAAGCCTGATCAGATCCAGTAAGCCGTACGCGTCATTACCCGCGAAGCAAACCGCATCGCGAGCCGCGCAGGCGCAGGGAGCTCCGCTGCGCCGTGCTTGAGCGCACTGGTCGCGTGACGCGCTTCGTCGTCCTGCATCTGCTCCAATATGGCCCGGCTCCGTGCGTCCTGCTCCGGCACGCGCTGCAGATGGCCCGCCAGATGATCCACCACCTGGCGCTCGGTCTCGGCCAGGAAGCCCAGATTCCAGCGATCCCCCAGCAGACCCGCCGCCGCGCCGATGGCGAACGAACCCGCGTACCACAGCGGATTGAGCAGACTCTTGCGCCCTCCCAACTCCTCGATACGGCGTTCCGTCCACGCCAAATGCTCGGTCTCTTCCCGTGCGGCCTGATCGAGCGCCGCCCGCGCCGCCGCATTGCGCGCAGTGAGCGCTTGCCCCTGATACAGGGCCTGAGCGCAGATTTCGCCGCTGTGGTCCACGCGCATCAGCGCGGCAACCTCGTACCGCTGGCGTTCGCTCAGTTGCGCATCAGGCAATGCTTCACCGGGGAGCGGCCGCAGCGTCTGGGCAGGCGCAAACAGGGTCCTCAAACCCTTGTCGAAGGCGACGATGAAGCGATCGAGGTCCATGCGGCAGTATAGCGCTGCTAGCCTTTTCCGAAGAGTCCTTCGAGCGCTGCGCCTGGTGCAGCCGACCGCATGAAGGCTTCCCCGACCAGAAAAGCGTTGACGCCGCGCTGACGCATGCGCGCGACATCCGCCGGCGCCAATATGCCGCTCTCGGTAATCACCAGGCGATCCGCCGGTACGCGATCCACGAGATCGAGCGTCGTCTCGAGGCGCGTTTCGAACGTGCGCAGATTGCGGTTATTGATACCGATGAGCGGCGTCTTCAATTGCAGGGCCCGGTCCAGTTCCAGCGCGTCGTGTGCTTCCACGAGGACTGCCAGACCGAGCGCGAGCGCTCCGGCTTCCAGATCGCGCATCTGCCGAAGGTCCAGCGCCGAGACGATAAGGAGGATACAGTCGGCGCCTGCGGCACGCGATTCATAAAGCTGCCACGGGTCGATCACGAAGTCCTTTCGCAGCACCGGCAGACTGCAGGCGGCGCGCGCCGCGATCATATCCGCCATACTGCCCTGAAAGTGCCGCATATCCGTCAGCACCGAAAGGCAGGCCGCTCCGTGCGCGGCATAGTCGCGCGCGATGGCCGCGGGATCGAAATCTGCCCGGATTACCCCTCGGCTGGGACTCGCTTTCTTAATTTCCGCGATGACAGCCGGCTGCCCGCCGGCGATCCTGCGGCGTAGGGCCCCCACGAAATCGCGGGGTTCGGGCGCCGATTGCGCCGCCCGCTCCAGCGCGGAAAGCGGCTGACGCACCTTCGCCGCCTCGACTTCGGTTTTTTTTACCGCGAGTATGCGCCCCAGGATATCGGACATGCTGCAGACGTCGTGTAATCTCAGCCTGCTCGTGTAAACGCCACGAACTGGTCAACCTTCTTGCGGGCGGCGCCGCTTGCCATGATCGACCTGGCGACCTTGACGCCGTCGGCAAGCGTCTCAGCGAGACCCGCGACATAAATGCTCGCGCCTGCGTTCAACGCTACGACATCGCGCGCCGCACCGTCCCGGTTCTCGAGCGCAGCCAGCAGCAAGGCTTTCGATTCATCGACACTGTTCACCCGTATGGCGGCCTGGTCGTGCGCCGCCAGGCCGAAGTCCCGGGGGGCGATGGTGTACTCCCGGATTTCGCCGTCCTTCAGTTCACCCACGGCGGTCGGGCCGCTGATGGAGATTTCATCCAGCCCGTCCAGTCCATGCACGATGATGACGCGGCGGCTTCCCAGGCGCTGCAGAACGCGCGCCTGTATGCCGACGAGGTCGGGATGGAACACGCCCATCACCTGCTGTCGCGCCCCCGCCGGATTGGTAAGCGGCCCCAGGATGTTGAAGATGGTCTTCACCCCGAGTTCCTTGCGTACCGGCGCCGCATACTTCATGGCCTTGTGGTGGTTCGGCGCGAACATGAACCCGACGCCCACTTCGGCGATGGACCGCGCCACGCGCTCCGGCTCGAGATTGATATTCGCCCCCAGCGCTTCCAGGACATCGGCACTGCCGCAGGTGCTGGAGACCGAGCGGCCGCCGTGCTTGGCGATGCGCGCTCCCGCGGCGGCGGCTACGAACATCGCGGCGGTCGAAATATTGAAGGAGTGCGCCCCATCGCCTCCGGTCCCGCAGGTATCGATGAGGCGGGGTTCGTCGGGCACCGGCACTTTGGTCGAAAACTCGCGCATGACCTCGGCGGCGGCGGAGATTTCCCCGATTGTCTCCTTCTTCACGCGCAGGCCGGTGATGATGGCTGCAATGAGCGGGGGCGTGACCTCGCCGCTCATGATGCTGCGCATGAGTGAGAGCATTTCCTCGCGAAAGATCTCGCGGTGCTCTATGACCCGGTTCAATGCCTCCTGTGGCGTCATCTGCGCTCCCCTTCGAGAAAATTCCCGAGCAACCGGTGGCCGTGTTCTGTCAGGATCGATTCGGGATGAAACTGCACGCCTTCCACGGCCAACGTCTTGTGACGCAACCCCATGATCTCGCCGTCCTCGGCCCAGGCGGTCACCTCGAGACAGTCGGGCAGGGTTGCACGCTCCACGGCAAGGGAATGATAGCGGGTGGCCTGAAACGGTTTGGGCAGCCCCCGGAACACGCCTTCGCCGAGATGCTCTATGGAAGAGGTCTTTCCGTGCATCAGGCGCTGTGCATGGATGATGTGCCCCCCGAATGCCTGGCCTATGCTCTGGTGGCCGAGGCACACGCCCAATATGGGGACTTTCCCCGCGAAGCGCTGGACCAGCGGCACTGAAACGCCCGCCTCGTTGGGCGTACAGGGCCCGGGCGAAATGACAATACGTTGAGGCTGCAGGGCATCGATGTCATCCAGCGCGATCTGGTCGTTGCGGTAGACCCGGACTTCTTCGCCCAATTCGCCGAGGTACTGCACCAGATTGTAGGTAAAGGAATCGTAGTTATCGATCATCAGCACCATGTGGGCCGCCTGACTGGTTCACTCTTGCACAATATCAATATGAGCATGCCGCGCGCTGCACGCGCTTGGGAAAATGGGAATTCACGGCTGCCCCGCTTGACGGGACGCGGACGGATCTGGTCAGAGGCCACGCCATCGCAGGTCGCGATGGAGCGCACGGCAAAGCGGAAGAGATGGAGAAAGGCGTGACATGGCGCGAGTTTACCCGATTCTGCGATGTCTCCTCCATTGCCCTGAATCCGCTGCCTATTCCGGTGCCGATCCGCCCCGCACGCGATTGCGCTCTGGCAAAACGGCACTTTCGCACAGTCGGCGAACGAAGAAATCTCACTCGTAAGCTTCATGTAAGTTAGAAGCGGTACTTTGTGCGGTGCCGCATTCCTCTTTTCCTCCTCGGGATGCGGTTGCAGTATCCGCCTTACGATATTGCACATTAAGCCGCGCTTCGGCGCGGCTTTTTCTTTTCCCGTCGCTAACCGGGCTCACCGGGGCTGCGCCAGCCTGGCCTTGAACTGCTCCACCGACTGCATCTTTGCGCCGTTACGGCGATACTCCGACCGCTCGTGATAGATGCTCTTGTAAAAATCGCATCCGGCACACACCGGCCGGAACTTGCCCGCCTGCTGTTCGTCGATGATGCGCATGTATTCGGCATTCCGCGTTGAAATGATATCCGCGAGGCGCTCCTTTCTCGCGTCCCCGATGCGCAGCGTGGCGTCCACGTCGCGACACGCGCAGGCATTGACGGCGCCGCTCGCCATGACTTGCACCGAATCGAAGAGTTTCACGCAGGCGCCGAACTTGTAGATGAGCTCCGTGGAAGTGATGTGCATGTCCAGGCCTTCGACGTCGGCCTGCGTGATGTATCCGCCCCAGTTGTTGTAGACGCCGTGTGAGGGCCGCACGCTGATGCCCGCCTCGCGGTAGCGCCCGAGCAGCTTGAGCAACTCGCTCGCATCGTCCCCGGGAACATTGAACGTCGAGCGGAATCCGACGGCCAGATCGAACCTGCAGCGGTCTTTCAGCGTGAGGAACGTTTCCAGATTGCCCAAGAGCCGCCGATACATCTGCTCGGTGGACTTGGTGATGGCGATGAAACTCTGCAGGTCATGCCCGTACACGCTGATGGTGACCTGGCGCAGTTTCCGCAGCGGCAGGAGCCGCGCCAGGACCTCGGGCTTGGGTATCGTGAGGTTGGTGAAGAAACTGTACTCCTCCACTCGCGGATGAGCGTCAAGGTAGGCCAGCTTGTCGAAGAAACGCTTGTCCATGAACACATCGCCGGTGGAGGGCGTGAGATCGAACCGCGTGTAACCGAGCCCGACGGCCTGCTCGACGCAATCGAAGAACAAGTCGTTCGGCATGCTGACTTTGGGCGCCGCTTTCTTCTCGTAGGCGCAGAAACAGCATTTGAGATTGCACGCGCCGCTGGTCTCGATGTGAAAGACGCCGGGGCCCGCGGGAATGAACTCGCGCTTGAGCAGCCGGTTCGCCATGATTTCCATGCGAACGACCGCGTTTCGAATTACCGTGGCCAGAACCCGGAACCGCACGATGCCTCGCAGTTGGTGATGCTTAGAGTGCCTAACATAATGACCCGCGTGGTGCGCTGTCACGGTTTTGGATTATGTTAGGCACGCTTAGTTTACGCCGGCAGGCGATGCGTGGGCTCGTGAACCTCAGTCGAGCCGCGTATCCAGCCCGCCCTCCGCCATTTCGGCTGCCCGCAGCAACGCTCGCGCCTTGCTCTGCGTTTCCTGCCACTCCGCCTGCGGCTGCGAATCAGCGACGATTCCGCCGCCCGCCTGAACGTGCAGCACGCCATCCTTGATGACCGCGGTGCGCAGCGCGATCGCGACGTCCATGTTGCCGTGGAACCCGAGATAGCCGACCGCGCCGGCGTAGATGCCGCGCTTTACCGGCTCCAGCTCGTCGATGATTTCCATGGCCCGCACCTTGGGCGCGCCGGAGACCGTCCCCGCGGGAAAGGTGGCCCGCAGCACGTCGATGGCACGCAGGCCGGATTGCAGTTTCGCCTCCACGTTGGAGACGATATGCATGACATGGGAGTAGCGCTCGATGACCATCTGCTCGGTGACGCGCACGGTTCCGGTCTGCGCGACGCGTCCCACGTCGTTGCGGCCGAGGTCCACCAGCATGATATGTTCAGCCAGTTCCTTCGCATCCGACAAAAGCTCCTCGGCAAGCGCAGCGTCCTCGGCGGGCGTCGCGCCGCGCCGCCGAGTGCCGGCGATCGGCCGCACGGTGACGGTGTCGCCTTCCAGCCGCGCCAGGATTTCCGGCGATGCGCCAACCACGTGAAAATTCCCGAAATCGAAATAGAACATGTAGGGGGACGGATTGAGTGTGCGCAGTGCCCGGTAAAGCGCCATCGGTGTCGCGTGAAACGGTTTCGACATGCGCTGCGAAGGCACGACCTGCATGATGTCGCCTTCGTAGATATAGTGTTTGGCCCGCTCCACCGCCGCGTGGTAGGCCTGCTCGCCGAATCCCGACACCGCGGGCTCGGATTGCGCCGAGCTGTCCGCCGGGATCGCGACCGGCTCGCGCAGTTTGCGGAGCAGCTCTCCGAGCCGCGCCCGTGCGCGACCATAGGCTTCCGGCTCATCGGGCCGCGCGTACACCACGAGCGACAGCTTGCCCGAGAGATTGTCGACGATGGCGATCTCTTCGGATACGAGGAGCAGGATATCCGGCGTGCCGAGCTGATCGGGCTTGCGGGTGTGCGCCAGGCGCTTTTCGACGTAGCGCACGGTGTCATAGCCGAAATAACCCACCAGCCCGCCACAGAAGCGCGGCAGGCGCGCGCCCTGGGCGACCTTGAAACGCGCGAGATAGGCATCGACGTAGGCCAGCGGGTCGTCGACGACCGCCTCGTTCACCACGCGTCCGCCGCTGTGTTCGGTGCAGATATGCCCGCGCACCTCTATGCGTGTCGCCGCAGCGATACCGATGAAGGAATAGCGCCCGAAGCGCTCACCCCCGACGACGGACTCGAGCAGGTAGCTGTACGGCTGGTTGCCCAGCTTCAGATAAACCGAGAGCGGCGTATCGAGATCGGCGAATGTCTCGAGAACCAGAGGCAC
Source organism: Betaproteobacteria bacterium (assembly GCA_052386775.1). Classification (GTDB taxonomy): domain Bacteria; phylum Pseudomonadota; class Gammaproteobacteria; order Burkholderiales; family SG8-41; genus DSOT01. Next base: position 7,452 of record JBQTJV010000195.1, read on the forward strand.
CCGGTTGTAGCCCGCCGCGGCAAGGCGGGCGAACTCGGTTTCGTTCATGACGGACTCCACGAGGACGGTATACGAAGCACGGCGTGCAGCGCACGCCGGGGAACGCTTATGGACGCCACGAACGCCAGCGCGGGCCGGCGTAGCGGGTGTCACGGGCGGCTTCGCAATCCGTGGAGCACATGATGTTCAAACTTTCTGAATGAGACCGGCGGCTTCGACGAGCGAGCCTACTATAGCATCAACGTCCAGCTCCCGCACGTCGTGTCCCTCGTTGTAGCCGTAGTCAACACAGAACACGGGGCAGCCGGCGGCGCGCGCAGCCTGGGCATCGTTGAGCGAATCACCGATCATCAGCATGTCGCCCGGGCGAACACCGAACCTGGTGCAGGCGTACAGCAGCGGATCCGGATCCGGTTTCTTTCTGGCCAGCGTGTCGCCGGCTACGACTTCGGAGAAGTAGCCCGCGAGATCCATCTGCTTCAGCAGCGGCGCGGTGAAACGCATCGCCTTGTTGGTGACACAACCGAGCGGGAATCCGGCACCGTGCAAGCGCTGCAGTCCTTCCAGCACGCCGGGATACACTGTGGTATGCCGGCCGTTCACGCTGTCATAACAACGCTCGTAGATCGGCAACGCGCGCTCGAACAGCGCCGGCTCCACCTCGGCCTCGAGGTCGCCCGCCAGGGGCCGCTTCACCAGGTGGGGACTGCCTGTACCGACCAACGTGCGGATCAGGGCCGGATCGAGCGGCGGGCGC
>JBQTJV010000196.1:0-23845 GCA_052386775.1 Betaproteobacteria bacterium
TCCTTCAATGATGCGTCTTTAGCACCGGCGCGCTTTTTAGCGCCGCAAGCCTTCATGTCCCGTAAAGGGAGCATGAATGGTTCCTCCTCTGCGTTGCGGTCCGAATCGGATGCGGCGCAAGCGCGCCGTCGCTCTCCGAAGCCGCATGAAGGCCGCGATCGCCGCGGCCGAAGCGAAAGAGGAGAAAGACCATGAACTTCATCAACGCAACCCACCTGGCCTACAAGACGGAAGCCGAACTGTTCGCCATGATCCGCAGAGCGGCTGAAAGCCTGGACAACATGGATGCCGCCGATCCCGACCGTGCCGCCACGATCGCCTCGATCAGGATCATGAAACAGGCACTCGCGGCACGCCGGCAAATGAAGGGGCCGAAGCCTTTCTAGCCAGCGCCTCGTCAGCCCCGGCCGGCGGACACCGGCCGGGGTTTTCCGTGTGGAGTTTCCGCATGCAAAAAGCCGTCCCCGATTGAGGACGGCTTTCTGGATTGGTGCCCGAGGCCGGAGTCGAACCGGCACGCCTGTTGAGGGCGGTGGATTTTCTTCCCACTTCGGCTTTCGCCGCCGTTGATCGGACGAACAACGTTCGTGGTCTGGAGCACGCCTTCACCGTGGCCTTTTCAGGCTTTAGGTGCCCGCCGTCTGCTCTCTACACCTTCCACGGATCTTTCGATCCGGGGCTTGGCTCGGCGTTAGCGCGGACGTTTTGTCCGATGGGCCTTCGCCGAGTTTGACGGGCTTCACCTCAAGGATTTCTCCAGGAGGGCTCAAATTTCAGAATTGAGTCCACTGCGTCTACCAATTCCGCCACTCGGGCATTAAAACGCAGATCACTATAGCTTCTGGCAGAGTTCTCTGCCAAGGGCTAAATTCGTTTTTCCGGGTTCCCGGATTTTTTCCGCTTCACGTTCGTTGCACGGTTTCTGGCGCGTCCGTCCGGCCGCTCCCTGCGAACATTGATCGCCGCGGTATCAATCAGGTCCTTGATGTGCGATGCGTAGAATTTCTCGATCATTTCGACGCTGGTGCGGCAGTTCTTTGCAATCTGGTAAATGTCTGCGCCTTCCATGAGGCGCATGCTGATATAGGTGTGGCGGAGGCTGTAAAACGTGCGGGGATTTCCCTCGCGGTCTTTCTTGAGTTTCAATTCGTCAAGAATTTCGTTAAACAGTTGCCGATGTCTTCTGGGGAAGAGAAGGTCGGTCGGTGCCTTGGCTGTTGACCCTTTGGGGGCATCCTTTTTTATGGCGCTGCTTTGTCCTCGCCCCATATCCTCCGGCCGGGGGCGATCGCGCAGGCGGATGAAGGGCTGAACCGCGCCCGGCATGCTCTTGCAATAGCCGGTGCCGCGCTTTCCGCGAACCTTGATCTCCAGGATCGTTTCTTCGGTGGCGTTATCCTCGACGATCTCAACGTCGCGGAATTCAAGCCGCCATGCTTCATCGGGACGCAGGCCGGTATTCACCATGAGCAGGACAAAATCATGAAGCTGTTCACAGGCCCATTGCCACCGGGCTTTCGGGGGACTTGCGGCGCGCTTGCGCGTGGCTTCATAGAGCTGCTTGTATTCGTCCGGTGAGAACCACGCCCGGTGAGAGATTTTTCCGGAGGTCTTGTAGGGAGGCGAGATATTGGGGACGTATTCAATCCAGCCATGACGCTCGGCGCATTTGAGCACATGGCGGATGGCGATGGTTTCGGAATGAAGCGTTGAACGCGAAGGGCGCAGCGGCTCGCCCGTCTTTGGGTCCTTGCGCGAGGTCATCCGGTGCGCGCGGTATTCCTGGACCAGTCCGGGCGTCACTTCCTGACAGACTCTCTCTCCCATGAAGGGGAGGATATGGACGCGAAGGCGCGACCAGAGACCTTCAACGTATTGAGCGTTGCGCTCTCCCACGGTGATCGCTTCGTATTCCTTGCGGAATTGATCGGCGGCGGTCTTGAACTTGACGCCGTTTTTCAGCTCGCCGGCGCGGGCCTTGCCCTTGAGTCCGAGATACCAGTCCTCGGCAATATCCCTTGCATGCGCTAGACTTTCTTCCTTCGTGCTCCTGCGGTAATTGCGGCCGGCAAAAAATGCCGAGCACTGCCAAAAGGGACTGCTGTCACGCTTATAGACGTGCAGTTTCCCGTCCATGAATTCGTGATGTGCGGCCATTGGGTTCTTCTCCTTGCACGCCCGTCGAAATGTGGCGTTTTTGTGTAACTGGTGTGTAACAAACTGTGCAAGGAGTATATTACACTAACGTATTGAGAAAACAAGATAAACAGTGGCATAAAGTGATTATATTTATGATTTTGAGTCCCGTGCGTCTGCCAATTCCGCCATCCCGGCACGTATTTGAAACATCATCAGCGCGGGATTTTGGCTCCGGCCGGCCCATGCGGGCCTTAACTTGCCTAGTGCTACCCCGGCAAGTTAGCCTTCGCCGCAACAACGCAAGAGCGGCATTGTTGTGAGTCCCGTGCGTCTGCCAATTCCGCCATCCCGGCATCAAGGCGAGGGATTATCCCTTACGCACATGGATGCGGCAATACAACGCAACTCGGAGTTTTGTATCGACAGCAATGCGCCTGGATGATTTCGACTACGAGTTGCCGCGCGAACTGATCGCCCAGGCGCCGACTGCGGAGCGGCGCGCAAGTCGTCTGCTGTATCTGGACGGGGCTGCCGGTACGATGGCGGATCGCGATTTCCGCGATATTCCCGGATTGGTGGCGCCGGGGGACGTCATGGTGTTCAACGACACCAAGGTCATCAAGGCGCGGCTCACCGGGCGCAAGAAGACCGGGGGGCAGGTCGAAGTTCTGATCGAGCGCGTGCTTTCCGCAGATCAGGCGCTGGCGCAGGTACGGGCCAGTCATCCGCCTCGCGAAGGAAGCATCTTGATTCTCGCCGACGCGGTCGAAGCGAGCGTGATGGCGCGGCGTGGCGGGTTTTTTCACCTGCGTTTTCGCGACTGCGGGGATGTCCTTGCGCTATTGGAACGGTACGGATCCGTCCCGCTGCCGCCGTACATCGACCACGCTCCGGCGGCCTCGGACGAGGCGCGCTATCAGACGGTTTACGCGCGCGCGCCGGGAGCGGTGGCCGCGCCCACCGCGGGCCTGCACTTCGACGAGACGGTTCTCGCGGAACTCACCGCCCGCAAGGTCGAGATGGCGTACCTTACTCTGCACGTCGGTGCCGGCACGTTTCAGCCGGTACGCGTGCAGGACATAGAGCAGCACGAGATGCACAGCGAGTGGTACCACATCCCGCAGGCCACGCTGGACGCAGTGAATCGCGCCCGACGGGCAGGGGGCCGCGTGCTCGCCGTCGGCACGACAGCGCTGAGAGCGCTTGAAACGGCTGCAGCGACCGGCGAACTCAAGCCAGGCTACGGCGAAACGCGATTGTTCATCTTTCCCGGCTACCGTTTCCGTATTGTCGAACGTTTGCTTACCAATTTTCATCTGCCGAAGTCGACGCTGCTCATGCTGGTATCGGCTTTCGGGGGCATGGATAATATCCGGCGCGCGTACCGGCATGCGATATCGAGCCGCTACCGGTTTTTCAGTTACGGTGACGCGATGTTGATCGAACGGCAGGCCGACGGGCGGAAAGGTTGACCACGTGGCACGGCAGGACCCCGAAACGCGCGACCGCTACCGGAACTTCGTGCCGATCACGACCCGCTGGATGGACAACGACGTCTATCTTCACGTGAACAACGTGGTCTATTACTCGTTCTTCGACACCGCGGTAAATCTCTACATGCTGCAGGCCGGCGTGCTGGACATCGAGAAGAGCCGCGTGGTCTGCCTGGTCGTCGCGACCGGATGCGAGTATTTCAGCCCGATCTCCTTTCCCGACACGGTCAATTGCGGCCTGCGGGTTGCGCATCTGGGCACGAGCAGCGTGCGCTTCGAGATCGGCATCTTTCGCAACGATGAACAGCGCGCCGCCGCACAGGGTTACTTCGTGCATGTGGCATGCGACCGCGCGACGCAACGACCGGTGCCGATGCCGGCCGACATGCGCGCGGCGCTCGAAAAGCTGCGCGTCTGACCGGTGAACGGCGCCGCGGTGGAATTTAGCGTGCTCTCGCACGACGGCCGCGCACGGCGCGGGCGCCTCAAACTCGCGCATGGCGTCGTCGATACCCCTGCTTTCATGCCGGTGGGGACGTACGGGGCGGTGAAGGCGCTGAGCCCTGAGGATCTGGCCGGGGTCGGCGCCCAGATCGTGCTCGGCAACACCTTCCACTTGTGGTTGCGCCCTGGCGTCGACGTGATCCGGGCGCATGGCGGGCTGCACCGGTTCATGGGATGGCCGGGCCCGATCCTGACCGACTCGGGCGGATTCCAGGTCTGGAGCCTCGGCCCGCTGCGCACGATCAGCGAGGAAGGGGTGCGTTTCCAGTCACCCGTGAACGGCGATCCTTGTTTCCTGACACCGGAAGACTCCATGCGGATCCAGGCTGCGCTGGCAAGCGACGTGGTCATGGTTTTCGATGAATGCACGCCTTATCCGGCGACGCTCGAGCAGGCGCGCGACTCCATGCAGCTCTCGCTGCGCTGGGCGGAGCGGTCGAAGCGGGCGCACGAGGGCAATCCCAATGCGCTTTTTGGCATCGTTCAGGGCGGCATGTTCGAGACCTTGCGCGACGCATCGCTGAACGCGCTCTCCGCCATGGGATTTGAAGGTTACGCGATAGGCGGCCTCTCGGTCGGAGAGACCAAGGCCGAGATGGAGCGTATCCTGGCCTATACCGCGCCACGGTTGCCGGAGGAAAAACCGCGCTACCTCATGGGGGTGGGGACGCCGCGCGATATCGTGAACGCCGTTGCGAGCGGCATAGACATGTTCGACTGTGTGCTGCCCACGCGCAACGCGCGCAACGGCTGGCTCTATACCCGCCGCGGCGTCATCAAGCTGCGCAACGCCCGCTATCGCGATGATCTGGAGCCCCCCGACCCGCACTGCGGCTGTTACACCTGCCGGCATTTCACCCGCGCTTACCTGCATCACCTGCAGCGGGTCAACGAAATGCTCGGCAGCCGGCTCAATACGCTGCACAACCTGCACTATTACCAGGACGTGATGCGCGGATTGCGGGAGGCGATCGAAGCCGGACGACTGGGGCAATACGTGGCCGCTCTCAGTGAGGAAGAAAGCGATCCATGCTAACATTCAAAACTTTTCGAGCGCCTGGGGCATCGGGCGGCTCGCGACGGAGGAAACTACCGTGTTGATCAGTCAGGCTTGGGCGCAAGGCGCCGGCGCCGCGCCAGGCGGCGGCTTCGAAGGCATGCTACTCATCGTGCTGATGTTCGTCGTGCTCTACTTCCTGATGATCCGGCCGCAGATGAAGCGGGCCAAGGAGCACAGGGCGATGATCGATGCGCTGCAGCGCGGCGATGAGGTCGTCACCGCCGGCGGGCTGCTCGGGCGCATCAGCAAGCTGAACGAAAACTACGTGACGCTGGAAGTGGCGTCCAACGTGGAGATCCAGGTTCAGCGTCCGTCGGTTCAGTTGGTATTGCCCAAGGGCACGATCAAGAACATAGCCTAACCAGCGGGCCGGATCGGCGGGCAGAGCTTCGAGCAGCCGGCCAGGTGCGGTCCAGCGGGCAATCGCGCAGAGCCACATGAATCGCTATCCTCTCTGGAAGAACCTGATCATCGTTTTCACGCTGGTGATCGGGTTTGTCTACACCCTGCCGAATTTCTACGGCGAGTCACCTGCGGTGCAGGTTTCTCCGATCCGCGCCGGGCTCAAATCGGACGCGGCTCTGATGAACCGGATCGAGGAAACGCTCGCCGAGGCGAAAATCGCGACGAGCGGCATCTTTCTCGATCCGAGCGGCGTCAAGGCGCGTTTCGCGGATACCGAGGCGCAGCTCAAGGCAAAAGATCTGCTGCAGTCGCGGCTCGGCGCCGATTACGTCGTCGCACTTAATCTGCTGTCGAACAGCCCCGGCTGGCTTACCGCCATCAATGCTTTGCCGATGTATCTCGGACTCGATCTGCGGGGGGGCGTGCACTTCCTGCTCCAGGTCGACATGAAAGCCGCGCTCGTGAAGAAGATGGACGCGTTTGTCGGTGACATCCGCGGCCTGCTGAGGGAAAGGCGCATCCAGTACAGCGGGGTGGCACGAGACGGGCAATCTCTGGTCGTGCGCTTTCGCGATGCCGCCACGCGGGAGAAGGCCCAGGCTGAGATCCAGAAAATCATGCCGGATCTCGAACTGCGAACGGTCGATGAAGGAACCGAGTTCCGCCTCGTCGGCACGCTGAAGCTCGAGGCGCAAAAGCAGACCGAGAAGTTCGCACTCGACCAGAACATCACCACCCTGAGGAACCGGGTCAACGAGTTGGGCGTCGCCGAGCCCATCATCCAGCAGCAGGGGGCGGATCGCATCGTGGTTCAGTTGCCCGGCGTGCAGGACACCGCCAAGGCGAAGGACCTCCTGGGCCGCACTGCGACGCTCGAGGTGCGGATGGTCGAAGCGCATGCCAGCGATCCTGGCGTGAGGGACTACGACCCGCAGAAGGTCCAGCAGGCGCTCGGCGGGCAGATTCCTTTTGGCACCGAGCTTTTTTACCTGCACCGCGAGGGGGGCAAGGAACCGCTGCTGCTGAACCGCCAGGTCGTGATCACCGGGGATCGGCTGACGGATGCCTCGCCGGGCTTCGACCAGACCGACAATCGGCCGATCGTCAGCGTCACGCTCGACGGCCAGGGCGCGCGGGTCTTTCAGCAGGTTACGCGGGAAGCGGTCAAGCGGCGCATGGCGATCCTGCTGGTCGACCGCGGCAAGCCCGAAGTGCTGACTGCGCCGGTCATCCAGTCGGAGCTCGGCGCGCGGTTCCAGATCACCGGCTTCCGCAGCACCGAGGAAACCAAGGACCTCGCTTTGCTGCTGCGAGCCGGCGCGCTCGCAGCGCCGATGGAGATTATCGAGGAACGCACGGTAGGCCCGTCACTGGGCGCCGAGAACATCCGCATCGGGTTCTACTCGACGCTTTATGGCTTCGCCGCCATCGCGGTCTTCATGATCGTCTATTACCTGGTGTTCGGCGTGTTTTCCGTGCTGGCACTTGCAGCCAACGTGTTGTTCCTGGTCGCGCTCTTGTCGATGCTGCAGGCGACCCTTACGCTTCCCGGCATGGCCGGCATAGCGCTGACCATCGGCATGGCGATCGACGCCAACGTCCTGATCAACGAGCGGATCAGGGAGGAGTTGCGAAACGGCAACACGCCGCAAGCGGCAATCCACGCCGGCTACGATCGCGCCTGGGCCACGATTCTGGATTCCAACCTTACGACGCTGATCGCGGGGCTGTTCCTGTTCCTGCTGGGCTCGGGGCCGGTCAAGGGCTTCGCGGTGGTGCTTTGCCTCGGTATTCTCACATCCCAGTTCAGCGCGGTCGTGGTGGCGCGCGGCATGTCCAATTTCTATTACGGGCGCCGGCGCAAGCTCGACAGCATTTCGATCGGCCAGATCTGGCGGCCCGAAGATGACGCCAAGACGAAGGACGGGCTAGGCAAGAAGGCAACGCCGACATGATCGCAGCGCGCCGTAAAGAAAGGTAACCGCAGGCATGGAACTCTTCCGCATCAAGCGCGATATCCCGTTCATGCGGTACGCGCTGCTCTTCAACGTGATCTCCATCGTCACGTTCCTGATCGCGGTGGGCTCGCTTGCCACCCGCGGGCTCAACCTCGGCGTCGACTTCACCGGCGGGACGTTGATGGAAGTGTCTTACGCGCAGCCCGCCGACCTCGGAAAAATCCGCGATGCCGTGGCGAAACTCGGCTTCTCCGAAGCCAGCGTGCAGAACTTCGGCACCGCGCGCGACGTGCTGATCCGGCTGCCGGTCAAGAAGGACCTCACCAGTGCCAGGGTTTCCGAACTGATCATGGCCGAACTCAGAAAGGACGACAAGTCGGTGGAGCGGCGCCGCGTGGAGTTCGTGGGGCCGCAGGTCGGGAGCGAACTGCTCTATAACGGTTCGCTCGCGCTGTTGTTCGTGTCGCTCGGCATCGTGGGCTACCTGGCGTTCCGGTTCGAATGGAAGTTCGGCGTCGCGACCATCGTCGCCAATCTCCACGACATCGTGATCATCCTCGGTTTCTTTTCCCTCTTTCAGTGGGAGTTCTCGCTGCCCGTGCTGGCCGCGGTGCTGGCGATACTCGGCTACTCGGTGAACGAGTCGGTGGTGGTCTTCGACCGCGTTCGGGAAACATTCCGCAACCGCAGGATGCGCAATCGCAGCGTCCCGGAAGTGCTTGACCACGCCATAACGGCTACCATGTCGCGCACCATCATCACCCATTTCAGCACGCAGTTGATGGTGTGCTCGATGCTGATCTTCGGTGGCGAGACGCTCTTTTACTTCGCGCTGGCGCTGACGATCGGCATCTTGTTCGGCATCTACTCCTCGGTGCTGGTGGCGGCGCCTATCGTCATGTGGCTCGGCGTTTCGCGCGAGGATCTCGCCAGACCGGAGAAGAAGGCCGAAGCCGAGGCGGTGGTTTAGGTCTCGCGGTCCCCGCCTTTCGCGTGGAAATTCTCGCCTACCTCGTCGACATCGTCCTTCATCTCGACCGCCATCTGCAGTGGCTGGTGTCGAACTACGGCGCGTGGATCTACGCCATCCTGTTTGGCATCATCTATTGCGAAACCGGGCTCGTGGTTACGCCGTTCCTGCCGGGCGATTCGCTGCTTTTTGTCGCGGGGACGCTCGCCGCGGGCGGGGACATGTACATCCATGGGCTGTTTGCCCTGCTCGCGCTCGCCTCCTTTTTGGGAGACAACACCAACTACTGGATCGGCCGCTTCGTCGGGCCCAGGATCTTCACCCGGGAAAAATCGTGGGCCTTCAATCCGGCGCATCTCGAACGCACGCACCGGTTCTACGAGCGGCACGGCGGCAAGACCATCGTCATTGCGCGCTTCGTGCCGATAGTGCGCACCTTCGCGCCGTTCGTCGCGGGCATCGGCCGCATGCCCTACGGGCGTTTTCTGTTCTACAGCTTTGCCGGAAGCGTGTTCTGGATCGGTTCGCTCACTTATGCCGGCTACTACTTCGGCAACATTCCGATCGTCAAACAGAATCTGAGCCTAGTAATCGTCGGCATCGTGGTCTTGTCGGTGATGCCCGGTGTCGTCGAATACCTGCGCAGCCGGTCGCGCCGGCGGGTTTTGAAAAGCACTTAATCCGCGCGGATGCCGGCGTCGAGGATCACCTTGCGCCAGCGCACCGTTTCCTCGCGCACGAGCTTCGCCACGCCTTCCGGACCCTGCGGCCGCGATTCGAAACCCTGATCGTTCAGAGCGTCGCGCATGGGCGGCGCATCCATGACCGCCTTGATCCGGCTGTTGACGAGCGCGATCACCGGCGCCGGCGCCTGCGCCGGTACGAACACCGCCATCCACAGCGCGGCGTAATATCCGGGCAGGCCGGATTCAGCGACCGTTGCGACCTGCGGCAGCGCAGAAATCCTCTCGCGGCTGGTCACGGCCAGCGCGCGCAGCTTGCCGGCCCTGACATGAGGGAGCGAGGCGGGAACCGTGGTGATCTGGAGTTGGATCCGGCCGGCGAGCAGGTCGACGATGGCCAGCGTGGAGCCCTTGTACGGCACGTGCACCATGTCGAATCCCGCCGCCTTCTTCAGCAGCTCTCCCGCAAGGTGGCCGAGGCTCGCGTTGCCCACGGAGGCGTAATGCACCTTGCCCGGGTTGGCGCGGGCGTAGGCGATGAATTCCTGGACGTTGACGGCGGGGATGCCGGTGTGCGTCGTCACGAAGTACGGTGATTCGCCCAGCAGCGTGACCGGTGCGAAATCCTTCACCGGATGGTAGCCGAGCCGCGGATTGAGCGTCGGTCCGAGGGCGTGCGTGCTGGTCGTTCCGAGCACCCACGTGTAACCGTTGGGTATGGCGCGCGCCACGATCTCGACCCCGATGGTGCCGCTCGCGCCGGCCCGGTTGTCGACCACGATCTGCTGCCCTAGCGAGTCGGCCAGTCTCTGGGAAAGAAGCCGGGCCACGACGTCGGTCGAAGTCCCGGGCGGGAACGGCACGACGAAACGCACGGGGCGAGTCGGGAACGACGGCGCGGCCGCTTCTGCATGTCCTGCAAGCAGCCGCCCGCCGCTGCCCGAAACGGCAATAACGGCAAGGACGCCGATCCAGAAGGCGCTACGCAAGCCTGAAAACCTCGATTTCGGCCACAAGGTGGAGCGTTCTCCCGATCTCATCGTGTTCGTGTCCTGTCTCGCCATTCGTCCGCGTGGGTGTGTAAGGACCGTCAGCAGCGTGCCCCGGCCAGCGCCCGGTCCAGATTCAGCAGCAGTTCCTCCAGGTCATCGAGCGCATTGAAACGGGGCTGTGCGGCGATGTGCGGCGTCAGGATGACGTTTCGGAAGCCCAGCAGGGGATCGTCATCGCGGCCGGGTTCTTCATACGGCAGGTCGGTCGCGAAACCGCCGAGTCGTCCCGCGCGCAGCGCCTCAATGAGCGCCGTGCGGTCGATCAGATCGGCGCGCGAGATGTTCACCAGCACCGCGCCGGGTTTGATGAGATCGAGTTCGCGGCGGCCCACGATGCCGCGTGTTGTGGGGTTGCCCGGCAGATTCAGGCTGATGAAATCACACGTGGGCAGCAGTTCCTCGAGCGTGCAGTAAGTCGCGCCGTAGTGCGCCTCGTCCCGGGGGTCCAGGCGCCGGCGTTGCGTATAAAGGAGGCGCATGCCGCAGGCGGCAGCGCGCACGGCAAGCTCGCGACCGATCTCGCCCAGGCCGACAATGCCGAGCCTTGCGCCAACCAGGGTCCTGATCCCGGTGATGCGCGCCCAATTGGAATTGGCGGTGTGGCGCCGGTCGTAAGTCCCCGGAGCGTAGCCGGCCTCGCGCAGCCGCCCTTCACTGATCAGTCCATTCGTTGCGCCGATCTTGCGCGCCAGCGCCAGCATCATGCCGAGTGCGTGCTCGGCACATGCCATATTGGCGCGCCGGCGCAGTGCGAGCACCGGGATGCCGCGCGCGGCACACCCCGCCTGGTCGATATTCGTCGTGATGACGCCGAACTTCTGAACCACCCGGAGCAGCGGTGCCCGGGCGAGTTCACCGGCGCCGATCGCGAGTCCCTCCACCACTGCGGCATGGGCTGCGGGAAGAAAATCTTGCAGCGCTTCCTGGCTTGCGACCAGCCTCACGCGCGCCGGATACAGGTTCTCGAGGCGCGGCCTGAGCGAGCTGAGCCAGCCGCTGAAATCCGGCACATCGTGTGAGAAAAAGCTCGCAAACGCCGCGACCCGGCCCGGCTCGACCTCCGGGTCCAGGACGACTTGAACGATGCGCGTGAATGGATCGTCCTCCACGACGAGCACCGGGCGGGTCTCGCCCATGGAGGGTACGGGGGATGGCATTCTAAGCATCCGGCTCAGGATCGATGCGCAGCGCCTTCAGCACGCGGGTATGCATGTTGTAGGCGCCGATCAGAACGGTCAGCTCGACCATCTCGCGTTCGCTGTAACACTCGCGCAGGCACGAAAAAACCTCATCGCCGACCTCGATGTCGCGCGTCATCGCTTCGACGTACGCGAGGAGCGCGCGCTGTCGGGCGTCATAAGCATCGGAGGTGCGCCAGTCAGCGAGCGCATCGAGCTGCGCCGGCGTCAGCCCTTCCTGCAGGGCGTAGCGCGAGGCATGGGCACGCACGATATAGTCCACGCCGTTCAGTATCGCGACCAGCATGATCGTGAGTTCTCGCGTCTGCCCGTCGAGATCGGTTTCGAAGCGTATTGCCGAATTGAATTCGAGCCATGCCGTCGCGACCGAGGGGCTGTGGAGCAGCAAGCGGTAGATATTGAGCAGCCGGCCGCGCCGGGCTCCCCGGATGCGCCCGATGAGGTCCGACAGCTCCGGCCGGCTTTGCTCGTCGATCAGTGAAACGCGGGCCATGGGAATTCACGCCGTTGCACGTGCGGCCTCGATGTCATGCGCAGTACACACACGCTCCTTGCGAGCTTTCGCGGATTCTAATACATCGCGCTGGCGAGCCGCCGGCGATACTCGCTGACCAGTTCATCTTCATTTCCCAGTACGCCGAACACCTGCAGCATGGTCTTGCGGCCGATATCGTCGCGAAAGGAACGGTCGCGGCGGACGATTTCGAGCAACTGCTCGAGCGCCTGCGCGTAATCCTGCTTCGATGCGCACAGATTCGCGAGCTGCAGTCTGGCGTCGAGATCCTGCGGGGGCGTGTTCGATACGCTGCTTGAGTGCCTGCTCGTCGGGCGCCTGGGCCGCCGATTCGGCAAAGGCCAGCCGCGCGCGCAGCGCCGTCACCTGCTCGTCCATCTGGGCCATGGGGGACAGTTTATCCAGAAGTTGCCTCGCTTCATCGTGACGGCCAAGATCCGCCATGACGGCGGCACTGTCGGTGATCGCCGGCTCATGCTTCGGGTCGATTTCAAGCGCCCGGGCAAGCAGCGCGAGCGCCGTTGCGCCGTCACTGCGTTCGCGGTAGACCGCTGCCGCCTGCACTCTCAGCCCCTCTGCCGGCGAGGGAATTACCCGTTCCAGAAACGCCCGTACCGCAGGTTCGGGCAGGGCGCCTGAAAATTCGTCGACCAGCCTGCCGCCCACGAACGCTTTCACATTCGGAATGCCGCGAACGCCGTATCGGGCAGCGAGTTCCTGATTCTCGTCCGAGTTCACCTTGACCAGGGTGAAGCGGCCTTGATATTCGGCCGCAAGCTTCTCGAGTATGGGCCCGAGCGCGCGACACGGCGCGCACCAAGGTGCCCAGAAATCCACGATGACGGGCACACGCCTGGAGCCTTCGATCACGACGTCAGCAAAATCCTTGGCAGCAAGATCAGTGGGCACGGCTGGTCTTCCCTTTCATATTTCTTCGGCGACTTCGTGCGAACCGCAGGAGCCGCTCGCGGGCTTTCTCAAGCACAAGTTCAGGGGCGGCCCACTCGTCGGCGATCGCTTGCGCACGCACGGCGTCGAACCGGTGGTGCGCGCGGTGGAAAAAGGCACCGTGACCCGCGTCGGCCTCAAGCTCCACGACTGAACGGCAGGTCAGATCTTTCTTGCGAGGTCGGCCGCCAGCCCCGCGTAGCTGGCGGGCGTCAGCGCGAGCAGGCGCCTTTTCTCCGCGTCGGGAAGCGGCAGGCCGTCGATGAATGCGTGCAGCGCGGCGCGGGTGATGCCCTCCTTGCCGCGCGTCAATTCCTTCAATTGCTCGTAGGCGCCCTTCAGCCCGTGGCGCCGCATCACGGTCTGGATCGGCTCGGCGAGGACCTCCCAGTTCTGATCGAGATCCTCTTCCAGCCGCGCGCGGTTGGCCTCCAGCTTGCCCAGGCCCTTGAGGCAGGAATCGTACGCGAGGAGGGTATGGCCCAGTGCGACCCCCATGTTGCGCAGAACGGTCGAATCGGTGAGATCGCGCTGCCAGCGCGATACCGGCAACTTCTCGCTCATGTGTCGCAACAGCGCGTTGGCGATGCCCAGATTGCCCTCCGAATTCTCGAAATCGATCGGGTTCACCTTGTGGGGCATGGTGGACGAGCCGATTTCGCCGGCCTTCAACTTCTGCCTGAAATATCCGAGCGAGATATAGCCCCAGAGGTCACGGTCGAGATCGAGCAGTATGGTGTTGGCGCGCGCAACCGCATCGAACAGCTCGGCGATCGCATCGTGAGGCTCGATCTGGATGGTATAGGGATTGAACTCGAGGCCGAGCGCCTCGACGACGCCGCGGGCAAGAGCCGGCCAGTCGACATGCGGATAGGCTGCAAGATGTGCGTTGTAATTGCCCACGGCGCCGTTCATCTTGCCGGTCAGCTTTACGCCGCAGATGTTGGCCCGCGCACGCTTCAGGCGGTGAACGACATTGGCCAGTTCCTTGCCGAGCGTCGTGGGGGAGGCGGGCTGGCCGTGCGTATGCGCAAGCATCGGCACGTCGGCCAATTCATGCGCCAAGCCGACGAGGCGCGAGACGATGGCATCGAGCGCCGGCAGCATCACCGTGTCGCGAGCGCGCTTGAGCATCAGCGCGTGGCACAGGTTGTTGATGTCTTCGGAAGTGCAGGCGAAATGCACGAATTCCGCAACTCCGGCGAATTCGGTGTTCGCGGAAAGGCGCTCGCGGAGAAAGTATTCGATCGCCTTGACGTCATGGTTGGTTTCGGCCTCGATCGCCTTGACGCGCTCGCCGTCCACCTGCGAAAAGCTCGCGGCGAGCGTATCGAACTGCGCGAGCGTATTCTTTGAGAAGGCCGGCACTTCGGCGATAGTCGGTTCCTGTGCCAGCGCCTTCAGCCACTCGATTTCGACGAGCACTCTCAGTCGAATCAGCCCGAGCTCGCTGAAATGCTCGCGCAGCGCTGCGACCTTGTCGTGATAGCGGCCGTCCAGCGGGGAGAGTGCGGTGAGAGGTGTCAGCGCCATCGGGCCGGTAAGAGGAGACCGCACGGATTTTAACATAGGCACCCTGGCGTGAACGGCCGCCGCGATTGTGGCTGCGCCGCGCTTCGGCCTAGAATGCGCGAGGAAACGTATGGCGGGGGAAGCGATGAACCGTTGCGACACATCGATGCGTTGGTGCCTGCTTGGACTGCTATTCGCCGCGGCATGGGAACCGGCTCGCGCGGCCGCGCCGGCGTGGCAGCCGACCCGGAACGTGGAGATCGTCATTCCCGGCGGCACCGGTGGCGGACAGGACCGGACCGCGCGCATCCTGCAGGACATCATGCAGAAAGGCCTCGTGCCCACCTCGGTCACGGTCGTCAACCGGCCCGGGGGCGGCGGCAACATCGCGTACACCTACCTCAACCAGTTCGCCGGCGACGGCCATTACCTGGCTACCGCCACTGCGACGCTGCTCACCAACAACATCCTCGGCGTGAGCCCGCTCAACTACACGCATTTCACGCCGGTAAGCGTGCTCTATGGCGAGTACGTCGGTTTTGCGACGCGCGCCGACGGGCCGTACAAGAGCGGCAAGGACATCATTGCGCGACTGAAGAGCGCGCCCGATTCCGTGACCTTCGCGTTCGGCACGAGCCGCGGCAATGCCAATCACATCGGTGTCGCGCTCGCGGCGAAAGCGGCGGGCGTGGATCCGGCGGCGCTCAAAGTCGTGATCTACAAGGCGTCGATCGAAGCGACCACGGCGCTCATGGGCGGACACGTCGACGTGGTGGCGACACCGATGTCGACCTACATCCCGGTGCTCGAAACCGGCAAGATTCGCATCGTCGCGATTGCGGCGCCCCGGCGCGTGGGCGGGCGCTACGCCGACGTGCCGACGTGGAAGGAGCAGGGTTATGACGCCGTGATGCCCAGTTATCGCATGTTCATCGCCGCGCGCGGCCTCGATGCGGCGCAGCGTCGCTACTGGGACGGCGTCTTCGCCCGGCTCGCAAAGAGCGATGCCTGGCAGAAGGAACTCGCCGCCAATGAATGGCAGGGCTCATATATGAACAGCACGGACAGCGTCAAGTATCTCGAAGCGCGCTATGCCGAATACAAGCGTATCCTCACCGAACTCAAACTCGCGAAATGACGACTGCAGCACAGCAGCTGGCCGAATTCGCCGTCGGCCTGAAGTATGAAGACATCCCCGCGGAGGTGGTAGAGCGGGCCAAGGATTGCGTTATCGATACCGTTGCTGCCTGCGTCTTTGGCGCCGAGTTGCCGTGGACGAAGACGGTGATCGGCTATGCGCAGCGCAACAGCGCTGCGGGGGAATGCAGCGTCCTCGGCACGCCGATCAAGGTCCGTGCCCCGTTCGCGTGCCTGACCAACGGCGCTGCGGCCCACGCCTTCGAACTCGACGCCCTGTGCGAGCCCAGCGTGGGAATTCATCCCAGCGCTGCGCTTGCCGTGCCGGCTCTTGCCGTCTCGCAGGGCCGCAAGAAGAACGGAAAGGATTTCGTTGCCGCGGTGGTCGCGGGTTACGAACTGCTCTATCGCATTGGCGATGCGGCGAAGCACTCGATAGAGAAAGTCGGGTTCCATTCGCCGGGGGTGGTCGGGGTTTACGGGACTGCGGCCGTCGTCGGCAGGCTGTTCGGGGTGGGCGCCGCGCAGATGGCCAGCGCGTTCGGCATCGCGGGATCGATGAGTTCCGGCCTGATGGAGTTCTCGCGCTCCGGCGGGATGGTGAAGCGCCTGCATCTGGGACGGGCGGCGGAGGGCGGCTTCATGGCGGCGATTCTCGCACGCGATGGTTACACCGGTCCCGGCGAGGTATTCGAGGGCAAGTTCGGTTTGCTGAACGTCTACTGCCGCGACGCGGATGTCACACGGCTGACGAAAGATCTCGGCACCACATGGCACGTCATGAAGACCAAAATCAAGCGCTACGCCTGCCATTCCACCGCGCAAGTGCCCGTGACGCTCGCGCTCGACCTGAAAGCGAAACACGGTATCAGCGGCGAGGACGTGGCCCGCATCAGCATCACGGCGAACGAGAAAACGGCCACGCAGCACGCGATCAACGAGCCGCGCGACATGACCATGATGCAGTACAGCGTGCCGTTTTCGACCGCACTGGCGCTCTATCTCGATCCCACCGAGCCGCGGGTTTTCTCCGAGCAGAGCCTCAACGACCCGAGAATTCGAGCGTTGGCCAAAACTGCGGAAGTGAACCCGCTTGCCGGTTCCTCAGGCTATCTGTCCTCGACCTGCCGCTTGACGCTCCATCTCAGGAACGGCAAGGAAGTCACTGCGGAAGGACACGACTTCAAGGGGACGCCGACCATGCCGCTCAGCCGAACCGAGCTGCGCGACAAGTTCTTGAAGCTGACGGCGCATCGCGACCCGGCGAAGGCGGATCGCCTGTTCTCGCAGTTGGCCGAAGCGGAGAGGCTCGCGGATTTCGGCACCCTGGACTTCGCGCTGTAGCCCATAGATGGGAGTGCGCCAGCCACGCGTCTTTCAATCGACCGTCGCCCCTGATTCGCGCACGAGCTTGCCCCAGCGCGCGACTTCCTTTCTGTAGAACGCGACGAACTGCTCCGGCGTGCTCGTCATCGGCTCGGCGCCGACGGCGAGCAGCTTCGCCCGCGTATCCGGTGCGGCAACGATCTTCGCGAACACTTCGCTCAGCCGGGTAATGATCGGCTGCGGTGTGCCGGCGGGCGCCATGATCACGTACCACAGCACCGCTTCCAGATCCGGGTAGCCGGCCTCGTGAGTCGTGGGCACGTCGGGCAGCATGGAAGAGCGCTGGGGCGCGAGGGTGGCAAGCGGCCGCAGCTTGGATGCCTTGACGTACGGCACAGCGCTGGCGACGCCGATCACGACAGCATGAACGTGGCCGCCCAGCACGGCGACGGTCGCGGGGGTGATGCCCTTGTACGGAACGATCAGCACATCCAGACGATTCGAGGACTTGATGAGTTGCGCGACCAGGTCGTTGGTTGTGCCCGGACCGCCGGTACCGAAGCTCACGCTGCCGGGCCGGTTCCGCGCGAGCTGGATCAGCTCTTTGATGCTGCGCGCGGGAAGGGAAGGATGGACCGCCAGCACCTGCGGATTGGCGGCGACCAGGCCGATCGGGCTGAGATCCTTTTCCGGGTCGTAACCGAGCTTCTTGTAAAGCGTCTTGCTCACCGCGAGCGAAGTGGTGCAGATCACCAGCGTATGGCCGTCGGGCGCCGATTTCGCGGCCGCTTCGTTGCCGACGTTGCCGCCGGCGCCCGGCCGGTTTTCCGGCACGACCGGCTGGCCGACCTCTTCGCTCAACTTCTGTGCGAGCAGCCGCCCCAGCACGTCGGTGCCGCCGCCGGGCGGGAACGGCAGGATGAAACGGATCGGACGGCTTGGGTAGGGCGCAGAGGCGCTCTGCGCGTAGACATGGGCCGTAATAAGCATCCCGGCAACGGCCACCGCACAAGCGCCGAGGCGGGTGAAGCGCCGCTGAACAGCGAGGGTCATGGCGTGATTTCCAACGGATTAATTGTTCTGATGACGCTTCGCATTTTATGCGAGCCTGCGGCGGCGGGGCGCGCTGTATTGCGAAGACCTTCCCAGTCCTCGATCCGTATGCGCGCAACCACTTCGAAATCGGTGCCCAGCGGCCGTACCACCGCGCACTCGCCCTCGGCAAGGTATGGCGTGCCGGCCACGGCAAAAAACGGATTGCCATGGCTCGATATCACCAGATTCGCGCCCGGCTTTATCGGCGCCCTCAGCAACTGTCGCAGCCCCGCATAACGGTCCTCGTGCTGCGGCCGCGCCGGTCCGCCCCGCACGGCCCCCGCTTTTTCCGCGCGACCGAAAGCGAGCATTGCGGTTTCGAGCGTACGGCAGCGCGGGCTGGCGAGCACTCTGCCGATGGGGATGCCCAGCGCTTTGATGAAGGCGCCGATATCGCGCGCCTCCCGGCGTCCCCGCTCGTTCAGCAGCCTCTGGTTTTCGCAGTCCTCGTCGCTTTGCGAGCGCGTGTCGTCTCGCGAAAAATCGGTGGACGTATGGCGGAAGTAGAGGATGTACCCGCCCGTGCGCAACTCGGAAACCAGTTCGCCGGCCGGCATGCTTTTCGCAGGCAGCGAGGAGCGTCCCGGCGCGGGTGGCGGGACGCCTTGCAGCGCGGGCGACAGCGCGTGCGCCGGCACGCCAAGACCTGCCGCAGCCGCAAGCGCGAGCGAATACAGAGCGGATTTCATGGGGGCCCGGGATGTAGGCAGGGAAATGATATTCTCCGCAACAAAAGCATGAAAGTCTCGCGCCGATCACTTCTGAAAGCGCTCGCTGCGCTGCCGCTGGCGGGGGCTTGTGCCGTCCAGCCTGCCGGCTCCGCGCCAGTCACGCTTGCCGCGCGCGTGGCGCGGCAACGTCTGATTTCAGATGCGTATCCCGAAACCGAGGTGTGGACTTACGGCGGCAGCGTTCCCGGCCCGCAGTTAAGATTTCGCCAGGGCGACACGCTGCGGGTCGTGCTGGAGAACCGGCTGCCGGCCGCGACGACAATACACTGGCATGGCCTGCGCGTGCCCAATGCCATGGACGGCGTGCCTCATGTGACCCAACCGCCGGTTGCGCCGGGCGAGCGTTTTGTTTACGAGTTCGCTTTACCCGATGCGGGCACATACTGGTACCACCCGCACGAACACAGCCAGGAGCAGGTTGCCCGGGGTCTCTACGGCGTTCTGATCGTCGAGGAAAGCGAGCCGCCGCGTGTCGATCGCGATCTGGTGTGGGTGCTGTCCGACTGGCGCCTGGCGCCCGATGCCTCGCACCGCGAGGATTTCGACGATCTGTTCGACATGACGCACGGCGGACGTATCGGAAACACCGTCACGATCAACGGGCGTTTCACCATGAAGGAAGGCGCGCTCGAGGTGCGGTCCGGAGAGCGGATCCGTCTGCGGCTGGTCAACACCGCCGTCGCGCGCGTGTTCCGGCTGCATTTTTCCCCGCACACGCCGCGCCTGATCGCGCTCGATGGACAGCCGGTCGTGCCGCGCCGGGTAGAAAGCGGCGTGGTGCTGGGACCGGGCATGCGCGCGGATCTCATCCTGGATTTCATGCTGGAGCCGGGCACGCGCACCGAAGTCATCGACGATTTCTATCCGCGGGCGAGCGGCCGCCTGATCGAACTCCGCTATGACACCGCGCCGCCTTTGCGGGTGCGGGCACTCGATGCGCCGGTGGCTCTGGCGGCCAATCCGCTGGCAGAACCTGATGCGGCGCGCAGCGTGCACCATGAGATCCTGTTTCAGGGAGGCGCGATGGGGACGGTGCGGGATGCGCTGTTCGAAGGCGAGCGGGTCGGCCTTGCCCAATTGGCGCGGCAGCATCACCTCGCCTGGATCGTGAACGGCGCTGCGGTGAGGGGCCACGCACCCGCGCCGCTGCTCGTGTTGAAGCGCGGCGGCCACTACGTGCTCGATCTCATCAACGAAACCGCGTGGCACCATCCGATTCATCTCCACGGTCACGTTTTTCGGATCGTCGCGCGCAACGGCATTCCCAACGGGCTGCGCGAATGGGCCGATACGGTGTTGATGGCGCCGCGCGAGCGCGTGCAAATCGCCTTCGTGGCCGACAATCCCGGCGACTGGATGCTTCATTGCCATGTGCTGGCGCACCAGGCGGGCGGCATGAGCGCCGTGCTGCGCGTGGCTTGAGCGGCATGCACGCGCCGCGACTCCGGGACTGGGTGCTGCTGCTGACGCTCGCAGCGATGTGGGGCTCCGCCTTCATGTTCATCAAGATTTCGGTGATCGACGTGCCGCCGGCGACCATTGCGGCGTCGCGGCTGGTGATCGCGGCCGCCGTCCTGGTCGCGGTGATCCATGCGCACAAACTGAAGCTGCTGCCGCTGTCCGGAATGTGGTGGCACTACGCGCTGCTCGCGCTGATCGGCAACGCGGTGCCGTTTTATCTCATCGCGTGGGGCCAGCAATACATCGATAGCGCGCTCGCGGGTATCACCATGGCGATCATGCCGCTGGCGACACTCGTGCTGGCGCATTTTTTCGTGCACGGCGAGCGCATCACGCGCAGCCGCGCCATCGGCTTCGTTCTCGGCTTCAGCGGCATCGTCCTGCTGATCGGCCCCACCGCACTGAGTGGATTGGGCGGTTCGGCCCTGCAGGTCGCGGGCCAACTCGGCGTGCTGGCGGGCGCGTTGTGCTACGCCACCAACACCGTCATCGCGCAGCGCACGATCAAGAGCGATGTGCTGGTGGCCTCCGCCGGCGTGCTGCTGATCGCGAGCGCGATGACGCTCCCCGTTGCGCTGCTGCTCGATCGGCCCTGGACGCTGCAACCGGACTGGGGATCGCTGCTCTCCGTGCTGTGGCTCGGCGTCGGGCCGACCGGCATTGCCACCATCTTCTATTTCGTGGTGATCGGTTCGGCGGGTCCCACCTTCATGTCCCTCGTGAACTATCTTGCGCCGTGCGTAGCGCTGCTTCTCGGCGTGGTCATCCTCCACGAAGAACCGGGCCCCAACGCCTACGCGGGGCTGGCGTTGATCCTTTCCGGTATCGCACTGAGCCAGTTGAAGCCGCGCGGACAGCGCGTCGGCTGAAGTCCCGAAGCCTGTTCGATTTAGTTTTGTGTCACCGGAAATACCCAATCTGGTCTGGGCGGGCTATGCGTCAAACGCAAGTATCCCGAAATATTTCACCATCTTAAGCGAACAAAGGGCGTATGGTGGTGTCAACCGTATGAGGGGTACTACGTTGCTTGTGGTTGCGATCCGACGAGGCGCGCATCGTGATGAACGTTATTTACAACAGCGATAACTATTGCGTGGTCGAGTACCCGGCCGAGCACGCGATCGAACTCGTGGACAAGCGCAGCGCGCGCGGCACGCTCATGCAGGGTGACGTCGCGGAGCGATTTGCACAGTCCATGCAGGACGCGGTCGAAGAAGAAGCCACGGCCGAGCATATCGACGAATTTCTCGGCGGATTCGACACGCTGCTGACCCAACCTGTCGTTTATCACTGAGCGCGCAGAGCCTTAGCGCGTTGCCTCAACACCGGGCCCAGCCCGGGTCCTCCCGATCCAGTATTCTTCTCAGCGCCTGCAGGTGCAGTTCCGCCTGCTGGCTTTCGCGGCCCATCTGGCGGGCGGTAAGCTGCGCCACCGGCTCGGAAACGAGCTTGAGCGGTCTGCCGGTTCCCGCGGCGAGCACCTGCAGCATGCACGCGCGCTCGAGATAGTACAGGTCATCGAACGTGGCAGCGACCGTGGCGCCGCATGCGATGACGCCGTGATTGGCGAGGAACAGGATGTCGGCATCGCCCAGTGTCGCGCACATGCGCTCGCCTTCCTGCTCATCGAGCGCGAGGCCGTTGTAATCCTCGTCGTAGGCGATGCGGCCGTAGAACTTGAGCGAATTCTGACTCGCCCATTCGAGCCGCCCGCCCTGCACCACGGTAAGCGCGGCGGCGTACGGCATGTGGGTATGCATGACGCATTTCGGATTGCGCCCTCCGCGGTGGATCGCGCCATGGATGAAGAACGCCGTTGGTTCCACGCTGTGCTCGCCCGTCACTTTACGCCCGTGCGTATCGACGACGACCAGATCGCCCGGGGTGAGTTCGGACCAGTGGAAGCCCTGCGGGTTGATCAGGAAGTGGTCCTCGCGCCCCGGGATGGCGAGACTGAAGTGATTGCAGATGCCTTCGCCCAGCCCCAGGCGCGCCGCCCAGCGCAGTGCGGTGGCGAGTTCAATGCGGGCTTCGCGTTCCTGCGGGCTCATGCTCGATTCCTCGATTCAATTACGGTGGCCGATGGCGCGGGAGATATCTTCGGCGGTCGTCTTGACGTGCGCCGCCCATGCCTTGTTGAGCCGGTCCGAGGGCGCTGACACGGAAAGGCCGGCCACCAGGCGGCCCTCGTCGTTGTAGATGCCGGCACCGATGCACGACACGCCCTTTTCCGCTTCCTGGTTGTCGAGCGCGTAGCCCTGAGCCCTGATCTGCTCCAGTTCGCGTGCCAGCCGCTGCGCGTCCGTCAGGGTGTTCTCGGTATATCTCGGCAGACCGGTGCGCTGCATGTACTGCCGCGATTTCTCGGGCCCATCATCGGAGAGAAAGATCTTTCCCACCGCGGTGATGTGGAGCGGCGCCCGCGCGCCGATGATCTGCACGACGCGCATCATCGAGTTGCCCGCTGCGGTGCGCTCGACGTACACCACTTCGTCGGCATGCCGCACCGACAGGTTCACGGTCTCGCCCAGTTGCTGATGCAGCTTCTGCATGTAGGGCAGCGCCTCCTGCCGCACGCTGATTCGCGATTTCACCAGGTTGCCGAGTTCGAGGAGCCGTATTCCCAGCCGGTAGGTGCCCGGCTCGACGCGGTCGACCAACCGGTTGTCGACCATGACGGCGAGGATGCGATGGGCGGTGGAAGGATGCAGCCCGGTCTGAGCGGCGAGCTGCTTCAGGTTGATGGGCGCGCTGTGTCCGGCGAGCGCATCGAGGAGATGCATCATCCGCTCGATGACCTGGATGGACGATTTGGCTTCTTTTCCGGCCACGGGGATAGGCATGCGCTGAGTGGGGCGATTCTATATGATGAAAACTGCCGCAACAACTTCATCCCGAATACATACTGAAGAAAGGTTTCGCTACACTAACCCGATGCCGCCGTCTTTCTTCAGCGCTGCGCTCTCCACCTGGCGGGCCACGCATGCGCCGCTCCCCGGCGCGGCAGTGGAAGCGGAATCCTGCGATGCCATCGTCAAGTTGAGCATCAAGGCGCTCCCCGATGCGCGCACCGCCGAGACACTGGGCGCGGAGCGCGAAGGCACGGGGGTCGTGATCGACGACCGCGGTCTCATCCTGACCATCGGCTATCTCATGCTTGAGGCCGGTTCGATACTGGTCGTCGCCTCGGATGGCCGCGTCTTCCCGGCGGTGGTGGTGGGGTATGACCATCCCACGGGGTTCGGGCTCATGCGGGCGGCGCCCGGCATCGCCCGCAAGCCGCTCGAACTAGGGCTGTCATCGGAGGTGCGCGCGCTCAACACGCTCCTCGTCGCGACGCACCCCGGGGCCGGCGGCGTCTCGCACGCGTGCGTCGTGGCGCGCCGCCGCTTCACCGGCTGGTGGGAATACATGATCGACGATGCGTTTTTCACCGCGCCGCCGCGCCACGAGCACAGCGGCGCAGCGCTCATCGACGCGGCGGGCCGACTGGTCGGCATTGCGTCACTATGGGTGAGCGATGCGGTGGAGCAGGGTGTCGCTTTTCCCGGAAACATGTTCGTGCAGACCGATCTGCTGAAGCCCCTGCTCGAGGAATTGCTGCAGTTTGGCCGCAGGCGCGGCGTCGTGCGCCCGTGGCTTGGGGTGTACTCGGAAG
>JBQTJV010000197.1:0-32610 GCA_052386775.1 Betaproteobacteria bacterium
CGCCGAAGCGGGCGCCGACGTCGCTGTCAACTACCGCCGGCGCAAGGATGAAGCCGCGGCGACCGTCGCCGCCATCAGACAGCTGGGCCGCAGGTCCGCGGCTTTCGCCGCCGATGTCTCCGACGCACGGGATGTCGCGGCCATGGTCTCAGGCGTCGAAAAGGAAATTGGACCGATCGACATGCTCATCAACAACGCAGGGATCGCGGTTCTGCATTCACTCGAGGACATCACCGAGGCCGACTTCGATCACACGATTGCCGTCAACTTGAAGTCCGCTTTTCTCTGCACGCAGGCCGTGTGGCCGGGCATGCGCGTGCGCGGATGGGGGCGCATCGTCAACATGTCCTCGGGGGCAGCGCGCGGCGCCGGGGTATTCGGCGTCCACTACAACGCGTCGAAGGCGGGGATGGAGGGCTTGACGCGCGGCTATGCGGCGCGCCTGCTGAGCCACGGCATCACGGTCAACGCAGTGGCGCCCTCGCTGATCGATACCGAGATGATGGCGTCGCAGCGCGAGTCAATCGCCGCAACGCTTCCGTTGAAGCGCCTCGGCACGAGCGAGGAAGTCGCCGCCGCGGTCGTCATGGTTGTGACGAATGCCTACATGACGGGCCAGACGGTCCATGTCAATGGCGGCCGCCAGTTCAACTGACCTGAAACGGCGGTAACGGATACTTTACTTTTCTGCGGCAGCGGCGTGCGCCGGCCGCGGCTCCTTGTAGCGCCGGCCGCGATCGACCACGCGGCGCTGGCGCACGAGCTTCATGACCGGGACGCCGTAACCGCAGCTCGTCATGGTGTTGTCGATCTCGATTTCCACCACCTGCCGCTGCGGGCCCTTCCATCCCTCGATGGATTGCGCGGCCAGCAGCGCAGCCAACGGTGATTCCGCCAGCGGCGCTACCCGCGCATTCCCGAAAAGCCGGACCACCGCGGCGTCGCTCTCCTCGAACGAGCAGATCATGACGGTGATCGGGCCGCCGGCGGTGCAATGCCGCGCGGTTTCGTTGCCTGAGCCGCGATAGTCAAGATAGGCGACCCGGTTGCGGTCGATGATGTGCAGCGGGACGCCGCCTTTCGGCGAGACGTTGACCGGGCCGACGCCGTCGGGTCCGCGCATGAGCTGCGGATCGGCGGACGCGACGAAGAACCTCGCGGCGCTGCGGATCAGCGCCGCCTGCTCGTCAGTGATCGAAGGATGATAGGTTGCCATCGTGTTTTCCTTGCCTTCAGCGGACTGTTCAAGGGAATAATAGCCGCCTGTTGCCTGTTAGGCGAGACGGGCGCCAATTGGCGGCCGACCGACCGCCAGAACCATGGGCGCTGTCGGTTTCGGGCGTCGTTGACAAGGTGCAGGCCTCAGACATAATTGCGGCCCGGCCGGTGCGTTGTCCCGCCGAAATCGCTTTTCAACCGGAGGAGATCGTAATGCAGAGCATGATGTTGAAGACCGGGGCGGCTGCGGCCGGCCTGACGTTGCTGTTTGCTTGCGCCACCCAACCGTCCGAGCCCAGTCCCAAGGACATGACTTTTTTCATCACCAGCGTCGGCCCCGGTAAAGGCGGCAATCTCGGCGGCCTCGCGGGCGCGGACCAGCATTTCCAGTCGCTCGCGAAGGCGGCAGGGGCCGGTCATCGCACGTGGCGCGCATATCTGAGTACTCAGGGGACGGCACTCAACGATCCCAACTTCGTCAACGCCCGCGACCGCATCGGCGGCGGGCCGTGGCAGAACGTCAAGGGCGTCGTCATCGCCAAAAACGTCGAGGAACTGCATGGCGCGAACAACCTGACCAAGGAAACGGCGCTCGACGAGCGCGGCCGATTGGTGAATGGCCGCACCGAGAAGCCGAACAAGCACGACATCCTGACGGGGTCGCGCCCCGACGGGACCGCGTTTCCCGGCGCCCGCTTTCCGGACATGACCTGCGGCAACTGGACCAAGGGCGAGAAGGACGGTTCCGCGATGACCGGCCATCACGATCGCGCGGGGCCGATCAACGCGTCGTGGGCCGTGTCCTGGAATTCGGCGCACCCGACGATCGGCTGCGATCCGAAATCCGTGCAGGCCACCGGGGGCGACGGGCTTTTCTACTGCTTCGCGGAGAAGTAAAAACGCGGCGTTATCAGGGCACGGATCTTGGGGGCAAGATCAATGCCCTGCCGTTATTGCGGCGGCTGTCTTCTTCAGTATCGCAATGAAGCGCACTGCCACAGGAGGCAGGTAGCCATTTTTCCGATAGCTAACCCCGATAGTCCGAATGCAGGGAAGATCCGGAAAATGCAGTCGCGTCAGGCGGTAGCGTTGGGCGAATGACAGAACATTTCGCAAAGACGCGTACCCCAGAACATCGGTCGACGCCACCAAATGAACCTTTGGTGTCAAGGATTCCGTTTCCATGACGATGGTGGGCGGAGGAAAGCCTCTCTCTTCGAAAATGCGCAGGAGCATTCTCGGCGCGAACGATCCGGGCGTCGCCAAGGCCCATCGTTCTTTGGCGAGATCTGAAATCGTAACCCGCTTTTTGTTGACGAGCCGGTGACGATCCGAACAAAAGATTACAAATTCGTCTTCGTATAGCGGTTCCTGGATCAGGTCATCTTTGGGGACCGCAGGGATGCCGCATACAGTTACATCGAATTCTCCACGGTGCAGCGCCGGTAGCAAAACGTCGTTGTTCGCAATGGCAATCTGCATCGTGGTTTTCGGCGCTTCGTTGAACAGGGCGGCGCATGCGGGTGACACGAGATGCTCGATTTGCATCGGGGCCGAGCCAATGCGCAAGTGACCCGCGCGTCCCTGGCCCAGTTCGGACATTTCCCGACCGATCTCCTCGAATGACAATCGCAACCGCAGCGCATGCGTCAACAACGCCGAACCGACGGCGGTCAATTCGACACCCTTCGGTGTGCGTTTCACAAGTTTTGTTCCCACCGAATGTTCGAGGCGGCGTAGGCTCTTGCTGAGCGCGGGTTGACTCAAACCCAGGCGTTCGGATGCGTGACTGAGATTCCCGCATTCGGCTACAACGACAAAATACTCCAGATCCCGCGCATCCATTGGTATAACCGCCAGTTATCGCTTGGGCACTACTGGATAATTGCAGGACGCTGATCACAATGTCAACATCGTTGCGCCCAGCCCTGTAAGCGCGCCCGCTGACCTGAGACCCGAGGAGGAGGACGGCAATGGGATCAAGAGTACTGGCCGTTGTAATGGTCTGCCTGAACCTGTTTGCTATGGGCCACGCAGTGGCCCAGCCCCGGACAACGTACCCGGCACGCCCGGTACGATTGATCGTTCCGTTCCAACCGGGAGGTGCGGCAGATTTCATTGGACGCATCATCCAGCCGCGGTTGGCACGGGAGCTTCAGCAAACCATCGTCATCGACAATCGCCCCGGCGCGTCGGGAAGTATCGGAGTCGAAGTGGCGGCGAATGCTGCGCCCGACGGGCACACCATTTTGCTTGGGAATGTTGGAACGATGGCGATCAATCCTTCGGTGTTCCCTGCATTCCGACCCAAACCGCTTGAGGCATTCATCGCAGTGACCCAAGTGGCGGACGTGCCCGGCTGCCTGGCCGTGCATTCCGGCCTGCCTGCGCGTTCGCTGAGGGAATTCATTGACTACGCGAAGGCGCGGCCCGGCAAGCTCAGTTACAGCACCTCTGGTGCCGGCAGTGACTCGCGCCTCGCGATGGAATACTTCATGAAAAAGGCCGGATTGAATATCGTCATGATCAACTACAAGGGTGGCGCTGGCGGCGCAGCGGCCGGCCTTGCGACCGGCGAGACTCAGGTAACCCTGTTGAGCACGCCTTCGATACTGCCGTTCGCGCAGCAGGGACGGGTGCGGGTTCTTGCGGTGACCGCACCTCGGCGCCTTGATGCTATGCCCGATACACCAACCATGGCGGAGTCGGGATTTCCTGACATTACCACCGGCTTGTGGCTCGGTGTGTACGTGGCCAAAAACACCCCAACAGCAGCGGTGAACCGGTTATTCGGATCGTTGACGCAGACGATGCTCGATCCGGAAGTGGCACGCCGGCTGGCTGCTGCGAGCGCGGCAGTGGTGATAAGCAAGTCCCCGGAGGATTTCCATAGATTCTGGAAGCAGGAACACGACCGCTGGGCCAAGGTCGTCAACGACATTGGCGCAGTGTCGATCGAGTAAAAGCCCGCTTCCGCAATGCTCGCAATCCACGACTCATTTCTAGGGATAGGCCCATGAGCAAGTCATCACTTCTCGTGTCCAGTGCGATCGCAGTCATGCTCCTTCTGCCACACGTTGTGACCGCTGAGGTTATCGTTTTGAGCAGTGGGGCGAGCCGATCGGCGATCAGCGAGCTTGGGCCAATATTTGAGCGCAGCACGAATCACAAACTGGCGCTTCGATTTGCAAATAATCCGATATTAAAGCAGCAGATAGAAGACGGCGCGCCGTTCGATGTTGTAATCATAGAACCAGACATGATTAGTGACCTTGCCAAGCGAGGCAAGGTGTCTGTTCATTCTCGTGCAGACCTCGCCCGAGTTGGTATGGCCTTGGGTGCGGGCGCGGGCGCTCCGAGGCCGGACATCAGTACGGTCGAAGCCTTTGTAAACTTTCTGAGGAACTCGGACTCCGTGGCATACACCGCGGATGGCCACAGTGGTAAGGTTTTTATACGCACTCTGGAACGTTTGGGCCTAATCGAAGTAATGCAGCCAAGGCTAAAGCCGGCCATAGGCAGAACTGCGTCCTCCCTGGTCGAAAGCGGTGAGGCGCAACTCTGGGCGGGCCCGATTACTGCTCCGAGACCTGGTACCCAGATTCTGGGTCGGTTCCCGGAAGAAATACAGACATACGTTGGTATCTCGGCGGCAATCAGCAGTGGACCAAAATCACCGGATTTGGCTCAGTTATTCATGCGTTTTTTAGTCTCATCAGAGGCCAGAACCATATTCGAGGCAAAAGGTTACCAACTGGTGCCGGAACGATGAGGATGGGAATAGATGGCGAGTTCAGGGCACGCCGAACTCGCGCCGGCATACTTCCGCCAGGGCGGCGACGCCCTGGTGGATTTCCTCATGGCTCGGGCTCGCGAAGCACAGGCGCATGCGGCTTGTGCTGTGCGCCTTGTTCACCGACCACTCGGGTCCCGGGTTGATGGCGACGCCCGCCGCGAGCGCCGGCTGGTAGAGTTTCATCGCGTCGACCTCGTCCGGCAGCTTGACCCAGAGAAAGATGCCGCCCTTGGGATCGTCGAACTCCACCGCCGTGCCGAAATGCGCGGTGAGCGATTCCATCAGCGTCTCGAGCTTGGCGCGGAGCCCCCGCCGCAGCACGGGCACGTGCCTGAAGAAGTGCTTCGAGCAGTATTCCGCGAGCACCATCTGTTCGAGTGCGCCGGTGCCCGCGTCAGTCTTGAGCGGCAGGATGCGGGACATCACTTCCCACGGCGCGACGATGTAACCGACGCGCAGCGCCGGTGCGATCGACTTCGAGAACGAACCGATGTGGATCACGCCGCCGTGCTCGCTCATCGCATGGATCGCCGGCGGACGCTGCCCGGACCACACGAGGTCGCAATAGCAGTCGTCTTCGAAGATCGGCACGCCATGCAGCGCTGACAGCCGCAGCATCTCCCGGCGTCGTTCGACGGGGAGGATGGTGCCGGTCGGGTTCTGCACGGTGGGAATGGTGTAGATGTATTTGGGCCGCACGCCCTTGCACTTGAGGTCGTCGAGCGCGGCAGCCAGCGCATCGACCCGCATGCCGTCGCGGTCGAGCGGGATGCCGATCGGGGTGACGCCGAGCCGCAGCAACCGGTTGATCGAACCCTGGTAGCAGTCTTCCTCGATGATGACGATATCGCCGCGCTGGAGCAGCGCGTGGTTGACCAGGTCGAGCGCCTGCAGAGAGCCCGAGGTGATCAGGATGTCATCGACGGTGCACGCCATGCCGGCATCGGCCTTGAGCTTGGCGACGAGAAACTCGCGCAGCGGCCGGTAGCCCTGCGGACCGCTGGAGAGGCCATACGTCGCCAGCGTGCGTCCTTCGCGCCTCAACACCGCATCCGCCGCCGCAATGAGCCCGTCGAGCGGCAGGCTGTCCGGGTCGTTGTTGCCGCCGGTGAAATCGAACTTGACGCGTCCCGACCAGCGCGCCGCCGGAGGCGGCAAACCAGGCGGGAAAAGCGGTGCGAAATCGAACGACGAAGGCAATGGTGTACGCCGCTGATCGGGGAGGGCCAGCTACCGCCTGACGATGCGCCGAACCGCCTTGAGACGCTGTGAGGTGTCGCCGGCGAGATGCGACCAGATGATGCCGTCGCGAACGAGCTTTTCCGCCAGGGCGTCCATCGTGCCGCCCGCCGTGCGGTGTATTTCCAGGTTGAGCCGCGTGACGCGCTGAATCACATCGGTTGAATAGTTCATGACGAGCACGGCGTTGGCGCCCTGCTTGCGGTGGTCCATCTCCCACGCGGTGCGCAGTACATAGGAGCGCAGCGCCTCGGTGAGCACGTGCATCTCGTGGATCTTGAGCTGGATCAGTTGATGCTCGTAGAGCGGCTTGCCCGCGCGCCGCTCCTTTTTCGCGAACGTCATGGCGTGTTCACACGCGGCGTCACAGACCCCGAGCGCGTTGGCAGCCAGCTCGAAGTCGTTGAATTCCGCCGAGGCGCCGCTGCGCACCTTCACGCCGCCGTTCACTTCGCCCACGACGTTGGCGTGCGGCACGCGGGCGTCCTCGAAAATCAGCTCGGCGTTCTGATAGAAGCGCCAGCCGTTCTTGTTGAAGATCTTGCCGATGCGAAAACCCGGCGTGCCGACCGGCACCATGAACACCGTGGTGCCGTCGCGAATGGGGACATCGGGATTGGTGCGCGAGCTGACAAAGAAAAGTTTGCCGATGCTGCCGTTGGCGATGAAGGTTTTCTCGCCGTTCAGCAGCCACTCGTCGCCGCGGCGCTCGGCGCGCAGCCGCCAGCCTGACTTGGGATCGTCTTCGGGCGGATAGCGGTTGTCGGACCCGGCATTCGGCTCGGTGCTGCCCGCGCCCATGACATAAGTATCGTCAGCGAGAAACGGCCTGAGGAAGCGCTCCTTCTGATCGCGGGTGCAGTTCTCCGCGATCAGATGGCTCCACTTCCAGTTCTGGCTGAAGGCCTTCGAGACCGCGCTGTCGCCCTGCGCCAGCTCTGCCATCACCAGTCCCTGCGTGACGAAATCGGCACCGGGGCCGCCCCATTCACGGGGCACGGCGAGCGTGCGAAATCCGAGCTTCGACCCCTTCTTGATGATGTCCCAGTCCCAGGGCGCGAGCCCGCCCTCGAGCTGATCGCGCTTGAGCGAGAGGGGACGGATTTCCTCGCGCGCGAACTGGCGCGCCTCCCGCTGCCACGTGCGTTGTTCTTCGTTGAGCGAAAAGTCCATTCCTCGGCCTTCCACAGCCATGCGTTCCCCGGATTTTCACCGATGAACCGCCGGAAGTCGAATCGGAGCTTTCGTTCCCGATCCTACTTGATGATGCCGACCGCCTTCAGAAACTCCTGGTGCACCACGCGCCGCTGTGCCAGATGCTTCGCGTACTCGGCGCTGCCGAGATACAGGTCCTCGAACATGTTCTTTTCGGCGTAGTCCTTCCAGGCGGCGCTCTTGTGGATGCGCTCGAACAGCGACTCCATTTGTGCGGCTGCCTCCTTCGGCACCCCGGCCGGCATGGCGAATCCACGCCCGGTGCCGATGTGGATGTTGTAGCCCAGTTCTCTCAGCGTCGGTACATCGGGAACGATGGGCAGCCGCTTGGCGGAGGACACGGCGAGTACGCGCAGCTTCTTACCCTCCACCGCCGAGTAGCCTTCGCTCACGTTTTCCGTCGTGAAATGCGTGTGGCCGCCCATGACCTGCAGGATCGCGTCGCCGCCGCTTTTGAACGATACGGACTTGAACCTGGCACCGGTTTCGCGCTCGAGAAGCCACACCAGCAGCCGGCCCGACCCGCCGGGGGATGTGACGCTGGCAACGATGGAGCCCGGCTCGCGCCGCGCGGCCTCGACGAAATCCTTGAACGTCCTGTGCGGGGACTCAGCCTGCACCATCACGGCCTGGGGATCCTGAGCCAGCATGACGAGCGGCGTAAAGTTCTCCATGCCGAGCTCGAGCTCCGGCCGCAGCGAGTTGGTGAGCAGGGCCAGTGTCGCGACGGTCATGACGGTATGCGGGTCGCCGCGCTTGCTCTTGATGTAGGTATAGGCGATGGCGCCGCCCCCGCCCACCCGGTTCAGCACGTTCACCGGCTGCGTGACCAGCTTTTCGCGCGTGAGCAGGTCGGCGATGAACCGCGCGAAGATGTCGGTGCCGCCCCCGGGGGAGGTGTGGACCACCAGCTCGATCGGCTTCGAGGGGAAGCCCTGGGCGTGAACACTGGCCATGACGAGCAGCAGAGGCAACAGCAACACGGTGAACAGGCGACGCCGGTGACGGGCGCAATCCATGGCTCCTCCTTATGAATGGAAACCCGGTGAAAAATCTACGCCGTTGACGGCCGGCGCGCCAGTCCGGCGCCGGGCGGCGCACGGTGGACAAGCCGGCGGCGGTGGTGATACGGTGCACGACTCATCAGAGCGACCCAAGGAGGCCCGGCATGCAACGCAAGGACATCAAGATCCGCTCCCGTGATGGCGGCGAATTCGACTGTTACCTGGTGACGCCCGATGGCGCGGGAAAGGTTCCCGCGATCGTCCTCGCGTCCGCCGTGCACGGGGTCGACAAGGACATTCGCGGGATAGCCGACGAGTTCGCGATGCAGGGTTACCTCGCCGCGGCGCCGGACCTGTTCTGGCGCTCGATCCCCGGCCCTCTCGCGCGCGATGACGATCGCACCAAAGTGCGCTCGCAGCCGCGGCTGGAAAAGATCAAGGCAGGCGAGGCCGACATGGCGGACACATTGAATGAATTGCAGAAGCACTCGCAGTTCAACGGACGGGCCGCCGCGATCGGGTTCTGCTATGGCGGGCCGTACGCCATCCTCGGGCCCAAGCGCCTGGGCTACGCCGCCGGCATCTCCTGCCACGGCACGCAGATGCTCGACTACATCAAGGAACTGGACGGCGTGAGGCAGCCGGTGTGCATCATCTGGGGCGACCGGGATCACCAGGCGCCGCCGCCGGTGCTGGAAGCCTACCGTGCGGTGCCTGCGCGCTTGCGAAACGTTGAAGTCCATATCTTTCCCGGCGTCGAGCACGGCTACATGATGCGCGAGAATCCCAAGGCGTTCAGCCAGGCCACCTACGACTTTTCGATGAAGCGCGCGCTGTCGATACTCGAGAGTCTGCGCGGGGAAGGCGGCCGCGAGCCGTTGCGCAAGGCGTCTTGACCTGAACGCCGTCGGGCAGCGGCTTGGCGGCGCTCGCTTTCTGATTTTTTGATGCTGCGCGTCGCCGTCATCGGCGGTTCGCTCGGCGGACTCACTGCAGGTTTGCTGCTGCGGGACGCCGGGCACGATGTCACCGTGTACGAGCGCTCACCGGTCGACCTGACCGGCTACGGCGCCGGCATCGTCGCACACGAAGTGAGCGTGCGGTATTTTCTCGGGCGCAGCGTGCAAGCGCTCGACGAATTCACCGTCCCGGTCAGCCGTTATCGCCTCGTCGACGGACCAGGTGCGCTGCTGTGCGAAGAGACGGTGGCGTATCGCTTCGTATCGTGGGGCAGCCTTTATCGCGCATTGCTGAAAGCGTTCGGACGTGAGCGTTATCTGCAAGGCGTGGCGATGGAGACGTTCAGCAGGGAGGCTCGCGGTGGCGTTGTCACTTTTGCCGGCGGCGCGACGCAACGATTCGATCTCCTCGTGCTCGCCGACGGCATTCAGTCGACGGGACGCCGTGTGCTGTTTCCCGAAATCGAGCCGGCGTATTCCGGTTATGTGGCGTGGCGCGGCACCGTCAACGAGCACGATATTCCGGCGGCGGCGCTGCAGAGGCTCGACGGCACGCTCACCTACGCGATCGTCCCGAACAGTCACATCCTGGTCTATCCCATTCCGGGAGCGGA
Source organism: Betaproteobacteria bacterium (assembly GCA_052386775.1). Classification (GTDB taxonomy): domain Bacteria; phylum Pseudomonadota; class Gammaproteobacteria; order Burkholderiales; family SG8-41; genus DSOT01. The sequence continues at coordinate 10,046 of JBQTJV010000197.1, forward strand.
CGGACGCGTCGATCGCGGCCACCGGTTGTGGAATTTCGTGTGGTATCGCAACGTGGACGCGGGCGCTGCGCTGGACGCGCTGCTGACCGACCGGGACGGCACCCGCCATGCGGTCTCGCTGCGGCCGGGGCGCGTGCAGGAGGCGTATGTGCGCGAGCTTCAGGCTGCAGCGCGGTCGACCCTGCCGGGGGAAATCGCCGATGTCGTCGCAGCGACCGATGCGCCCTTCATACAGGTGGTGATGGACGTGGCGTGTCCCGCGATGGCGCTCGGTTGCACATGCATCATCGGCGATGCTGCATTCGCAGCGCGCCCGCACGCGGCGGCCGGCACCGCCAAGGCGGCGGAGAATGCATGGACACTTGCCGAGGCCTTGCATTCGAGCGGCGAGCGCTGGATGGCTGCACTGCAGGAGTGGTCTGCACACCAGACGGCGCTCGGCGTTCAGCTCACCGCGCGCGCCCGGCACATCGGCGAGGGCTCGCAGTTCCGATGCGATTGGCGTCCCGGCGATCCGCAGCTTCGCTTCGGGCTCTATCGGCCCGGGGATTCCTCTATATGGACTCGCACCACCCGCTCCGACCCGGCATGGTGGCTGCGCCGCGCCGCCGACGCGTGAGGTATCATCCGCATCTTCACTTTTTCGTTGCATCCGCCAGAGGATTTCCGTCATGCCCCAGGAGCAGGGTAGCGAACCGCATCTGCCGCTTTCCGGCGTGGTGGTGCTCGATCTCACGCTCGCGCGCGCCGGTCCCACCTGCGTGCGCCATCTCGCCGACTGGGGCGCGGACGTCATCCGCATCGAGCCACCGGAGCCTGCGGGCGAGGACGTGATCGGCCGGCGCCACGGGCCGGACTTTCAGAACCTGCATCGCAACAAGCGCACCATGCATCTCGACCTCAAGTCGGAGGACGGATACCGGATTTTCATGCAGTTGGTGGAACGCGCCGACGTGCTGGTCGAGAACATGCGCGCGCCGGTGAAGGACCGCCTGAAGATCAGCTGGGACCACGTGAAGAAAATCAATCCGCGGCTCGTGTACGGCAGCATCAGCGGCTTCGGCCAGACCGGCCCGTATCGCGAGAAGGGCGGCGTCGATCAGATTGCGCAGGGCATGGCGGGCCTCATGTCGATCACCGGGCTGCCGGGGCAGGGCCCGGTGCGGGTGGGCATCCCGATCACCGATCTCACCGCCGGCACCGTGCTCGCGATGGGCATCGCGATGGCGCTCTTCGATCGCAGCCGCACGGGCGAGGGCCGATGGGTGCATACGAGCCTGCTCGAATCGCTGATCTTCATGCTCGACTTCCAGGCGGCACGCTATCTGGTGAAGGGCGAAGTCGCAGGGCAGGCGGGCAACGATCACCCGACCATGACCCCGACCGGTGTGTTTCCGACGAGCGTCGGACTCATGAACATCGCGGCGAGCTCGACGCGCCTGTGGCTGCGGCTGTGCGATGCGCTCGGCAAGCCCGAATGGAAGGGCACTGCCGAGTGGAGCACGCAACTCGGACGTACCCGGCATCGGCCGGAGATCAACCGCGCCATTTCCGAGATCACCAGGCACAAGCCGGCCGCGCACTGGGTGGAAGTGTTCGAAGCGGCCGGGATACCCGCCGGGCCGATCAATACCATCGACAAGGTGTTCGCCGACCCGCAGGTGCAGCATCTCGGCATCGCGGCGCCGGTCGAGTCGCCGCTTTTCGGCAGCACGCGCATGGTGGCCTCGGCGCTCAACTTCGAAGGCATGCCGCGCGATATCCGGCATCCGACGCCCGAGCCCGGCATGCATACCGACGAAGTGCTGGCGTGGCTCGGGTATGGGCGCGAGGAAGCGGAGCGGTTGGGCGCCGCCGGGGTGACGCGTCCCCGCGCGGAGCAGAAGGAAAAAGTGGCTTAGCACATCCGTCGGAAAAGCCGTTCGTGTTGAGCGTAGCGTAGCGAAGTCGAGACATGAACGCCCGAAGCGCCGGGTTCTCATTTGCACACAAAGGAAGGAAATTGAAATGACCAGCACCTACAATCCCGCCGCGCAATTCGAAGTGAAGGAAGGGGACGTCGAATTCCGCCGCGTGCCGTCGCGCATGCTGATGGCGCGCGTCTATCAGCCGCAGGGGCCCGGTCCGTTTCCCGCGCTGCTCGATGTGCACGGCGGCGCGTGGCACGACAAGGACCGCTTCGCCAATGTGCCGATGTGCCAGGCGGTGGCGCGGAGCGGCGTGCTGGTGGTCGCGATCGACATGCGCAATTCGCCGGAAGCGCCGTATCCCGGCTCGGTGCAGGACGCGCACTACGGCGTGCGCTGGCTCAAGTTGAAGGCGCGCGAGTGGAAAGGCGATCCGGAAAACCTCGGTGTGCTCGGCAGCTCGAGCGGCGGCCACGTCGCGGAGCTCCTTGCGATGCGCCCGCGCGATCCGCGCTACGCCGCCATCCCGCTCGCGGAGGCGCCGAATCTCGATGCCACGGTGGCCTATGTCGCGACGCGCTCGCCGATCAGCGACTGTCACGCGCGCTACGAGCACATGGTGAAGACCAACCGCCCCGAGATGGTGAAGAAGAGCAAGATGTACTTCGACCCGTGGGAGTCGATCTTCGAAGGCAACCCGGCGTTGATTCTCCAGCGTGGCGAGAAAGTGACGCTGCCGCCGCTCCTCATCATGCAGGGGGAACTCGATTCGAACGTGCCGTGGCAGATCCAGGAAAAGTTCGCGCAGGCCTATCGCGCCGCGGGCGGCGAGTGCGAGCTCGAGATTTTCAAAGGCTGCGAGCACATGTGGATTCAGGATCCCGGCCCGCAGACCGACCGGGCGCACGAAGTGCTGAAGGCGTTCATCGCGAAGCAACTGCGCGCGCTGCGCCGCGCTGCGTGACTATTTCGCGCGCGCCGCGTCGAGCGCGTGCCACACCTTCGACGGCGTGAACGGCATGTCGAGCTGACTCACGCCGCGCGTCCTCAGCGCATCGATCACGGCGTTGGCGAGCACCGGCAATGAGGCGGTGCAGCCGGACTCGCCCATGCCTTTGACACCCAGAGGGCTCACCTTGCTCGGTGTGGGGTGCTCTTCCCCGCGGATGCCGGGCAGCAGGCCCGCGCGCGGCATGGCGTAGTCCAGGAAGCTCGCCGAGAGCGGTTGCCCGGTGTCGCGCTGGTAGGCGAGGTGCTCGCCGAAGATCTGTCCTGCGCCCTGCACCACGCCGCCGTGCAATTGGCCTTCGACGATCGCGTGGTGGATGACGTTGCCGCAGTCGTCCACGGCGCAGTAGGACACGATCCGGGTGGCGCCGGTTTCGGGATCGATCTCGACCTCCGCGATATGGCAGCCGTTGGGAAAGGTCGAGCCGAACTTGCCTTCGGCCTTCACGCCGAGCGTTTTTTCTTTCGCCAGCTCCGCGAATGTCACGCGCCGTGTCGACTCCGGCGAGCCGAATTCGCCGTGCGCGTACGTGACCTGCGACGGCTCCAGTTTCAACTCGAGGGCGGCCTGCGTCTTTCCCTGCTCGATCAATTTCTGCGCGGCGAGATAACACACGCTGCCCGCGCCCACCGTGGTGCGCGAACCGCCGGTGTGATTGCCTTCGAGCGGCGTGTCGTATTCGCACTGCACGATGCGGACTTTCTCGCGCGGCACGCCCAGCGCGTCGGCGACGATCATCGCGAGCGTCGTCTCGTGGCCATGACCCTGCGCCTTGGAAACGGTGTAGACCGTGATCGCGCCCGTCGCGTCGGCGCTGATCTCGATCTCGTCCTTCGGGGCGTTGCCGGCGCCGGTGTTTTCGATCACCGAGGAGATGCCGATGCCGCGTAATTTCCCGGCAGCGGCCGACTGCCGGCGCCGTTCACCAAAGCCCTGCCAGTCGGCGAGCTTGAGCGCCTGGTTCAGCATGCCGGGCAGATCGGCGATTTCGTAGACCGAGCCGGTGGGTGTCTTGTACGGAAATGCATCGGGCGGAATAAAGTTGCGGCGGCGCAGTTCGGCAGGGTCGATATTGAGTTGCGCGGCGGCATGATTGACCAGCCGCTCCACCACGTACGCGATATCCGGGCGCCCGGCGCCGCGATAGGCCGCGACCGGCGTGCAGTTGATCAGCGCGACGCGATAGGTGCCGTAGAGCGCCGGTATCCGGTAGACGCCGGTCATGCAGGTCGTGGTGTTGCGGATGTGGCCCATCGCGCCGGGCGAGAGATAGGCTCCCATGTCGTTCACCCAGTCGAGCCGCATCGCGATGAATTTTCCGTCGCGATCCAGCGCCAGCGCGCCTTCGATGATGTTGGAGCGGCCGTGGCTGTCGGCGAGGAAGCCTTCCATGCGCGTGGAAATCCATTTGACCGGCTTGCCGGTGGCCTTCGCCGCGATCATCAGCGCGCAGTACTCGGGGTAGGCGAGCGTGCGCTGGCCGAACCCGCCGCCGACGTCGCGCGCCTCGAATTTGAGGTGTTCTTCCGGCACCTGGGTCCACGCCGAGAGTTGCTTGCGCAGCGTCGTGGTGCCCTGCATGCAGGTCTTGAACGAATAATGGCCGCTCGCCGTGTCGTAGCTCACCAGGCACGCGCGCGGCTCCATCGGGCTCGGCGCCACGCGGCTCACTTCGACCTTGAGCCGGGCGATATGGGCTGCTGTGGCGAAGGCCGCTTCAACGGCTTGCGCATCGCCGGTTTCGGATTCGAACGCGAGATTTCCCGGCACATCGTCGTGGATCTGCGGCGCGCCGGCGGCAAGCGCTTCCTCCGCGTCGACCACGCACGGCAGGTCGCGATACTCGACTTCGATCAGTTCAGCCGCGTCCTGCGCCTGGACGGCGCTTTCAGCCACCACCAGCGCGAGCGCCTCGCCGACGAAACGTACTTTGCCGTGGGCCAGCGCCGGCCGATTCGGTGCGCGTGCCTTGCTGCCGTTACGCCCGGGGAAGGTGAGCGAATGCGGCGCGCGGACGTAGCCCGCCTTGAGCGCATCCTCGCCGGTAAAGATGTTCCGCACCCCGGGATGCGCGCGGGCGCGCGCGGTGTCCACGGAAACGATCTGCGCGTGGGCACGGTCCGCACGCAGAAAGTAACCGTAGAGTTGTCCCGGCACATTCCAGTCCGAGGCGTATTTGCCCGCGCCGGTGATGAGACGCAAATCCTCCACCCGCTCGCCATGCCCGTGATGATCGAGATGTGTGTCCACTGTGATGTGCCCTGTGCGATAATCTGCCGCGATTTAAAAAACGGCGCAGGCGCCGAGCGGAGACCGATCCCGAACCGCGTGGATCGCGTCCGCAGGCCTGCAGCACAACTGCCGGATTGCCGCCCTCACATTCCATCAGGAGAAGGAAGATGCCCACTCGCAATGAATACGTCAAGGATGCCGATATCATTTTTACCGGGTGCAGTGTAACGCAGGCGGCGCCCGGGCAGCCGGCGGCGGGCGGCCAGCGCCGGCAGGTCATGGTCGGCGGGCGGCGGGTGAAGACCATCGACGTGCATTGTCACTGCGTCATACCCGAGACGCTCGCCATGATGGGCAAGACACCGAGCGCCAACGAAATGCGCGGACCCGGCATCACCGAAGTGGGCCTGCGCCGCATCCGCGAGATGGACGAGCAGGGCATCGACATCGAGGCGATCAGCATCAACCCTTTCTGGTACACCGCAGCGCGCGACGTGGCGGAGAAGCTGATCAAGACCCAGAACGAGAAGCTGACGGAACTGTGCGCGGCGCATCCGGACCGCTTCGTCGGGTTTGCCTCCGTCGCCCTGCAGCATCCCGACCTCGCCATTCAGCAGTTGGAATACGCGATCAGGAAGCTCGACATGCGCGGCGTGGCGGTCGGCGCGAGCGTGGCCGGTGAGGAGTTTGCCGACGCAAAATTTCACCCCTTCTGGGCCAAGTGCGAGGAACTCGGCATCCTCGTCTTCATCCATCCCCAGAGCACGCCCGACCTGGCGAAGCGCTTCAAGGGCAACGGCTGGCTCGCGAACACCATCGGCAATCCGCTTGACACCACTCTCGCGCTTTCGCACCTGATCTTCGAAGGGACGCTGGACAAATTTCCCGGACTGAAAATCTGTTCCGCGCACGGCGGCGGGTTCCTGCCGTCATATGCCCCGCGTTCGGACCACGCGCTGCGCGTCGCGCCCGACATGGACACCGGCGTCAAGCTGAAGAAAAAGCCGACGGAGTATCTGCGTACCATGTACTACGACACGCTGGTCTTCACCTCCGAGGCGCTGCGGCATCTCGCTGCCGAGGTCGGTGTGAGCCAGCTCGTCATCGGCACCGATCACCCGATTCCGTGGCAGGACAAATCGGTGGACCACATCCTCAACGCGCCGGGGTTCACCGACGAGGAGCGCCGGGCGATGCTCGGCGAGACGGCAGCGAAACTGCTGCGCATCCCGCTCTAGCCATCTGCGCGGGCATTCAGAGTTTGGGGATGCGCAACGTCTTGCTGATCATCAGCGTCCCCGACAGCATGAACAGCAGCGCGAGCGGGTGCAGCTCCCAGGGACCCAGTTGCCACACGCCCCAGTAGAGGTTTTCGCCGATCCGGTCCTGCGCGGCGGCGTAGGCGAGCACCCCGGTCAGCACCACGCTGGTCGGGATCGGCGTGCCTTCGAAATAGGCGACCTTGCCGCTGCCTTCGGAGAGCTGCTCGGCGGTCACGTTGAAGCGGGCGAGCCGGCTCACGCCGCAGCACACGAAATAGATGAGCACGATCCAGTCCCAGCCGCCGCGCAGCCCCGCGGCAAACGCGAGCGCGGCCGGCGCAACGCCGAAAGACACGACGTCCGCCAGCGAATCGAGTTCGCGTCCCAAGGCAGACTGGCGCTGCCGCCAGCGGGCGATGCGCCCGTCGAGCACGTCGAAAAGGAACGCTGCCGGCGCCATCGCCGCCGCGGCATGGAAATACAGGATCGCTTCGCTGTCCACGTAGGCCAGGGCGAAGAAGATGGCAGCCATGCCGCAGGCGGCATTGCCCAGGGTGAAAAAGTCGGCGAGATGGAACTCGCGGATCATGGAAAAGTGCTTGACGGGTCGATCGGGCATGGGTCGATGGCGAGCGGTTTGGCAAAATATGGGCAGGTTTGGTCTTATACCGCGTGTTGCACGGCCCGGCCACCTCGCGATACTCGCCTTATGGCGCATGCCGGGTTCGGCGGCGACGGCCCAACCTGCCAGGCCACCCGATGAACCGAGCCTCGTCCCTGGGGGGAATTGCCGCGATGACGGCGGCGGCCGGACTGTTGACGCTGAACGACGCGGTGTCCAAGCACCTCACCGAGCACTATCCGATCGGGCAGGTGATCGCGCTGCGGCAGGCCGCGGCGTTTCTCATCGTTCTGCCTTACGCCTGGGTCTTTACCGGGCTGGGCGCCTTGCGTGCGGTAAACTCCAGCGGACAGTTGCTGCGCGGGGTGCTGTTCATCGGCAGCACGGTATTCACCGTGACGAGCCTGAGCACGCTGCCGTTGTCGTTCGTCACGATCATGCTCTTTTCGAGCCCGCTGTTCGTCGCGCTGATGTCGGCGCCCATGCTGCGCGAGCGCGTCGGCGTGCACCAGTGGATCGCAATCCTGGTCGGTTTCGCCGGCGTGCTGCTGATCGTGCGCCCCGCCGGGGGCGAATTCGCCTGGATCATGCTGCTGCCCGTGCTGGCCGCGTTCATCAATGGCGCGCGCGATGCACTCACCCGCCGGCTCTCGCGCACCGACTCGTCGATTTCCATGCTGCTGTGGTCCGGCGTCGCGGTCATGCTGGCGGGACTTTGCACCTTGCCGTTCGGATGGAACCCGGTGGACTTGAGGGGTGCGGGCTGGTTTCTCGCCGCGGGCCTGTTCAACGCCGCGGCCCATTTTCTGGCGATCGAGGCGTTCCGCATGGGGAACGCGGCGCTGGTCGCCCCGTTTCGCTATACCGGGCTCCTGTGGGCGATGCTGATCGGGTTCCTGATCTGGCGCGAGGTGCCGGATGCCTGGATGCTCGCCGGCGCGGCGGTCGTCGTTGGCGCGGGAAGCTATATGTTGCGCCGGGGCCTTTCAAAACCGTGATCACTCCGCTGTGCTGAGCAACTGACCTGAGGTTACAGATGAACGTCATCAGTCCGTGGTACCAGCTGGGTTACGTGATACCCCATCTCTACACCGATCTCGACGCCTACCAGTTCTATCGCGTGGCGCCTGAGGGCATGATGCTGCTCACGACCGGGCTCAATCTCACCGACTACACGCTCGCCGCGGTGGAGCAGGAATTGCCGGTGCTGTGGCAGCGCTTCGAGTTGCTCGCTTCCAAGAAAGTGGACCGCATCGCGCTGTCCGGCGTGCCGGTCGCCTCTGCACTGGGGCGCACCAAGATGCGCGAGATCCTCGCCGAAGGCGAAAAGCGCACTGGCATTGCCTGCGATACCGATCTCGAAGCGCATATCGCGGCCCTGCAGCACTTCGGCGCCACGCGCATCGCGCTCGCGACGCGCTGGCCGGAACGCGTGAACACCGCGCTTACGCGCTATCTTGCCGAGGCGGGGATCGAAGTGATCGCGCTGCGCTCGCGGGCGCGCTCGCTGGAGCAGAACAAGCATTCCAGCGCAGCGGACGACCATGTGCTTGCGCTGGAATTGGGCCGCGAAGCCCTGAAGGCGGCACCCGAGGCGCAGGCGCTGCTCATGCCGGGCGGTCTATGGTTTGCGATTCACGCGGTGCCGGTGCTGGAGGCGGAATTCGGCCGCCCGGTGCTGCTCAACATCCTCTCCACGACCTGGGCCGCGCTGCATGCCATGCGCGAGCGCCTGCGCCATCGTCCCGATCCGCGCTGGGGGCGGGTACTCGCGAGCGTGTAACACGTCACCCGTCGTCATCCCGGCGAAAGCCGGGATCCATGAATTGCGTCGTGCAACGGAATGACGACTAGGAGCGGGTGTAGCGCGGCTCGGTGAAAAGCGAGGCGATCTCGACTCTTTTGACACTCGGATCGTCGGGCACGGCGAACAGAATCGGCGTGATGAGTTCCTCGAACAGCCCGCGCAGGCTGCGCGCCCCGGTCTTGTACTCGACCGCGAGATCCGAGATCTGCTGGAATACGCGCCGGTCCACGTCCAGCTCGACGCCTTCGTTCCGGAAGATTTCCTTGAACTGGTTGTAGATGCAGTTCCGCGGCTCGGTCATGATCCGCACCAGCATCTCGCGCGTGAGCTCCTGGAAGCGCGCGATCACCGGAAGCCGCCCGGTGAATTCGGGAATCAGCCCGAACTCGAAGAGATCGGTCGGCTTCACCCGCGAATTGAGCCGCTCGAGAATGTTCTGGTTGTCATCGTCGTCGGAGGTGGCGATGAAGCCGTAGCCGTGGCTCTGCGCCATGATGTCCTCGATCCCGACAAACGCGCCGCCGCAGATGAACAGAATATTGGTGGTGTCGACATACTGTCCGCTTCCGACCTTGACCGGCGCGCCCTCCATGATCTTGAGCAGCGCGTGCTGCACGCTCTCGCCGGAGACGGCGCGCGGCTCTCCGGCACGGGCCTTCAATTTGTCGATCTCGTCGATGAAGACGATACCGTGCTGTGCGCGCCCGATGTCGTCCCCCGCCTTGTCGAGCAACCGCTGCAGGATGGCCTCGATCTCGTCGTTGACGTAGCGCGTCTGTGCGAGCGAGGTGGCGTCGGCGGTGACGAAGGGCACCTTCAAAATGCGCGAGAGCGTCTCGCACAACAGGGTCTTGCCGGTGCCGGAGGGGCCGATCAGGAGAACGTTGCTTTTCGCGAGCTCGGTCTGCTCGGCATGCGCCGTGGCGATTTTGCGGTAGTGGGCATAAACCGCGACCGAAAGAATCTTCTTCGCCTCGTCCTGCCCGATGACATACTGGTCAAGGTGGCGGACGATTGCGCTCGGCTTGAGGGAGGCGTCCAGCACGGCCGCTATGCGCTGTGCATGCCGGCGCGGGGGTGCGGCGGCCGGCTGAGCGCGTCGGCAGCCTCATACGGCCGGTGACCTTCGACCTGCGCGGCATAAAGCAGGCGGCGGCTCGCCGAATCGAACGCTTCGCGCCGGTGCAGCGTGGCACGGTTGTCCCATACGACCACGTCGCCCACTGCCCAGCGGTGCTCGTAGCAGAACTGCGGCTGCGTGCAATGCGCCCACAGTTCGTCCAGCAGCGCCTCCGACTCCTCCAGCGAGCAGCCGTTCACATAGGCGCCGTGACGGCGTCCGAGGAAGATCATGTTGCATCCGGTCTCGGGATGCGTGGAGATGATGGGATGGCTCGGACCCGGCGTGGTGCGGATATCGGCGTCGAGCGACGCGCCGGGACGCAGTTTCAGCGCGGTGTCCACGATGTTTGCCTGCTTGATGGTCTTGCCGGAAATGCGTTTTTTCATTTCCAGCGGCAGCGCATCGTAGGCCGCATAGCAATTGAGGAAGTAGGTGCGACCTTCTTCCTGACGCGGCGGGATTTCCATGGCAACCAGCATGCGCGCGGCGGTGGGCCGTTCCTTGAAAGAGAAGTCGCAGTGCCAGACGATTTCTCCGTCGCCGAGAATGCCGACGGGCTTGCCGTCGGCAGTCACGTTCGATACCACAGTGACCTCCGGCGGAAGATTGAACAGCCGGTTGGCGATGCGCTCTTCGAGATTGCGCTGGTGGAGATTCGACGACGTGACGGGTGTGCCAAAGAAACGGACCAGGCGCACCAGATCCCCGGCCCCCAGCGACTGTCCGCGAAACACCAGCATGACGTGTTCGAGCCAAGCCTTGTGCAGGCGGCCGAAGTTCGTCTCGTCCAGCGTTCGGAGATCCAGGCCGCGGACTTCCGCGCCGAGCGCAGCGGGCAGCGCAACTATCTCGATCGCGCTTTGCGCGCGCGCAACCGGTGTGGAAGTGGTCATACCTGGCGCTCCATCTCAACCCATGGAAAGGCGCCCAAACCGTAGCAAACGCCATTCGGCCGGTCAACCGATATTGGCATGCACGCCGCATTTCATTAAGCTCCGCAAACCCGAGTCAAAGGAATGCTTTGTCCATGCTCCGTTGCCGTGCCGCCGCTCCGCTGGTGCTCGTAGCGCTGCTGATTGCCCCCGGCGCAGCGATGGCGCAACCGTATCCGGCCCGTCCGGTCCGCATCGTGGTCGGATTTGCCCCGGGTGGCGCCACCGATATCGCTGCCCGGGCCATTGCGCAAAAGCTGAGCGATAGCCTCGGCGGCTCGTTTATCGTGGACAACCGCCCCGGCGCAGCGGGCAACCTCGGCGCGGAGATCGTCGCAAAGGCCAATCCCGACGGCCATACCGTGCTGATGGCGAATTCCACGATCGCGATACCCGCGCTTTTTTCGCGCCTGCCATTCGACGTGAGGAAGGACTTTATCCCCGTCAGTCTCATCGCCATCGGGCCATCGGTTCTGGCGACGCATCCCTCCCTGCCCGCCACCGACTTCAAGGGGCTGATTGCCTATGCCAAGGCGCATCCCAAGAAGCTTTCGTACGGCTCGGGCGGTGCGGGCAATATCACGCACCTGGCGATGGAACTCCTGGCGTCGCTCGCCGGCATCGACATGGTTCACGTTCCTTATAAAGGCGCGGCGCCCTCCATCGTTGCCCTGCTCGGAGGTGAAGTGCAGCTTTTGTTCAGCTCGATTCCCGCGGCGCTGCCCCACCTCAGCGCGGGACGGATGAAAGCTCACGGCGTGTCGATATCGAAGCGCAGCAGCGTTCTGCCTGATGTTCCCACCCTCGAGGAAGCGGGGTTGAAGGGCTACTATGCGGCATCATGGTACGGATTGATGCTGCCCCGTGGGGTATCGCGGGATACGGTGTCGCGGCTGGCACGGGAAACAGCCAAGGCCATGAGCGCATCCGATGTCAGGGAGCGCATGATGAATCAGGGTTTCGAGCCGGTAGGCGGCACGCCGGAACAGTTCTCCCGTTTCATAAGCGAGGAAATTCCCCGCTGGGAGAGGGTAGTGAAATCCGCCGGCATCAGGCCGCAGTGAGCCAAGCATGAAGATCGAGCACATCGAGATCCACGTCACGCGCCTTTCCGCACGGGCCGGGACTCGGCCTTACCCTCGACGAGGCAGCGCAAAAAGAACATGCCGCTGCACGAACGGGTAGGATGAGCGTCCCATGAATCGTTACATCGGCAGAAACGGCACCGCAGCGCTGATCCTGATCGCGTGCTGGTTCCGTGCGGGCGCGACGCTCGGTTCGCCACTCGTGGAACGGGAATCGGTCGGAACCGGAAGCGCCGTGCCGGAGTACGTGCGCGTCATCCGCTCCATTGCGGGTGCGCGCGGTGTCGTCCTCGCCAACAAGCCATCCGAAGACCACTCACGCCCTGCAAAGCCGGCCATCGTGTCGCGGGCCCACGCTCCGCTGCTCGTCGTCCAATCGACCGGGCCGGGACAGGCCGGTTTCGTGCATTATTTTTTGCTGCGGCTGCCGGATGAGACGCTGGAAGTCCAGGTCGGCATCGAGACGGCCGATCAGCGTATCGCCTGGTCGTTTCCGGATGTCGGTGTGGTCGTCTCGCCGTTCCTGGAATCGGGATCGATGGAAGTTTCCGGGAAGGACTACGAAATATGGCATCTTTATGGGCTGCGCCCCTTTTCCGACGAGGCCTCGATGGCCGCATTACGCAAAGCGCTGCCCGGCCGCGTTCGGACGTGGACCGAGCGCAACACGCCATACTGCGAGGACGACGGTCCGGAGAGCCGCTGCATGAGCTGCCTCGGGTTCGTGATGCGCGTCCTCTTCCCCGGCCGGCACAACAGCTATCCCGACGTGCCGCACGATTTTCAGCGCGCCGTCACCGGCTCGCGCTATACCACGCACGATTTGCTGCTCTACCTGACCGGCATGTTCGATCTCCCGGGGCGGGATGCGCGGTTGCGACGGCTCGCGCGGCTTCAGGTGCCTGACAACCTGCGCGCGGATCTGAGCATACTGGTCCGTACCATGCGTCCCGCCGCGGCTGCGCCTGCCTCCGGGTCCGGACAAGCCGCCAACTCGACACAGCGGCAGCCGGCGACAGGCGCGCGCAAGAGACTCTAGGTTCTAACCACCCTCAACTCAAAGGAAGGGAGAAGCATCATGCTGTGGGCCATTTCATGCGTCGACAATCCCAACACCGCCAAGATCCGCGAATCGGTGCTGCAGCCCCACCGCGATTACCTGCAGAGCCAGAAGCGCATCCTGGTGCTGGCGGGTGCCACCCAGAATGACGACGGCACCGAAGCGATCGGCAGCCTCTTCATCGTCAACGTGGGGAGCCGCGCGGAAGCAAAGGCGTTCTCGGACGGCGATCCCTTCACCCAGAAGGGCGTCTTCAAAAGCATCAGCATCACCCGCATGCGCAGGGGGCAGTGGAACCCGGAGGCCGCCGAAGGCGCTTGACCGCTTCATGAGTGCGCAGGAGAAAAGCACAACCCCGCTGGATCAGTTCAGGGGAGAAAAAAGCATGAAGCTGGAATGGCCCACCGATCGCATCGACTACGTGCCGATCACCGGACGGCCGCCGCTGCCGCTGCCGGGCGGCGCCAAGGTCGTGGTCTGGCCTTGCGTCAACGTCGAGAACTGGGACATCACGCAGCCGATGCCGCGCACCGTGGTGAATCCGCCCGGCGGGGTACAGAAGAGCGTGCCCGACATTCCCAACTGGGCGTGGCACGAGTACGGCAACCGCGTCGCTTTCTGGCGGTTGAAGAAAATATTCGATGAGTTCGGCGTCGCGGCCTCGTGTGTGTTGAACGGCACGGTGTGCGACGCTTATCCGCAGATCGTCGACGCGTGCCTCGATTCCGGCTGGGATCTGCTCGGGCACGGCTGGATCCAGCGCGCACTGCCGGCGGTGCCCGATCAGCGCGAGATGATCCATCGCGTCTTCAAAAAACTGAAGGAATACGCCGGCAAACCACCCAAGGGCTGGCTCGGGCCCGCGCTGGCGGAGACGCACGACACCGTGGACTGGCTCGCCGAGGCCGGCTTCGAGTACGTCGCAGACTGGGTGCTCGACGATCAGCCGGTGGATTTGCGCACCAAGCACGGCACGCTGGTCAGCATTCCCTACACGCAGGAATTGAACGACCTCGCCATGCTACTGATACAGGGCCACCGCGCTGCGGAGTATTCCGATCGCGCAATCGACCAGTTCGACCAGTTGGTCGAAGATGCGGCGGACGGGTCGTCGCGCATCATGTGCTTCACCATGCACCCGTACATCATGGGCGTGCCGCACCGCGCGAAACACCTGCGCCGCATCCTGCAGCACGTGTGCAACCGGGCCGACACGGTGGTGTGGACCGGCGAGCAGATCCTCGACTGGTACAAGAGCGTGCGTCCGAAGGGTGGGTGGCCGCCGGTTCGGCAGGGCACGGGCACGGCAAAACGGGGCGCGGCGGCAAAGGCGAGATCGTCCGCTCGGAAGTGACTGGCGCTTATACCGGTAGCCGAATCAATCGATGCGGATGCCGGCGGCGCTTACGACTTTCCGGTACGTGTCGATCTCGGATCTGATGAGCGCGCCGAACTGTGCCGGGGCGCCGCCGGCGGATTCCAGGCCTTGTGCTGCGAGCGCTTCATTCATGCCGGGCATCTTCAGCGCGGCGAGGACATCGCGGTTGAGCTTTTGAACGATGGAGGCGGGTGTTTTCGCCGGTGCCAGGATGCCCTGCCAGTTCGAGACGTCGAATCCCGCGACACCCCCCTCCACAATCGTGGGCACCTCGGCGGCCGCTGCCGCCCGCCTGGCGCTGGTTACACCGAGCGCGCGCAGCCGGCCCGCCTTCACGTGCGGAAGCGCCGGCGGCATGGTGCTGAAGATGAGTTGCGTCTGTCCTGCGATGAGTTCGGTGATGGCGGGTGCGGTGCCTTTGTAGGCAACGTGGACGATATCGGTCTTCGTCGCGTGCTTGAAGAGTTCCGCGGTCATGTGCAGCGACGACCCCGTTCCGGCAGAAGCGTAGTTGAGCTTGCCGGGGCTCGCTTTCGCCAGCGCGATCAGCTCCTTCACGGACTTTGCCGACAGTGCCGGGTGCACCGCGAGGACGAAGGCCGAGGTTGCGAGCAGCGAGATCGGCGCAAAATCTTTCACCGGATCGTACGGCAGCTTGGGCTTGAGCGCCGGATTGTGAGCCAGATTGCCGAGACTGCCGAGGAACAGCGTGTAGCCGTCGGCCGCTGCGCCGGCCGCAAGCGTGGCGCCGATCTCGCCGCCCGCGCCGCCGCGGTTGTCCACCACGATCTGTTGCCCGACCACCTGGGCCAGGCGCTGTCCCACGGCGCGTGCCAGGATGTCGTTACCGCCACCCGGCGGGAACGGCACGATGAGACGCAGCGGACGAGCGGGATAATCCTGCGCCGCGACGCCGCCGCTGACAACCATCAATGCGATGAGCATGAACGCGCGCATGTCACTCATTACTGCAGCCGGATGTTCGCGCCGCGCACGATCCGTTCCCATTTCGCGCGCTCGGAGAGAATGAATTTCGAGAAGTCTTCCGGCGTGTTCCCGACAAGCCGCGCGCCGAGATCGCCAAAGCGTTGCTGCATTTCGGGGGCTGCGAGAACGCGCGCGGTTTCATCATGCAGTCGCCGGATCACCGCCCGCGGCGTTCTTGCCGGCGCCACGAGTCCGAACCACGACGAAGCCTCGAAACCCTTCAACCCCGCTTCATCGAAAGTCGGCACATCGGGTAGTTGCGGTAGGCGCCGGGGGCTGGCGACCGCCATCGCGCGCAACCGGCCGGCGCGGATATGCGGCAATACCGTGGGCGGATTGTCCATCACGCCCTGAATCTGCCCGCCGATCACGGCGAGCGCTGCTTCGGCCGCGCTCTTGTAGGGAACGTGATTGAGCCTGATCCCCGCGGCAAACTGCAGCATATCCATTCCGAGATGCCCGGTGGTGCCGTAGCCGGGGGAGCCGAAGGCGATCTTCCCCGGCTCCGCGCGCGCCCGCGCCAGGAAATCACTCACCGTGCGTGCGGTGAAAGCTGGATTCAGCACCATCAACATGTGCATTTCCGCGACCACCGTGATCGGCGTGAATGCGGTTGCCGGATCGAACGGCATCTTGGCGTAGAGGAACTGATTGATGGTCAGAATTCCCGCCGAAGTCATGAGTATGGTGTAGCCGTCCGGCTCCGCTTTGGCGGCGATCTCGGCGCCGATATTGCCGCCTGCGCCGGGCCGGTTGTCGACCACGATCGGCTGACCGAGTGTCGGGCGCAGCCGGTCCCCGACCGCGCGGGACAGCACGTCGACCAGTCCGCCGGCGCCGAAGGGCGCGATGACGCGGATCGGTCTTTCGGGATAGTTCCTAATGGAAGACGCCGCAAAGGCGGCACTCGCGGCGAGCGAGAGCACGGCTGCCCCAAGCGCTGCAAGCGTTGTGGCCTGTTTCTTCATGGCCCGAGGATTGTATACCAGCGCCAGTACTGCGCTCGGGGATGAAGTCATAAAGGGCGATCGCCGGATACGCAATTGGACATGGTTCGCCGGGCTCAGTAAGCTGCCTACGCGCCGGATTGGCACCGGGTAAGGAGCAACCTCATGACAGACGCCGACATGATCAAGCACCTGTGGACGCACAAGACCCAGGACCATCCGGTCTTTCCCGACGAGGAACTCATGATCGAGCGCGGGGAAGGGGTTTACATCTGGACCCGCAGCGGCAAGAAGCTCCTCGACGCTTTCGCCGGTCTTGCGGTCGTGCACGTCGGCCACGGGCGCACCGAGATTGCGGATGCGATCCGCGCACAGGCCGCCAAGCTCTCGTACTATCCGACGACGCGGCAGTTCTCGAATCGGCCGGCGGCAGAACTTGCGGCGAAGCTCGCGACGCTCACGCCCGGCGATCTCGATTACACGCTTTACGCGGTCAGCGGGGCGGAAGCGAACGAACGCTCGGTGCAGATCGCGCGCCATTACTGGCTGCAGCTCGGCCGACCGCGCAAGTACAAGATCATCGCGCTTGAAGGCGGTTATCACGGCGCCACGATCGCGATGTTCGGCTTCGGCGGCAGCGAAGATCAGATCGAGCCGTACGAGCCGTATCGCTGGAAGGGCTTCGCCCGCGTCGAAGTTCCCTATCCTTTCTGGAACCGCGGCGATGGCAGCGACGAGGCGCTGGTGCGCCGTTGCGCCGACCAGCTTGCGGATGCGATTCGCGCGGCGGACCCCGAGACCGTCGCCGCCGTGATCGTCGAGCCGGTGTTGAGCGCCGGCGGATGCATCATCCCGCCGCTCGGATGGCTGGCGCGCGTCCGCGACGTCTGCGACGAGCACGAAGTGCTCATGATCGCGGACGAGGTGATCACCGGATTCGGCCGCACAGGCCAGTGGTTCGGCGTGCAGCACGAGGACGTCGTTCCCGATCTGATGTCGGTGGCGAAGGGCATCACTTCCGGCTATCTGCCGCTCTCCGCGTCGATCGCCCGCGCGAAAATCGCCGACGCCTTCGACGAGAAAAGCACCGAGGAGAACGTCCATCCCGGCACCTACTGCGGGCATCCCGTCTCGTGCGCGGCGGCGCTCGCCAACCTCGCCATCATCGAGGGTGAGAATCTCGTGCAGAACGCGCAGGTGATGGGCGCGCGCCTCCACGCTACGCTCGAAAAGCTGGTGGGCGATCTCCCGATCGTGGGCGAAGTGCGCTCGCGCGGGTTGCTGCTCGCCGTCGAACTGGTCGATCCGCAGTATCGCGATCGGCCGCTGGAGGCGGCACTCACAGCCAGCCTCAATACCCGTATCTGGAACAAGGGTGCGGTCGCGCCTGCGCGGGGCAGCGTGCTGCGCGTCGCTCCACCGCTGTCGATCAGTGCGGCGGAAGTCGACGAGCTCGCGCACATCCTCGCCGATTCGCTCCGCGAGCTGCAGGACGAGGTGTCGCGCTCGCCCCGTACTGCAGCGGCAACCGCCTGATGCGCCGCTGTTCGGAATCGACTCTATAAGCAAACGACGACGGAGGTCTGGTCATGGAAGGCGGAAATCAATCGAGCATCGTCGAGATCTACCGCGCGCGCACGCAGCGCGCGGCGGCGCGCTATCGCGAGGCGCAGGAGGTGCTGCCGGGCGGCATCGTGCACGATTCGCGCCGCATGAAGCCTTACGGCATTTACGGCGATCGCGCACTCGGCTCGCGCAAGTGGGACATCGACGGCAACGAGTACGTCGATTACTACGGCGGCCATGGCGCGCTGCTCCTCGGCCATCAGCACCCCGAGGTCCTGAAGGCGATTCAGGCGCAACTCGGCAGGGGCATGCACCTCGCCGCGGCGCACGAGCTGGAAGTCCAATGGGCGCGCCTGATCGTGGACATGGTGCCTTCGGCCGAGCGCGTGCGGTTCACCTCCTCGGGAACGGAAGCGACGCAGCTCGCGATGCGGCTTGCGCGCGCCCACAGCGGCAAGAGCCGGATCGTGCGCTTCCAGACTCACTTCCACGGCTGGCACGACCAGGCCGCGTTCGGCGTGCACGATCATCTCGACGGCTCCGCGAGCGTCGGCGTGTTGCCCGAAGTGGCGCAGGCGACTTCGGTGCTGCCGCCGAACGACGTCGCGGCCGTCGAGCGATTGATCACCGAGCGCAAGGACGTCGCCGCGGTGATGATCGAGCCGGTGGGCAGCAGCTCGGGCATCGTTCCCACGCCGCCGGAAGTGCTCGGTGGCTTGCGCGAAGTGACGCGGAAACACGGCGTGCTGCTCATCTTCGACGAGGTCGTGACCGGTTTTCGCGTCGCACCGGGCGGCGTGCAGGCGTACTACAACATCATCCCCGACATCACGACGATGGCAAAGATCGTCGCGGGAGGCATGCAGGGCGGCGCCGTGGGCGGGCGCAAGGACATCCTCGACTGGCTCGATCACGACGCGTGCCAGGCTTCGGGGCGCGAGTTCATCAACCATCACGGCACGCACAACGCGCACCCGGTGAGCGCCGCGGCGGGCATCGCAACGCTCGAGATCATCCGCACCACCGACGCCTGCGAGAAAGCCTCGGCGACGGCGGCGACGCTGCGGCAGCGGATGAACGAGGTGCTCGAAGACGAAGGCGTGCCGTGGGCGGTCTACGGCGTGCACTCGTTCTTCAACATCTACTCGAATCCGAAAGGCGAGGCGATACGCCCGACCCGCTTCGATGCGAGCACGATCACGGTGGAATCGCTCAAGGCGCGCAACGAATCGATGCTCGGCAAGCTGCGGCTTGCAATGCTCAACAACGGCGTCGATCTCAAGGGCTGGCGCGGCGGGCTGGTGTCATCCGCCCACACCGCTGCGGACATCGAGTGGACGGTGGAGGCGTGGCGCAAGTCGCTGCGCGCGCTGCGCGACGAGGGCGAGCTACCCGCGAAAAGCGGCACGAAAACCGCGGCGACGGCGTAAGGAGCGGGCCATGAGCATGAGTCGCAGGACGCGTATGCTTCTGGGTGAGAGGCGCTAGCAGCTCCAGGAAAGGAAATACCGTGGCTATACCGTCTTCGCTCGCGAAGTTCAGGGAACTGATGGCGCGGCCGAAATTCATACCTGCGCTTGGCATCTGGGACCCATATACGGCGCGCGTGGCCGAGTCGCTGGGCATCGAGTGCGTCCACATCGGCGGCTACCAGTTGGGCGCGCATTACGTGACCAGCGAACCGCTGCTGACGTTGACCGAGCTTGCAACAAGCACCCGCTACATCACGTCAGCGGTGCGCATTCCGGTGATCGTCGATGCGGGCGCCGGTTACGGCGAGCCGCTCCACGTCATGCGCACGGTCCGGGCCCTGGAACGCGCCGGCGCGGCGGGGCTGCACATCGAGGACCAGATCTATCCCAAGCGCGCGCACTACCACAAAGGCATCGAGCACGTGATCCCGCGAGAGGAGATGGTTGCGAAGATCAAGGCTGCGCTCGCCGCGCGCATCAATCCTGAGTTCTTCATCATGGCGCGCACCGATGCCATGCACACGGACGGTTACGCGGAGGGCATCGAGCGCGCGAATCTCTATCTCGAAGCCGGGGCTGAAATGGTGATGATCTTTCCGGACCGCGAGGACGAGGCGCGCCGTGCGCCGCGCGAGATCGACGGGCCGGTCGCCTATACCAACAGCGAGGGCAATCGCCTGCGCCGCCCGCTCTTCTCGACGCAAGAGTTCCAGAATCTGGGCTACAAGCTCTCGACCTATCCCACCGCGCTGCTCTGCCCGGTGACGCAGGAAATCAAGCGTGTCGTCACCAATCTCCTGACGAAAGGCGAGACCGGGCTCGATCGCGAGCAAATGATTGTCTGGCGCAAGGAAGTCGAGGACCTGATCGGCCTCGAAGAGTATTACCGCATCGAAAGCGATACCGTCGAGCGATAACCCCCTTGCTGCTACCGTAGTGAATTTTTATTCAACATCCTGCGAGAAGAGACCGATTCGATGGAAGCATCCAGTTGCCGATGACATAATGCCGATTTACAAGTCGGCTTTTAGGGTCATCATCTTGGGCGGGGGCGCTAATGAGCAGGCGTGACTGGACGAATCTGACTGGACCTGGAGCCCGGCAGTTCGTTTGTGGATACAGTGATTGCGGGAACCGCGTTTCGTCAAATCAAGGGTGGTTCACAAATGGTCAACCTCGAGAGCATGTTTATATCTGTCCGCACTGCACCCGCCCAACGTATTTTGGAGATCAGGGACAGGTGCCTGGTGTAGCGCCAGGAAATGATGTCGCACATGTGCCCGACGAAACGTCGAAGTTATATATAGAGGCTCGTAAGTCCGTTTCGGTCGGCGCCTCTACTGCTGCAGTGCTCGCTGCGCGGAAGCTCCTCATGCACATAGCCGTTGCCCAAGGCGCAAAGGCCGGTGATAGCTTTATCAACTATGTCGAGTACCTTGCCAGTAACGGTTACGTCCCTCCAAATGGAAAGGGTTGGGTCGACCACATTCGACAGAAGGGCAACGAGGCCAACCACGAGATCAAGCTTATGACCACAGACGACGCGACGGAGCTGATTTCTTTTTGCGAGATGCTGCTGAAATTTATATATGAGTTTCCGAATCGAGTACCTGCGAAGAAATGATGACTAACGATCTATCGCAACCGAGCGGCTGGAAGCGGCCGGCGGCTGAATAGAAACGTAATACAGCCTTATGAATGAGTTGCACGAGACACTCCGCGAGTGGATATCTGAAGTGCTGAAGGCTCATCGCGGGGTGATGGCAATCGCCTTGCGGCAGCGTGCCAAGTTCGAGGGCTGGCTGAAGTTTGAATTGGCTGCGCACGTGGAAGCGAGTGGGGCTACACAGGTCACAGTTGAGGCTCCGCTGCCGGACGGCGGACGATCTGATCTTTCGTTCGATTGGAACGGCGCACGCTACGACGTGGAACTGAAAACGCCGAACACCAACTGGCGCATGCCAGGCGTCGCGGCGTTGACGCGGCCTGTTACGAAAAACTTCTCGAGTATCGTCTCGGATGCACGAAAAGCAACTGCGGGCGACCGACGACCGATCGTTGCGTTCGTTATTTTTCCGGTCCCGTGCGGAGACCCTCGGTGGCATCAGTACCTTGAGCGTGTAGGCGCCGATCTCAAGTTGACGCTTTCGCGGGATACACATGCAACCCAGATCACACTGCCAATATCCGAGCGGCACTCTGCGGACGTTGTGATCTGTTGCTTTCCGGTATCTGCTCAAGTGGCGGATGAACTCATTGCACCGGCCGTGTAACTTCGAGGGGACGCGCGCGGACGCGGCGGCTGCGCATTTACCGACTGCGATCGCAATAAAGGGTACTAAAATAGGAACACATGGCCCTCAAGAAATCAGACCTCTACTCATCAATCTGGGCGTCCTGCGATGAACTGCGCGGCGGGATGGACGCGAGCCAGTACAAGGACTACGTCCTGTTCATGCTGTTCATCAAGTACGTGTCGGACAAGTACGCGGATTACGACGGCTTCGAGCCGCCGATCGTCATACCGAAGGGGGCAAGCTTCAAAGACATGGTCGCCCTCACCGGCGATCCCGACATCGGCAACAAGGTCAACACGCAGATCATTCAGCCGCTGATCGACGCCAACACACGCCTCGCCCGCGCTGACTTCCCCGATTTCAACGATCCGAACAAGCTCGGCGACGGCCAGACCCGCGTCGAGCGGCTCGGCAACCTGATCGCGATCTTCAACAACCCGGCGCTCGATTTCGCCGCCAACCGCGCCGAACACGACGACATCCTCGGAGACGCCTACGAATACCTGATGCGCCACTTCGCCACCCAAAGTGGCAAGAGCAAAGGGCAGTTCTATACCCCGGCCGAGGTTAGTCGGGTGATCGCCAAAGTAATCGGCATTTCGCCGCAGAACACCGTGGCCGGCACCACAGTCTACGATCCCACGTGCGGCTCGGGCTCGCTGCTCCTCAAGGTTGCCGCCGAGGCAGGCAAGCACATCACGCTCGAAGGCCAGGAGAAGGACGTGACCACGGCGGGCTTGGCGCGCATGAACATGATCCTGCACGACTTCCCGACGGCCAACATCCTCTCCGGCAACACGCTCGCCGCGCCCAAGTTCAAGGACGGCGAAAAACTGCGCACCTACGACTATGTCGTCGCCAATCCGCCGTTCTCGGACA
>JBQTJV010000198.1:0-6740 GCA_052386775.1 Betaproteobacteria bacterium
AGGGGCGCCCTTGAGGCTGCTTCTCGACACGCAAATCTATCTCTGGTACCTGGCCGACTTGCCGAAGTTGTCCAAGGAGGCGCGCGCGGCGATCGATGACGCGGATGAGGTGTTCGTGAGTGCGGCGTCCATCTGGGAAGCTACGATAAAGGTCGCGATCGGAAGACTGCAGGCGGCGCCTGCAGATCTCGTCGCCGGGATTACCGCCAGTGGTTTCGTCGAATTGCCCGTTTCAGCAAGACATGCCGCGGGCGTTGCCACGCTCCCCGCGCATCACCGCGATCCGTTCGACCGCATGCTCATCGCGCAGGCGCTTGATGAACCGATGCGACTGCTCACGGCCGATAGCCTGCTGAAGGCTTACTCGGATCTCGTCACGCTGGTATGAGGGCTGTTACTGCGCCTGGGGGGGTGTCGAAGACGTTGGCGTGACGGTCGCGCCGTTGCGAATGCAGCGAACGCGCACCGTCACCGCCGCCCCGCGCGCCGCGATGTCGGTATTCTCCAGCCTGCCTGAGGACTCGGCCGCCGTGAAGCTCGCCCCCTGGGACTGCAGGAACGAGACCACGATATCCCCGCGTATCGCGAAATTGATGTTCTGCGGCAGATCGCCCAGCCGCTCCGCCACTTTCAGGGCGTCGAGCTTCGAGACCACCACGCCGATCACGTTTCCCGCCTGATCGAACACCGGCCCGCCGCTGTGACCGCGCTGGATCGGCACCGAGATCTGCATCTGCTTCGCGTTCCCCCGAATTCCCGCGGTGGCCGCGACGTGGCCAAACCCCACGCTCGGGCGCGTCCCCAGCACCGCCACCAGCGGATAACCGACGACCGTCACCGCCTCGCCCAATTTCGGTACCGCATCCTTCCGCACCAGCGCAGCCGCAGGAAACGACTCGCGCACGGTCAGCAAAGCGAGATCGTTCGCTGTATCGACCGACTGCAGCGCCGCCTTCAATCGCCGGTTCGCATCATCGATCACTTCATACGCGTCGCACTGGCGCACCACATGCTGATTCGTCAACACCAACCCATCGCGGCTCACCACGATCCCGGAACCGCTCGAACTCCTTACCGTCGCCGGTGGTTTCGCAGCAGGCGTTGAGGGCTTTCCCTCCTGAGCACTACCGCCGCCCGCACCCGATTCCGCCAGCCGCTCGCACGCCAGCTTCATCGCTTCCGCCATATCCGAGCCGGGCACGGGGGCGGCAAAGGCTGACTTCGCGATCTGCTTCTGCACGTCGCGATGGGTGAGTTTGCGATCCTCCCCGTAATACTGCGTGACAGCCGTCACCCCAGTCTGGGACGAGCAATCCGCAATCACGATGAGCCGCGTGCTGAAGTATTCGTTTCCAGCGGGATCCGTCTGCCCGTCCCGATAAGCGCGCCGCAGGGTAAACGATGCGAAATTCTTCTGCGGCTTGACCGAATCGAGATCCACCGTCGCCTTGTATTCGGCGGGCGAGGGGAGGGACTTCCAGTCGACAGCCCAGGCAAGGCCCGGGATGGCGAGGAGGGTGAAAACGTAAAGGGTACGGGTTCTCAATGGCTTATCTTGGTCTGGTTTCCTGTATCCGTTCATGCTTCGACAAGCTCAGCACGAACGGTATTTCGCGTTTTTCCATCTCTATTCTAGAGCCATGTGCCCGCTCGGGCCACCGCAAACGCCCGGTCACGTCACACGCTTCCCTGTATCATGGGGGCCAACCGACATCGAAATGCTGTTTGCAGATCGTCGAGGCCGGGCTGATCGTGGTCACGGCGTTCGTATCACCATTCCGCCGCGATCGCGATGTCGCGCGCGGACTGCTGCTGTACGGTGGCTTCCTCGAGATCTATCGCCGCTGCTCACGTACTGAGGCTCGCTCCGAAGTGGAAGAATGTGAGGTTGACGCCGCTATCTCGTATATCTAAGATATCACCTGTTAAACCCCGTATTCGGGACATCCGCCATGGCCGAGCAGCTCCTCATCCGTATCGATCCCGAATTGAAACGCAAGCTGGGAAAGCTCGCGACCATGGAGGGAAAGACCTCCACGCAGGTCGTTCGCGATCTCATTGAGGATTACGTCAAGCGGCGCGACGTCGCATCGTATGTCGATTCGCTGTGGAAACAAATCGGGCAGAGCCTGCGATCCAAGGGAACGAGCCAGGCGGATATAGCGAAGGCGATTCGCGAGGTCCGAGCAGCGAAAGCCCGGGATGCGAGTCGTCGTTGACACGAACGTATTCGTGTCGTCCTTTTTCGGCGGGCACCCTCGTCAGATCATCGATCACTGGAAGCAGGGCAGCATCACCCTTTGCGTGTCCCGGGACCTGGTAGACGAGTACATCGAGGTGCTGAGCAGGTTGGGACTGAGACCAGAGCTGTTGCAGGAAGTGCTCGAACTGCTGGCCACAGGTTTCAACCTCGTTTTCATCGCCACGACGCGGCCACTGAAGGTCGTCCACGAAGATCCCGACGATGACATGCTTTTCGAATGTGCCGTTGCGCTGGGAGCAAAGGCAATCGTAACGGGCGATAAGGCGGTCCGAAAGATCGGCCGTTACATGAATATCGAAGTCCTGACGCCGGCGGAATTCCTCGATAAGGTCAACGCGGTCCGAGGTAGTACGTCCGAAGAGTAAAGAGATATTGATGACCGTGGGGGCGGTGCTCGTCACCAATAACCCATGCGAATTCAGACGGGCGTTCCAAATCTAAACATCGAACACTAGACCTGATCAACTTGATATAAGATACCGGCTGCATACAGGCCGACAGCCTGGTGTGACAAGGGGGAGGGCGGCTGTGAAAAATACGCCTCGCGCACTGCGCCTGCTTGGCTTGCTCCTGCAAGCCATGGCGATTTTTCTATCGACGGTCCTCTTTTCAGCGCAGGTCCACGCCGAATGCGGCGGTTCCGTCGAGTGCATCGCGATCTCCGTCGATACGAGCGTCGCGCCTGCTCACGGCACGCCATTAACCTCTGCTCCGATCAGTTTGGGCGATCAGACTGCTGCGACCACCAGCGCCTCGCGAACCATCCTTGTAGCCGGCGTCACCGGCCCGGCCGGCACGCGTGCAACGCTCAATTCCATCGCGCTCAGTGGCGCCAACGCCGCCGACTTCACGATCACCGGCGGCACCTGCACGACCGGCACACCGACGCTGCTTCACGACGGTGCGGGAACCGCGCAGATCGCCAACGCCTGCACGATCACGGTCGCATTCATGCCGGCGGCGGTCGGGGTCAAGAATGCGCAGGTCGATATCGTGACGGCCGCGATCACCCGCGTCGCGCCGCTTATCGGCACCGGAACTCCTTCGCCGACAGGGCCGAGCGCGGCACCCGCCGCCCTCACGGTCCAGGTCAATTCCAGCGGAACGCTCGATCTCGCGCCCTTTATCACCGGGACGGTCACCGGCGTGTCGATTGTCGGCGCACCATCCCATGGCAGCGCCAGCGCGAGCGGCACCACGGTGACGTATACCCCGACACCGGATTATTTCGGCCCGGATACCTTCACCTATGCGGCGTTCAACGCATTCGGCTCGTCGGCGCCCGCGGTGGTGACGGTCACTGTGGCCGATCGACCTGATCCGTCGAAGAACGCCAACGTGATCGGGCTGCTCAGCGCCCAGACCCGCGCGGCCCGGCGTTTTTCGCGCGCGCAGATTTCGAATTTCCAGCGCCGCATGGAATCGCTGCATCGGGGTGCGGCTCCGGCGGGTGAGGCGCGTAATCCGTTCGTGATGAGTTTATCGAAGCACGAATACGTTCACCCTTCGACAGGCTCAGGGCGATCCTTCGACCTTTCGACTCCGCTCAAGGCAGGCGCTGCTCAGGATGAGCGGCGTGATCCGTTCGTGCTGAGTTTATCGAAGCACGAGTACGTTCACCCTTCGACAAGCTCAGGGCGAACGGACCCCAATCCGTTCGTGCTGAGTTTATCGAAGCACGAACGCCTCGGCTCCGCTTTATTAAACACCCTCAGCGCCGCATCGAACCAATCCATCGCCCTCTCGTACAGCACCAACGGCGCCGGGTCCGGCATGAGCGCCGACACCGGCCTCTGGGTCGGCGGCAACCTCACCTTCGGCACGCGTGAGCCGACCAACGACGGCAGCAGCATGCGCTTTCGCACCGACGGCGTGAGCCTGGGCATCGACCATCGCTTCAGCGACCGCCTGGCCCTCGGCCTGGGTGTGGGGTACGCGCATGACCGCACCGATATCGGCAGCGACGGCACGCAAAGCCGCTCCAGCGGCGCATCGGTCGCGTTCTACGGCAGCTACCAGCCCACGCCCAATACCTTCATCGATGGCCTGATCGGCTACGGCGACCTCAAGCACGATACCGACCGCTACGTCGCCGCAGTGGACGATTTCGCGCGCGCCGATCGCCGCAGCGACCAGTTTTTCGCCTCGCTCGCTGTGGGTTACGAGTTCCGCAGGAACGGCGTGCTGCTCTCGCCCTACGGCCGCCTCGACTACGCGCTCGATCGCTTCAAGCAGGCAACCGAAACCGGGGCCGGACTGAACGCGCTGACCTACTTCGATCAGGACGTGCGGACGCTGCAGCTCGCCCTCGGCCTGCGCGCGGAATCCGGCCACTCCACCGGTTTCGGCTGGGTCATGCCCCGCCTGCGCCTCGAGGTGAAGCACGACTTCGAAGGCGAGGAGGCGGCGACCATCTCCTACGCCGATCAGTTCCTCGGTCCACGCTATTCGGTGACGCCCACGGGAATGAAGCGCAACGCCCTGGTGCTGGGCGTGGGCAGCGATTTCTATTTTCGCGGCGGCCTCAAGCTCGGCGTCGATTACCAATTGCAGACCTCGTTCGGGCCCGATCGCAGTCACGGGCTGCGTCTATGGCTCGCGAAGAGCCTGGATGGCAAGGGGATACGTCCGCCGGGCCTCTCCTCCGCAAACCTGTTCGAAGATCCGGTCCGCGTCGAAGCGGGGGTCATGTGGGACGACAATGTCACGCGCGCTCGCGAAAAAGTGGACCGGCTCTCGGACACCATCTATCTGATCGGTGTCAGCAAGAGCACCATACTGCCGATCACCGACTACACGCGGGTGATCCTGCGCGGCTTCCTCGACGGCGAGAAGCCCTATCGCTACGAGGGGCTCGATCGCGTCTCGGGCGGCGCCTACGGCGAGCTCCAGCACCGTCCCTCGGAGGATTTCGGTGCGCCGACCTTCGGCTTCTTCACGCGCATTCTGGCCGAGGACTACCACTCCGAGCTGCGCGGCGGCTACCGGTATTCATTCGGCCTGAACACCCGCGTCGCCGTGACCGACCGCATCGAGGCCTTCGGGGCCCTCGCGCGCAACATCCGCAACGCCGAGCACGCGGTGTTCGACACCCGCGATTATTCCGCGCGATTGAACCTGGATTATTCGCTGGGCCGCCGCGGCACGCTCTACGTTGGCGGCGAATACCGGCGTGGCGATGCCGTCTCGAACGGCCCGTTCACGCTCCAGAACGCGGATATCGCCGAATCATTCGCGCCCGATGACGCATTCGCCCGCAGCAATTTCTTTGCGTACCGGTTTGAGGCGAAGACGTGGATCTCGACGCTCGGCTTCAACTACCCGCTCGGCCCGCGCGATTCGATCGACCTGTCGTGGCGGCGCGCGGAGTCCAAGCCCACCTCGTCAGGCAGCGGTCTCTATGGCAGCGTGGGCGATGCGCGCTACATCGCGAACCAGGTGACGCTCGTCTACCTCATGCGCTTTTGACCGCAGATGGTGATGGATAAGAAAGTGGTTCGTGTTGAGCAACGTCGAAAGGTCGCCGTTCGTACTTCGACAAGCTCATGCTTCGACAAGCTCAGCACAAACGAGGAAAACCGTTCGTGCTGAGGCTCTCGAAGCATGAACGGCACAACAAGCTTCATGAAAGGATTGGCGTGTGAACCCCTTCGATAAAATTGACGACCCGCGCCGCCGCATCCTGATCGAAGCGCTGACGCTCGGGCTCTTCGCCGCAATCCCGGCCGGAAACGCCATGGCCCAGATCTTCGGCAGCCGGCCCACCAAGATGCCGCCGGAACAGTCGATCTACCGCATCGCAGGCACGGTGACGGTCAACGGCGCGCCGGCCACGCTGCAAACCATCATTCGCCCGGGAGACACGGTCGAAACCGGGAAGGGCAGTGAAATCGTCTTTGTCGTCGGCGGGCATTCGATGATCGTGCGGGAAGATTCACGGCTCGAGATCGAGGGTGACAAGAAGGAATCGTCCCTCCTCATCAACGGGCTGCGCTTGCTGACGGGGAAACTGCTCTCGGTATCGCAAAGACAGTCGTTCCGCGTGACCACAGCCACCGCGACCATCGGCATCCGTGGCACGGGCTGGTACGCGGAATCGGACCCCGGCCAGACGTATTTCTGCACCTGCTACGGTGCCGCCGACGTCTCGGCGAACAGCGATCCGGCCAGCAGGGAACTGGTGGTCTCCACGCACCACGACCGGCCGCTTTACATCCTCGCGGATACGCAGCAGGGGAGGAACATCCGCAACGCACCCTTCATCAACCACACCGATCAGGAACTGCTGCTGATCGAGACGCTCGTCGGCCGCAGACCGCCGTTCGTGTTTCCGAAGGACGACTACGGCGGCCCCCGCCGCGACTACTAACCCCGGTGGTGGGGCCGGGCCCCCCCCCCCCCCAGCACGAATTAAGCGAAGCCGGTCCACCCGGGTGCACGGAAATTGGTAAGGAAACGACCGGGTGTATTAATGTGT
>JBQTJV010000199.1:0-1917 GCA_052386775.1 Betaproteobacteria bacterium
AGTCGGACCCGCGCCACCTCGGGCCGAATTATTACTTCGACCAGATCGACTGGCTCACCGATACTCAACGCGGCCAGCGCTGGAGCTGGACCGAGCTGCGGCCGCAGACGCTGTGCGGCTTCGCGCCAGGCACGGCGATGAGCATCCTGCCGGTGATCGCGGTGTACGCGGCAGTCTGCAAGGAGCTGGTGTTGCCACTGCGCTTTCCCGGCAAGCCGGGCGCCTACCGCAGCATTTACCAGGTCACCGAGTCGACGCACATGGCCGAGGCGGCGCACTGGGCGGCGATCGAGCCGCGTTGCGCGAACCAGGCCTACAACATCACCAATGGCGACTATTTCCGCTGGGCCGGCGTCTGGCCGCGCATCGCTGAGGTGTTCGAGATGCCCGTCGCCGAGCCGCAGACCATTTCCCTGGTCGCGCACATGGCGGACAAGGCGCCGCTGTGGGACCGGATGGTGAAGCAGCACGGCCTCAAGCCCTACCGCTTCGATGAGCTGGTCGCCTGGCCTTTCGGCGACTACGTCTTCTCCTGCGACTGGGACGTGATGTCGAGCGTCACCAAGTCGCGCGAGCACGGCTTCCACGCGGTCGTCGACAGCGAGGCGATGTTCGTGCGGCTGCTGCGGCGCTTCCGCGAAGAACGGATCGTCCCGTAGCGCCCATGACGCGGACGGTCATTTCGCCGCCAGCATCTCCTTGAGGCCGCGCAGCGCGAGCCAGTAGCCGTAGATCCCGAAACCGGTAACTACGCCGCGGCAGACTTTGCCCACGTCCGAGATGCGCCCGCGCGCCGCCGGGTTGGAGAGATGCACCTCGTACACCGGAAAGCCGACCTGCGTGATCGCCGCGCACAGCGCCGGATGCTCCGTGGTATAGCCGGCGGGATTGATGATCGCGCCGTTCATCTTGCGATCGAACGCATCGTAGAAGCGGTTGATCACCTCGCCCTCGATGTTGGAGTGAAAGATCTCCACCTCGCAATCCAGCTCTTTGGCGTACCGCTGGATGTGCTCGTCATACTGCGCGAGCGCGAGCGGGCCAGACAGCTCGATCTGCGCCTTGCCGCGCATGTTCATGCCTGCGCCGTGCACCACGAGAATTTTCGGCATCCTCATGTTTGCTCCCGGAACGGTTTCAGCGACTGTAGCAGCGTCGGCACCAGTTCGGTGACCGTGGGATGGATGTGCACGGCCCGCGACACGGTTGTGTAAGGCTTTTTCGCATACATCACGTCAAGAAGCGAGTGCACGATCTCGTCGCCGTTCAGGCCCAGGATCGCGGCGCCGAGCAGTTCCTTGGAATCGGCGTCGGCCACGACCTTCATGAAGCCCTGCGTCTCGCCCGCCTCGCGCGCGCGGCCGACGCAGGTCATCAGCATCTTTCCGGCGAGGAGCTTGCGGCCGCTCTTCTTCGCTTCCTCCAGGTTCATGCCCACGCGGCCCAGCGGTGGATCGATGAACAAGGCGTAGCACGGAATGCGATCGGAGATCTTGCGCGGATCCTGGTCGAACAGGTTCGCCGCCACGATCTCGTAGTCGTTCCAGGAGGTATGCGTGAAGGCGCCGCGGCCGTTGGCGTCGCCCATCGCCCAGACGCCCTCGGCGCTGGTGCGGCAGCGGTCGTCGACCTTGATGTAGCCGCGCGCGTCGGTTTCGATGCCGGCTTCCCCGAGGCCCAGATCCTGCGTATTGGGTAGCCGCCCTACCGCAAGCAGCAGGTGAGTCCCGCGTGCAATAGGTTCACCCGCTTTACATTCCAGACCGACTTTTATTTCATTGTTTTCCCTGGAAACAGCCATGCACTCTGCCCCAGTCCTGATCTGCACACCCTCCCGTTCCAGGATGGCGCGGATCTCGGCGGCGACGTCGTCGTCCTCGCGCGGCAGGAGCTTCGCCGCGCGCTCGACCACCGTCA
>JBQTJV010000200.1:0-11226 GCA_052386775.1 Betaproteobacteria bacterium
GACTTCAGCACCATGGCATTCACCCGAGCACTCCGCTTGTTGACAGCCACGCGGGCCGCTGTGGCAAACGGTGCTCTCGCGGGCCGCCCTTATTGGAGAGCCCGCCAGCACCAAAAGTGCCGCTCGGTCGGGACAGCGGACTGCCGGGCGGCGAACGGGGGAGGGCCGACGTCAATTTGGTCACTATCGGCGGGCGATAAACGCTACAATTGAATGGCGACGCCGTTCCCGATAAAAACGTAAAAAGCGCAATGAATACAGTCAGAATACGAACGCGCCTTTCCATCCTCATCATCCTCTCGGCACTGCCGGCGTTCGCGATTGCCGTATACAACGGAATCGAGCGCTATCGGCATGCGGAGGCGGCTGCTCGCAACGAGATGATGACCGCCGCGGCGCTTGCCGCGGCAGGTCTCGAAACCGGTATGGCGCTGGGCGGCGCGGACGCGAGAACCATGCAGGAAGTGGCGGCCAGGATACCGCTGTCCGCAAATGGCAGGCTGGCCATCCTGAACAGGAATGGCCTCATTCTCGCCACCCAGCCTGCCATCACGAAAATGCCGGGCCTCAAGGAGACGAACGTTGCGGTAATCGAGGCGCTACAAGGCGCGAGGACCGAGCCCTTCGTCGCGAACGATGCCGACGGCACGCGCCGTCTGTATGCCGTGGGAGCCACCAGACGCAATGCGGATGCGGACGCTCAGCTCTACGTCGTGACCAGCGTCCCGGCGCGCGGCGTGTTCAGCGAAGCCAACACTGCCTTGCTGCATACTTTTCTCGGCGCTTTCATTGCGGCGCTGGCGCTGCTCTATGGTGCCTGGAAGGGCGTGGAACTTGCCATGCTCCGCCGGTTGCGAACGCTGCTTGCCGTGACCAACCATATCCGGGCGGGAGATTTGACCGCCCGGACGCGTTTTCCGCCCGGCGAAGAAGAGCTTTGCCAACTGGGGCATGCGCTCGACGACATGGCGCAGGCTCTGCAGAAACGGGACGCCGACCTGAAGCAGGCCTTGCGCGAACTTGGCGAGCAGGTGATCACCGATCCGCTGACGAGGTTGAACAACAGGCGCTATCTCTGGGATTTCCTGGGACGGGATCTCATCCGTGCACGCCGTGCCGTACTGCCGGTCGCCGCCATCCTGTTCGACATCGATCACTTCAAGCGCTTCAACGACACGTGGGGCCACGAAGCGGGCGACCTGGTGCTGAAGTCGGTGGCCGACGTTATCCGCCAGAACGTGCGCGGTTCGGATATCGCGTGCCGCTATGGCGGCGAGGAGTTCATTATCGTGCTCCCCGAGGCGACCCGTACGGTTGCGGTGCAGAGGTCGGAAACGATACGCCGTGATATCGAGCGCATGCAGGTCGTTCTGGGCGAGAAACCGCTCGACCGCGTCACCGCTTCCTTCGGTGTGGCGCTTTATCCCACGCATGCGGACAATGCCGAAGCGCTGGTGCGCGCGGCCGACGATGCCCTTTACCAGGCGAAAGAAAACGGCCGCAATCGCGTGCACGTTTTCGAAGCCGCGCCTTCACTGTTGTAGCGGCGGTCTGCGCCGGCGCTCACCCACTACGGCTTGGTCATCGCGGGGTTCGCTCGAGACGGACAGCGCGGGTTCGATCAGCACTACCGCGCCACCGAAGCGGCGGGCATGCTGAGACGGCGGCAGGCGATCCTGGATGACGCAGTGCTCCGGCGGAACGCTGGAATGCCGATCGCGGCAGGCGGGGTTGATATCCTGTATGGAAACTCTTTCGGCATCGGCCGCCCAAGCCCCCGCGGCGAGAGCGAAAAGCAGCATGCCAGCACTGTAGGCATATCCTCGCATGGGTTTGCTCCTGAACACGGAATAAAGACGAAGCCCGGGGCAATCACGGCATTGCCTAATCGTTCGACTGCGTGCGCGCGCTGCCGGTTCCGCGTTTTCCGGGGTGTGCGGCGGCACGCCCTTACGCTTGGTGCGCTACTCTGGCTCGCCACTGCGCTTGCTCCTGCCGCCGACCTGGGGCGCATCCAACTGGTCAATCCCTTTCCGGCCGGCGGTCCGCCGGATATTTCCGGCAGCACGCCGGCCGACAAGGTGCTGCGGACCATGCAGGATCATGCGGTTCCTCCGGTAACCGACGTCCTTGCCCGCATCCTCCAGCAGAGCCTCGCGTTCAGCCTGGGCACTACCGTGTCACTGGTTCGCCGCTCGCGCCATAACGGACTCGACGCCCAGCGCCATGCAGCGCGAATCACTGCGCATGGCCGCACGCTGCTCATCGGCAGCACCGGCACCATCGTCCTTCAGCCGCTGGTGGGCAGAGCAGATGCCTTGCAGGATCTGCGTCCGGTAGCCCTCGTTGCGCACATGCCTTTTGTGCTGGTTTCGCGTGCGCAATCGGGCATAGACCGCGTTCCGGCCTTGATAGAACGAGCGCACGCCGCGCCGGGTCGGCTGCATCTCGGATCACCAGGAGACTTCACGATCGGCCATCTGGCTGGTGCGCTGTTCACACGGGCAGCCGGCATCGTGTTGCAACCCGTGCCCTTCAACGGCAGCGCCGCCGCCGCGCGCGCCGTCATGGTGGGGCATACTGAAGTCGCGCTGCTGCCGCTGCCGGCGGTGCTGCCGTATGCGGCAAACCCACGCCTGCGTCCGCTCGCCATCACCAGCCGCCAGCGCCATGCCGCCCTCGCGGCTGTTCCGACGGTCGCAGAAACGGGAATCGCGGGCGCTGCCTACTCCGCCTGGTATGGCCTGTTCGTTGCAGCGGCGACGCCGCAGTCCATCATCGATCGCATCGATGCCGCCATCGCCGTCGAACTGCGGGCGGAGGGAGTCGGACTGATGATGTCGCGTTACGGGCTCTCGGCGGAACACCTGGCCGCCGACGGATTGCGGGAAACGATCCGGGAGGAATACCGCCGCTGGCGTCCGTACATCGAGGAGATGCGAGTGCGGTGATACCGGTGGTTACTTTCGTTCCTCCGGCGGCTTGACGTGCCGGAACATGGCAAGCAGCATCAGGTCGTAGACGATCTTGAGGGTTCCGCACACGATGAGCGGCCAGCCGAAGGCCGTAACGGACAGCAGGTAACCGGCGATCGCAGGGCTCACCGCGGCCGCCAGACTGCGGGGCACGGCCGTCACGCTGGCGGCTGCGGGCCGCTCGGCAGGCGACACCACCGCCATCACATACGACGTGCGCGCCGGTACGTCCATCTGCGAAAGCGCGCTGCGCAGGAAAAGGAAAAGCAGTGCGAGCGGCAGCGTCGGCATGAACGGCACCAGAATCAGGAACACGCTGGAAGGCAGGTGCGTGAACACCATCGTATTGATGAGGCCGAAGCGGGCGGCGACCCGCGCCGACGCGAGCTGCGAAAGGGCGCTCAGGATGCCGACCCAGAAGAACACTGTGCCTGCCGTCGCCACCGACAGTTCAAAGCGCTCGAATAGCCACAGCGCGAGCAGCGATTGCACCGCGAATCCGCCGGCGAAGGCATCGAGGCTGAAGAGCGCGGCGAGGGTGTAAACGGTACGCCGCGATTTTCCCAGCGGCGTGGGTTGCGCCTCATCGCGCGTTTCGAGCGCGGCCGGCAGCCGCTGGTAGAGCGCAAAGCTGAGCAGACCCAGCGCGCCGTAGCAGACGAACATGATATGCAGTGCGCTTTTCAGATCGATCGCAAACCAGATCTGCGCCATGGCGGGCAGGGCGGCACCCTGAGCACCGAGCGCGCCGACGAGCGCGCCGATCAGGCTGTAGCGCGCAAAGAGCGCGGTGCGTGATTCCGGCGTTACGGCATGCGACAGCATGGCATGCTCGAGCGGCGAGAACACGCTCACATCGCCGCTGGACGGA
Organism: Betaproteobacteria bacterium; assembly: GCA_052386775.1. GTDB lineage: Bacteria > Pseudomonadota > Gammaproteobacteria > Burkholderiales > SG8-41 > DSOT01. The sequence continues at coordinate 3,847 of JBQTJV010000200.1, forward strand.
TTGAGCGTGCCCACGAAGGCGACGATGAGCAGCGGCCAGAAGTCGGTGACCAGCACGAAAGCGATGCCGGTCGCCGCCATCAGCACCGAGGCGGCACGCAGCAGGCTGCGCCCGCGAAAGCGGTGCGCAACCAGGCCTACGACCATCGTCATGGTGCCGGAACCGAGCAGCGTGGCGGTAACCAGGATGCCGACCTCGAGCGCGCTGAAGCCCAGTAGCGTCAGGTAGAACGGCAGCAGCAGGCTCATGTAGCCATCGCCGAAGGCACGCAGACCGCGCGACCAGAGGATGTAGGCGGCGTCGGACCGCGTACCGGGCGGCAACAGCGAAGGAATGGCCGAGCGGAGCATCATTGTTCTGCAGTGAGCTTAGCAGTAAATGCGTTCATCAAGGGTCGCTTGGCGCTGCGGTATACTCCGCCTTCCGTCCTGCGAGGAGAAAATATGCTCGATGTATACAGCTGGCCTACGCCCAACGGCCACAAAGTCCACATCATGCTGGAGGAGACCGGCCTCAAGTATCGGGTGCACGGCGTCAACATCCGGCAAGGAGACCAGTTCAAGCCGGAGTTCCTCAAGATCAGCCCGAATAACCGCATCCCCGCCGTCGTCGATCACGACGGCCCGGGCGGCAGGCCCCTTTCACTGTTCGAATCCGGCGCGATTCTTCTCTATCTTGCCTCGAAGACCGGAAAATTCCTGCCGGTGGACATGCATGCGCGTTGGACCTGCGTGCAGTGGCTCATGTGGCAGATGGGCGGCATCGGTCCGATGATGGGGCAGGCAAATCACTTTCGCCGTTACGCCAAGGAAAAAATCCAGTACGCGATCGACCGCTACACCAATGAGGCGAACCGCCTGACCAACGTACTCGACAAGCGTCTCGCCGAAGCGCGCTATCTGGCGGGCGACGAATACTCGATCGCCGACATCGCGGTGTTTCCCTGGCTGCGCGGATCGGAGAACCGTGGCGTCATCATCGCCGAATATCCGAACGTCGAGCGCTGGTTCAACGAGATCAATGCAAGGCCGGCGGTGCAACGCGGCGTACAGGTGCTGGCAACAGGCCACGAAAGCGCGCCGCACGACGACAGGTCGTGGGAGATCATGTTCGGCAGGGTACAGTTTCAGCGGCGCTGAATTGCCTGCAGGAGCGTAGTCGATTTCAGGCACAAGCTGTGCAGCGTGACTTCTAAGCCCTTCTGGTGCATCTGTATTGCAGTGCAGAATGGCTGCAGAGTGGTTTTCAGGTAGAATTCAGGCGTCCCCGGCAAAGCGTTTACGACTCAGCGCTTTGCCGTTGTTATTCAACTATAAACGATGTTTGCGCATCGTTCGGGAAGGACATCATGAACCAACCCGCATTCGCGGCACACGTAGTACACGCCGCGGAAACTCCGTCTTACGTTCAACATGTGCGGCTGACCCGGTGGGTCTCCGACATCGCGCAACTCACCAAGCCAGATCGCGTTTACTGGTGCGATGGCTCCCAGGAAGAATACGACCGGCTGTGCCAGCAGATGGTCGCATCCGGCATGCTCGTCAAGCTCAACCCTGAAAAGCGCCCCGGCTGTTTTCTTGCGCGCTCCGATCCGGATGACGTGGCAAGGATGGAGGAACGGACCTTCGTCTGCAGCCGGGACAAAGAGGACGCCGGCCCGAACAATAACTGGGTGGCGCCCGACGAAATGCGCGCGACGCTCGGGAAGCTGTTCGACGGCTGCATGCGCGGACGCACGATGTACGTCATACCGTACAGCATGGGACCGCTCGGCTCGCATATCGCGCACATCGGCGTCGAGTTGACCGATTCGCCCTACGTCGTTGCAAGCATGCGCATCATGACCCGCATCGGGCGCAAGGTGCTGGATGTGCTGGGACGCGACGGCTACTTCGTGCCGTGCGTACATTCGGTGGGCATGCCGCTCGCACCGGGGCAGCAAGATATCCCGTGGCCGAGCAACAAGGAACACAAGTACATCGTGCATTATCCGGAAACCAAGGAAATCTGGTCGTTCGGCAGCGGCTACGGCGGCAACGCGCTGCTGGGCAAGAAGTGTTTCGCCTTGCGGATCGCGTCGATCATGGCGCGGGAGCAGGGCTGGCTTGCCGAGCACATGCTGATTCTGGGCATCCAGCCACCCAAGGGTCCCAAGCACTACATCGCCGCCGCGTTTCCCAGCGCCTGTGGCAAGACCAATCTCGCCATGCTGATTCCGCCCAAGGGGCTCAAGGGCTGGAAAGTCACTACCGTCGGCGAAGATATCGCATGGATCAAACCCGGGAAGGATGGGCGTCTCTACGCCATCAATCCGGAAGCGGGTGCCTTTGGGGTGGCGCCCGGCACATCCGAGAAAACCAACGCCAACTGCCTGGCTGCGCTGACCCGCGATACGATTTTCACCAATGTGGCGATGACGCCGGACGGGGATGTCTGGTGGGAAGGCATGACCAGGAAACCGCCGAAGCAGCTCATCGACTGGCAGGGGCGCGAGTGGACGCCGAAGAGCGGCACCCACGCGGCACATCCGAACGCGCGCTTCACGGTGCACTCCAGCCAGCTTCCGTCGCTGGACCCGGATTGGGAGAATCCGGACGGCGTGCCGATCAGTGCTTTCCTGTTCGGAGGGCGCCGCAGCACCACGGTGCCCCTGGTGACCGAGGCGTTCAACTGGGTGCATGGCGTCTACCTTGCGGCGACGATGGCGTCCGAAACCACCGCGGCGATCGTCGGCAAAGTGGGGGTCGTGCGCCGGGATCCGTTCGCGATGCTGCCCTTCTGTGGCTACCACTACGGCGACTACTTCAGGCACTGGCTGAACATCGGACGCAGCATCGAGCACCGGCCGCGTATCTTCGGCGTCAACTGGTTCCGGGTCGAGGACGGCAAGTTCATGTGGCCGGGTTTCGGCGAGAACATGAGGGTGCTGAAGTGGATCGTCGAGCGTTGCGAGGGCAAGGCGAGCGCGCGCGAGACACCGCTCGGATGGATGCCCCGTTACCAGGATATGGATTGGAAGGGACTCAACGACATGACGCCGGAGCGATTCGAAAAGCTCTCCGCGATCGACCCGAAGCTGTGGGCAGAAGAGCTGAAGGACCATGGCGAGCTGTTCGGCAAGCTGCAGAGCCGGCTGCCGCGCGAACTCGCGTTGCAGCGCGAGCTGTTTGAGCTTGCGTTGCCGGGTTAGGCGACCGCCCCGGAAATCGAAAAAGGGCGCTATGCGCCCTTTTTTATTCGGGTCCGGCCATCGTCATTCCACGACGGCTGGATTCCGGTTACTGGAGCCCCGCGCGGTTTTTCCCCCGGACCGCCCGGTTGACGACGTTGACCGGCCATTCTCCCGAGAGCACGCGCCTGACTTCGCTTGGCGCGCCCGCCTGCAGCCCCACCAGCGCCTGCTCGCTGTACCACGCGACATGGGGATTGAGGATCACGTTTTCCCGGCCGCGCAGCGGATGCGGATCGGGCAGCGGCTCGGGATCGGTGGTATCGAGCGCACATCCGGCAATTTTTCCGGCGTCCAGCGCGCGCACCAGCGCGTCGGTGTCGACGACCGGGCCGCGGGCGCAATTGATGAGTACCGCGGTGGGCTTCATCCGCGACAAGGCGTCATCGCTGATCATCTTGCGCGTCTGGGGAGTAAGCGGCGGGTGGAGGGAGACGAAGTCTGATTCGCGGAGCAGCTCGCTCAACGCCACCTGCTTACCGGGCGCCTGGAACTGGCCTTCCTTGACATAGGGATCGGCATAGAGGATCTGCATGCCGAAGCTCGCTGCACGCACCGCCACCTGCCGCGCGATGTTGCCGAAGCCGACGAGTCCCAGCGTGCGGCCGGCTACCCGGTAGAGCGGCTTCCCCGGCGGCACCTCCCAGCGTCCCGCGCGCACCTGCCGGTCGTAGAACGCGATCTTGCGCGCGCTCGAAAGCAGGAGGGCCATCGTGTGCTCGGCGACTTCCTCGATGCAATAGGTGGGATTGTTGGTGACGATGATGCCGGCGGCGGTCGCAGCCTCGAGGTCGATCGTGTCCACGCCGATTCCGTAGCGCGCGATGATCCTGCACCGCGGCATCTTCGCCATCACGTCAGCCGTGATGGGGCCCGCGTAGGTATTGAGCAGGGCGTCACAGTCGGCGGCCTGCGCGATGAACTCCTCGGGCTTCTTGGTCTGAAGCGGCACGAGGTCGGCCAAGCCCGCCAGCGTTTTCTTCTCGACGTCCAGCGATTCCCAAACGTAGTCGGTGAGCACCACTTTTGCTGCAGCCATAATGCGCATCCCCTTCTCTACGGTGCGTAGATTTCCTTGTTCCAGCAGTTGGGCGGCTGGCGGCCTTCCAGGATCGCCATGATGTTATCGACCACCACGTTGGCCATCACTTCACGCAGTTCGCACGCGGCGCTTCCGAGATGAGGCGTAAGCACGACGGTGGAGAGGGTGACGAGCCGGGGATCGACTTTCGGCTCGTTCTCGAAGACGTCGAGACCCGCCCCGGCAATGCGCTTCTCGACCAGCGCGCGAGCGAGGGCGGCTTCGTCGATGATCGGCCCGCGCGAGGTATTGACCAGATAAGCGGTCGGCTTCATCAGCCCGATTTCGCGTTCGCCGAGCTGGTGCCGCGTTTCGGGCGTGAGCGGCGTGTGCACTGACACGATGTCAGCCGCGGCCAGCAGCTCGTCGAGGGGCACGTATTTCATGTCCAGTTCCTGCTCGGCTTCGGGCTTGCGGCGCGGACTGGAGTAGATCAGCTTCATGCCAAAACCGCGCGCGCGCCGCGCCACCGCGCGGCCGATGCGCCCGCCGCCGCCGATCAATCCCAGCACTTTCCCGCCGAGCAGCATGCCTTCGAGATGCGCAGACTGCGCGCCAGGAAAAACCCCCTTGCGCACGAGCTGATCGCCTTCGACGATGCGGCGCGTCACCGCCAGCAGCAGTGCCATGTGCAGGTCGGCTGTGGCTTCGGTGACGATGGGCGGAATGACCGTAACCGGAATGCGCCGGCGGGTCGCTTCCGCAATATCGATGTCGGATGGGGTGATCTTCATCGATGCGACGGCCTTGAGGCCGGGATTGGCGGCGATAACCTCGCCATCCACGCGATCGTGCAACAGGCAGAAAAGAACGTCGTGGGTGCGCACCGCGGCGAGCAGTTCTTCCTTGGTGGCGATGTGCACTGCGTCAGGATTGAACGCGACGTCGGCCACGCTGCGCAGGCGCTCGATAGCGCTGCCGGCAACCGGCTGAGAGATGAATATGCGGGGGCGCGTCAAGCCTTCGCCATGGAACAGAAGCGGCACGCGTAGCGCTCGAGCGCCTGCGTTGTGACCTCGACGGCGCCGTGCTGGCGGCGGTTGTATTCTTCCGGTTCCAGTTCCGTGCGGAACGAATCGTTCAGGCGGTTGATCATGTTGAACATGGCACAGGCGAGCGAGATTTCCACGATTTCGGCATCGCTGAAGCGACGGCGCAATTCGGCCCATACGGCATCATCGCGCTTGGCAGTGTTGAGCGTCATGGCTTCGGACCAAGCCAACACCGCTTTTTCTCGATCATCGAAGAGCGGGCTTGCGCGGTACTCTCCCTGCAGGGCATCGAACTCTTCGTCCGTGAGTCCCAGTGCTTGACCAAGCACCCGGTTGTGTTCCGTTCAGTAGCGGCACCCGTTGAGGGTGGAAGTCTTGAGCACGGCGAGATTGCGCAGTCTCACATCCGATACCGCGCCGGCCTTCGGCTGGCGTACCGCAGCCACCAGCGGCAGAAACCACCGGGCAACATGCGGGCTGTGCACAAGAATGCGTTGCAGGTTCGCGACGCGCCCCAGCATTTCGTTGGAGGCGGCGAATATCTCTTTCGCGATGCCGGTCGCTTCGTCGTCGGTGATGCCCCGGATGCGCTGGCTCATGTCACCATCTTCCGGTATTGATCGCGGGCATCGTGTCCGGCCGCCAGCGCACGATACCCGACACCCCGTCCACGGCCACCAGCGACCCGTCGGGGATCGAAGAGGTGGCATCCGTCACGCCCAGAACCATTGGAATCCCGCGTTCGCGCGCGAGCGAAGCGAGGTGAGAGGTGCTGCCGCCGAGTTCGGCGACGACGCCCGCCACACCTGTGAGGACCTGGCTCAGAGCCGGGCCGGCCATCTTGGTGATCAGGACGGCGCCGGGCGCAACCCGGGACAGTTCGCACTCGCAATTGATCACGCATGCCGGCCCGGCGGCCCATCCTGCACCTGCAGGCTGGCCGCGCAGCTTCGGTTGGCGCACCCAGTCCTCGTCCACGGTGGTTTCCGCTTCCGGCTGCAGGTGCAGCGGGCGTGCCTGGAGGAGTTTGAGGCCGCTCTCATCCAGCGCCCATTCGATTTCCACCGGCCGATCCATCAGGGCCTCGGCGCGAAGCAGCAGGCGCGCCAACTCCGCGACCTGCGCATCGTTCAGGCAACGCGATGGGGCAGGGCGCGGGCGCCGGGCGATGTGCGGTTTCTGGTGCACGCAGCTCACGGCGTGATAGCCCGGGCCCGCTACCGCTTCCTGCAGCATCCCCTCCCGGCTCAGTATGTAGCGGTCCGGGTTCACTTCACCTTGTGCGATGGCGGAACCCAGACCGGGTGTGGCATTGATCAGCATGTTGCCGTCAGCCGTGCGGCTGAGGCCCCCGCCGGCTGCGCGTGCCGCAACCAGCGGCTGCACCAAAACCGCCATGGCGGTGCCGCCAGGATCGATATCGTGCGTCGCCATGTAGCGCAGGGCACGCGTCATCCACAGCGCCGCCCAGCAGGCACGGACGGCGATCAGGAAATCGGCCTCGTTCTCGAGGCCGAGATAGCTTTCGAACTGTCCGGCGAAACTCGAGCCGTAGCGGTCTTCCACCAGCGCCGAAGAACGCACGACGACCGGACTCCGGCATCGTGCCGATAGTTCGCGATATGCAGCCCGTATCGGCTTGAGGATATCGGGAGCGATGGGGTGTTCCATCAACCCGAGTTTCATCTCGAGCGCGCAGCGCCGCGCGCGCATGGGGTCCTCGCTTGCGAAGACGCCCCGCGCTGCTGCTTCGAGGCCGGCCGCCTTCAGCTGGCCCCGATAAGCCGCCGCATCGATGCAAAAGCCGGAGGGAATGGGGAATCCCGCATGGCCGAGCGCGGCCAGGTTGGCGGCCTTGGGGCCGAACCGGCCGGCATCGGCCGCCTCCCGGGTTTCGAGCGGGACGACGAGATTCGCCATCGGCCGCTCAGCGCCCCTCGAGCTTGCCGTAAGTGGAGTAGCCCGGCATCGGGTCGACGACGGTGATCTGCTCGACTGGGAAGTTGGACACGATCTCGATGCTGTCCTTGTGCACGATCAGCATCTCTTCGATCCGTACACCCCACTGGTGAGGTTTT
>JBQTJV010000201.1:0-9127 GCA_052386775.1 Betaproteobacteria bacterium
CAACCGCACTTCCGGCATGCCCGCCAGCGTTTTCAGATAGGCGGCGTCATGCAAGGCGTGCCAATGGCCTACCCCGATAGCAGCGATCCGCAGTGTCATCGCTTCAGCTTGGAACCGGTCTCGATAATGGACGCGTGATGCGTTGTGGCCAAAACGTGATGAATGTCGGGAGCGGGGCGCGGTCAATACGCGAATATTAACAAGAGCCGCGACAACGCAGGCAAGCGTTTGGCCACAACCCGAGCGACGGGGCGATCTGGGCACATTGAGCTAGCGTCCAGCACAGTGCCCGGCCACGTCGCCGCAATCTGATAACCTTTTCCGTCCTGAATTGTCCATTCGCTATGGAGGGACGCAATTGTCGACGCGCCGGCCCGAACTCGATGCGCTGAGGGGATTGATGCTGATCCTCATGGCCATCACGCACGTACCGACGCGCTACAGCACGTGGTTGAGCCAGCCTTTTGGCTTCGTATCGGCGGCGGAAGGGTTTGTATTTCTTTCCGCTTACATGGTCGGCGCCATCTACACCCGGCGCGCCATCGAGGCGGGGACGGGTGCCATGCGCCAGGCGTTGTGGCGCCGCGCGGGTCTGGTGTGGCTGTGCCACGTCGGAATGCTGCTTTTTCTCTTTACCCTGATCGCAAAAATCGGCCTGCGCAGCGACCGCCGCGCCATCAAGAATCTGATGTCGTATTACCTGGAGGAGCCGATCGACGCGCTATGGACCGGGCTGCTGATGATCTACAACCCGCCGCTCCTCGACATCCTGCCGATGTACGTGGTGTACATGCTCTCGTCGCCGCTCGCGTTATCGCTCGGCCTGCTGCGCAACGGCTGGTACTTCGTGATGGCCGGCAGTCTGAGCCTCTGGGCGCTCGCGCAGTTGCAGCTCATCCAGCCCGTCTACAAGATGCTGATCCACGCCATCGAGCCCAAGATGCCCTTCCACCAGACCGGCGCGTTCGACCTGTTCGCCTGGCAATTCATCTGGATACTGGGGATGTGGATGGGCTCGCGCCGCGAAGCGATTCCGGAACGGCGCGCATTTCCCGTCTGGATCGTCGTCTTCTCGGTGGCCTTTGCCGTAACGTGCCTGGTATGGCGCCACGCGGTGGGGCAGGCGCCGTTCGGCGCGCTTGCCGAATTCAACCGGCTGTTCGACAAGTGGCATCTGGGTCCGCTGCGGGTGCTCAACTTTTTCGCGCTGCTGGTGGTCATCATCCGCTATGGGCCATATCTCCTGCGCTGGCGGTATCGCGTGCTGGAGACACTGGGCAGAGCGTCCCTGCCCGTCTTCTGCGCGCACGTCATCATCGTCCTGCTGGTGATTGCGATGCTGGGGGACCGCATCGGGCCCACGCCGCTGTGGGCAGAAACCCTCCTGCTCGTGTCGACCCTGATCGGGCTCTATGCGGTGGCGCTGATCAGCAACCGCATGGATCGCGAACACCGCGCGGAGCGCGCGCAGAGAGCGCCCGCGTCGGTCAACGCACGAAGGGACGGATGAGGGTACGCCACAGGGCGTAACCCTGGTCGTTGAGGTGCAGGGCGTCCTTGGCGAACAGTTCCTGCCTGGGTGAGCCGTCGGCGGTCAGCATCGGGGTGAAGACGTCGATGTAGTCGACGCCGGGATGAGCGGCTGCGTAATCCTCCACGAGCCGGTTCGCGGCCCGCGCCCGCTCGATCAGCGTCCGTCGTGCGGGACTCGGCTTGATCGAAATGAAGGTGACGCGCGTCTGCGGCAGGCGGCTGTGCACGCCATCCGCGAAGGCCTTCACCCGCTGCAGCACTTCGTCGGGGGTGCTCCCTTCCGCGAGGTCGTTGTCGCCGGCGTATAACAATACGGTGCGCGGCCGGTATTTGATCACCAGCCGGTCGAGCAGCCTCACGCAGTCGCTCAACCGCGAGCCGCCGAAGCCGCGCTTGATGACCCGGGCGTCCGCAAACTCCGACTCCAGGTTGTCCCAGAGGCGAATGGAGGAGCTGCCCACGAACAGCACGCCGCCCGGTTCAGGCGTTTTCCTGAGATCGGCGGCGGCAAACGTGGCGAGCGTGTCCTCCCACCCGGCCTCACCGGCCGCGGTTGCGCCTTGAGCGGCGGCATGCCCGGGCACGCCGCCCGCGCAGATCGCCGCTGCGCAGAACCCCGCTGTGCCTATAAAACCCCGCAAGTTCATGATGATTCGCACCCTGGACGGTCACTACTGATGGAGTCCGTGTCGGGAGGTGAGTTCCGACAAACTTACTCGAAACTTACTACAACTTTTGGCGGCAGGAAAGCTCTAATGAGCACCCAGAAAATTCCCCGAGGAGATCCTTCGTGAATGCCGAACCCCTGATCATGATACTCATGGCTTTGGGCATCGCCAGCGCGCATGCCAAACTGCCGCCCCCGTCGCCGGAAGAGCAGGCAGCGGCAGAACAGAAAAAAGCGGCCCAGCAGGCGCAGCTTGAAAAGGAGAAGAAGCAGCTGGAAGCCGCGCAGGAGCGGGTGGTCCAGCACTATCGCAAGGAGAAGGGCGGCGCGCCGGCAGCGGGCGGGCCCCGCCCCGAAACCGAGAACATGCCAAAGACGGCCAAAGAGCTGCCCGGCGGCGTCGGCCCCAAGCCCACGCAACCGCAAAGCGCCGAAGCGCACTCTGCCCCGGCGAAGTAGCCTGGCGCGGCCCGGACGCACGGGCTAGACACGGATTGAGCCTTACAGGAAGCCGCCACGGCTTGCGTGGCAGCGGCCGGATCGGACGCCGTGACTGCGCGCTCACCATGGCGCGCAAACAGCTTTCAGGCGTTGGCGCTGCCCGTCTTCACGTTCCGCTTCGCGAGCTTTTTCGCCTGCTTTGCTTCACGCGTGAGACGCTTCTTGGTTTTCTGATTTTTTCGCCGGGTCTTCAACATCTGCGAGTGCGTCACGGTCACGGGAATTCTCCATGTGGGGGGGTGGTTAGCCCGTTAGTGTGACCTATTTTCGCATCGGTCGCCAATAAGACCGGTGTCGGCGCGTAACTCAGGCGCAGCGGCGGCGCGTTAAAATGTCGACCCGATGGCCACCGCTCTCGTTTCCACCCAGTTCATTGCGCGTTTCGGGGCCGGATTGCAGGCGCTCGCGGAACGCTGTGGGAAGCGCGTGTCGTTCATGACTCTTCCGGAACCCAACGGCGCCCGTCTGTCGCGCGCCGATTGCGAGCGCATCGACTGCATTTTTCTTGACCGCGAGATCCGCTTTGACGAGCAGGCCAATGCGGCCTACCGGGAGGCGCTCCCCGCTGCGTCGAACGTGAAGTGGGTTCATTACGCCAACTCCGGCATCGGCCAGCAGTATCTCGCGGCGGAGCTGCAGGCGCGGGGCGTCATTCTGACGAGTTCTACCGGATCGAACGCCGAGCCGGTGGCGCAGACCGGAATGACCGGGTTGCTCATGCTGTCGCGCGGATTTCCTACCTACATCCAGGGCCAGCACAAGCACGAGTGGCGGCCGCTGCGCGGCGCCGCGCTGCCGGATGACCTGCGCGGCCAGACCGTGCTGTTGATCGGCGTTGGCGCCGTCGGCACGGTGTTTGCCGGTTATGCACGTGCGTTCGGACTGAAGGTGATCGGGGTGCGGCGCAGTCCGCAGAAAGCCGGCGATCCGGTGGACGAAATGCATCCGCCGGCGAAGATCGCCGAACTCCTGCCGGGTGCGGATTGGATCGTCATCTCCTGTCCGCTGACGAAAGAGACGCGCAACTTGCTCGATGCCGCGGCGTTTGCGCGCATGAAGCGTGGCGCACGGCTCATCAACATCGCGCGCGGCGAAATCGTGGACGAAGCGGCGATGATCGAGGCGCTGAAGAGCGGCCGCCTCGCGGGCGCCGCGCTCGACGCCCACCGCCAGGAGCCGCTGCCGCGGGAATCGCCGCTGTGGGATCTGCCGAACGTCATCGTCACGCCGCACAACGCCTCCGCATCGAGCGGCAACGAGCAGCGCTGCGCCGAGATGTTCATCGCCAACTTCGGCCACTGGTTGCGCGGCGAGCCGATGTTCAACGTGCAGCGCGTCTGAGGGAGGAACCATGGCGCTTACCTATCCGCTGGTGCACGTCGACGACGTGCGGCCCGAGAACATGAAACCGGGGGAGGGTTGGGCGATCTCCGAATTCCGCCTGCCGATCTCGGGCAGGGAGGGCAGTTCGACGACGCTCTTCCATTCGATCTTCCGGCCCGGCTCGACGCACGCCAAGCACGTGCACCGCAACTGCGACGAGATCGCCGTTTACCTGAAGGGTCGAGGCGTGGTGGGGCAGAGCGGCGAGATCACCGAAGTGCGGCCGGGGCACTGCCGCCTCATGCCGAGAGGATCGGAGCACTTCTTTTTCAACGAGACCAAGGACGAAGACGGGCTGGTCATCGGTTTCTACGTCGGGGCGAAGAGCGTCGCCGACACCGGTTACGAATACCGCGGCGCGGTGACCGAGGCCGATCTCAGCAGGCCGCGCCGCGAGAAGTTCAGCGACGGCATCCTGGTGCACATCGACGACGTGAAGCCCGCGCGCATGCATGAAAAGGACGGCTGGAGCATCACGGACTTCCGCATGCCGATCGGCCGCCACAACGGCAGCCCGACGACCCTGTTCTGGGCGAAGTTCATGCCGGGGGCGATTCACAAGAAGCACCGGCACGACAACTGCGAGGAGATCTATTACGTCATTCGCGGGCGCGGGTTTGCGGGCGCGGGGCCGGACCGGGCCGAGGTGCGCGGCGGCCACGTGCACTGCATTCCCCGCGGCGTCGAGCACTTCCTCTACAACCTGAGCGACACCGAGCCGCTCGAAGTGATCGGCATCTACATCGGCGCCGGCAGCGTCGAAGAGACCGGTTACGTCTACACCGGCGAAGTGACGCAAGCGGACCTCAAGGCCCGGACGCCCTGAAGCGCCAGGCGCCGCGGCGTCCGGGTCAGATTCCTCCCCCGTTTCGCGGATAACTTCAGGAAAACGCGTGCATGGCATGGCGATTTAGGCCATTGCGTCGGCATTCGTAAGTCCCCCGTAAGGAAAGAGCTCCAAACTAGATCGGTTCAATTCCGGGTGGCTTGCTCCCGCGGAGATCCGAGAGGGTTTCCGGCGCTCTGGATTGGACGCATTCAATCAGACGCTTGGAGATCTACATGTCCGACCCGACTAAAGCTGCGCAGGGGAGTGCGGCGGCGGCCCAACCGACGCTCACCTTCAAACAGATGAACGGAGGGCAGAAAGCCATGCACCTGCTGAAGGTGCTGGGCTTTTTTGTGACCCTCGGTTTTGCCTTCCCGAACGTTTTCGAAGACTTCTGAGCGGCCCCCCGCGCGGGGGTAGTTCGAGATCAGACGGCGGTCGCGCGCGCCCTAAGGCACAGCGCGGGTCGTCGCTCGCCCTGATTCCGGCAAGCGATTCAGAAACCGTAAAGCGTCGCGCCCGGAGCGGCCAGGCCCTGCGCCGCGCGCAGCAGGCAGACTTGATTCGTGCCGTCCGAGTGCAGGAAGCTCGTCGCGTCGCGGAGATATTTTTCCACCGGGTGATCGTGCATGATCGCCGAGCCACCCAGTATCTCGCACGCGAGCTTGCACGCTTCGAACGCCGTTTCGGAAGCGTTGACTTTGGCGAGCAGCCCGAGCGTCCTGGCCTCCGGCTGCTTGCGGTCGGCGAGCCACGCCGCGCGCCAGATCTGCGTGCGCGCCGCATCGATCTTCATCGCCATCTGCGCCAGCATCATCGCCACCGGTTGCAACTCGACGATCGGTTTGCCGCCCTGCACACGCTGCTTCGCATACGCGAGCGCGTATTCGTAGGCGGCGCGCCCGACGCCGAGCGCAGTCGCCGCCGCTTCCGCCTTGCTGCCCCACATGTACTCGGCGCGCAGCCGCGACATGAGCCCTTCGCCGCCCAGCAGGTGGCTCGCCGGCACGCGGCAGTTCTCGAAGTGAAACGTGCCGTTGGTGGCGAGCCGCTGGCTGCTTTTCTCATGGAAGAAACCGGTCCGGAATCCCGGCGTGTCGGAGGGCACGATGAAGACGCTGCCGCCCTCGCGCAGGCTCTTCCTCGGATCGGTGCGCGCGACGATGAAATAGAGCTTGGCCATGCAGCCGTTGGAGACATAGCGCTTGGCTCCGTTGATCACGTAGAAATCGCCGTCGCGCACCGCGGTGGTGTGAAACGCGATATCGGGCGAGTCGTAGTAGCCCTGATGGTCCGATCCGGCGCCGACTTCGGTGAAACCGATGGCGAAGGTCGCCTCCGGATCCTTGACGAATGCCGGAATGAATTTCTGCTGCTGCTCCGGCGTCATGGCATCGCTCAGGATGTGCGCCATCTTCCAGCACTGGTCCATGATCACGGCGAATCCGAGATCGCCGACCGCAAGTTCCTCCCCGACCAGGCACATCGTCGCTATGTCGGCGCCCGCGCCGCCGAATTTCACGGGAACGCCGAGCGTGCGCATGCCGAGACGGTCGGCCTCGCGTATCCAATCCCACGGTATGCGTTCCGCGGCGGTGGGCAGCCGGTCGCGTCGCAGCACATCGGGCTTGATGACTTTCTCCGCGAACTCCTGGGCACGCGCACGCCAGCGTTTCTGCTCCTCGGACCATTCGAAATCCACGGCACCCTCCAGGAATGCGATCACTGCTCGCGATTTTTCGGTCTTTATCATACAGGACCCGCTCCACGTCCAAAGCCGTTGTTCAGGCGCAAGCCGCTATGGAGGAACGTCTTGCCGTCTGAGGTCTCGACCCATCGCCTGATACAAGGTCGTAACAATCCGAAACCGGACCGACATAGGCGCGATGCGGCCAGCCGCTAATCTGGCTCCGCCTCTTCCAGCCATCCCGGCAGCTGCCGGGCAGGATCGCGTGGAACGTGCATGAGCCGAACGGACGGATGCGCGTGATGCAGGCTTCGCGCTAGGATGGGGACCCGGTCCCGGGGTCGGGTTTTGTTCACTCTTTTGCAGGAGATCATCATGACAACGTCAGGGCAGAAGGACATCAGCAGGCTGACCGCAAGCCTTTCTGGAACCAAATATTCGCTGCCCGGAGACGCGGGCTATGACAAGGCGCGCACCGTATGGAACGCGATGATCGATCGTCGCCCCGCGTGCATCGTTCACTGCGCGAGCGCGGAGGACGTGGCCGATGCCATCCGCCTTGCGAAAAAGCACGGCCTCGACATTTCCATCCGCGGCGCGGGGCACAATATCGCCGGCAACGCCGTATGCGACGGTGGATTGATGATCGACCTTTCCGCGATGAACGCCGTGCGCATCGATGCGGATAAGAAGCGCGCGTATGTCGGCCCCGGCGCGACGTTGGCCGAATTCGACGCGGCAGCGCAACAGCACGGGCTCGCCACGCCGGTAGGAATCAATTCCACCACCGGTATCTCCGGCCTGACGCTGGGCGGCGGCTTCGGCTGGCTCACGCGCAAATACGGCATGACGGTGGACAACCTGGTCTCCGCGGAGTTGGTGAACGCCGGCGGCGAGAAAATCGCGTTGAGCGAAACCGAGAATCCGGATTTGTTCTGGGCTGTCCGCGGCGGCGGCGGCAACTTCGGCGTGGTGACCCGGTACGAATATCGTCTTCATCAAGTCGGGCCTGAGATTCTGGCCGGCCTGATCGTGTTTCCCATTTCCCAGGCTAAACAGGTGTTACAGCAGTATCGGGAATTCGTGTCGACGGCGCCCGAGGAATTGAATGTCTGGGTGGTCCTGCGCCAGGCGCCCCCGCTGCCGTTTCTGCCCGCGGCAGTCCATGGCAAGGAAGTGATCGTTCTGCCGATGTTCTATGCCGGCGACCCGACGGTCGGGGAGAAGCTGATCGCGCCGCTGCGCAAGTTCGGCAATGCACACGGCGAGCACGTCGGCGCCATGCCGTACGTCGCCTGGCAGCAAGCCTTCGATCCGCTGCTCACGCCGGGTGCCAGAAATTACTGGAAGTCGCACAACTTCACGGAGCTGAAAGACGCCGCGATCGATACGGCGCTCGAGTACGTGATGAAGCTTCCCTCGCCGGAATGCGAAATCTTCATCGGCCTCATTTCCGGCGCGCCGAATCGCGTCCCGGCGGCGGCGACGGCGTACTCCGCCCGCGATGCGAAGTTCGTCATGAACGTGCACGCCCGGTGGCAGACGCCGGACGGGGATCAGGCGTGCATCGGCTGGGCACGCAAGTTCTTCGAGGCTGCGAAGCCGTTTGCTTCGGGCGGCGCCTACGTCAATTTCATGACGGCCGACGAAGCCGACCGGGTGCCTGCGGCCTACGGCGCAAATTACCAGCGCCTGGCGAGCATCAAGAAAAAACACGATTCGGAAAACCTGTTCCGCATCAATCAGAACATCAAGGCCTAGCGTCGCGATCCTTTCTTTCCGGTGTATGCTCCGGTTCCTGCATACCGAGAGGAGAAGGCGATGTTCGCGCGAGTGAGAGTGACAAACGGCGTGCCGGAAAAAGTGGAGGAGGGCATCCGCCAGTTCCGGGACGCGGTGATGCCGTCATACAAGAATGTTGCCGGTTTCAAGGGCGGCTACATGCTGGTGGACCGCGCCAAGGGCAAGCTGATCGGCGTCACGCTCTGGGCGACGGAGGCCGATCTCCATGCGACCGAGGCGACGTCACAGCGCCTTCGAACCGCCGGCAGCCAGGCGGCCGGCGGCGCCGTCCAATCCGTCGAGGTGTACGAGGTCGTCGTACACCCTCAGTGATTTGGGCAGCCTGCTTTGCTCTCAGACGACAGGCCGCCGGCCCGTATCGTTACCTCGGCGGCACCGCCGTGGACCCCTTCCAATCAGCGGGGAAGATTTCAAAAACGAGAACCACCGCGGGCACGTCGCCCTTGTTGTGATTTGAACTGGCATCGTTCCCGGCGACGTAATAGGCATCTCCCGCCTTCAGGACGGTAGTCTTGCCGCCGTGGACCCTCGTTACTTCGCCAGCGGCGACGACGCGAATCCCCGGCCCGATGTGGTGGTGTTCACCGACATAGCCGCCGGGTTTGAAGGTCGTTTCGGTGACACGAAGCCGGTACTTGCCGTTGAGTTCACTCAGGTAACCGGCCAAGGGGGCCTCGATCTTGACCTTGCCGGTTACATCCTTCCGCTCGACTTTCTCGGCGTA
>JBQTJV010000202.1:0-8985 GCA_052386775.1 Betaproteobacteria bacterium
CTGCGATTGGGGAACCAGCACAAAAGCGCCTCGCAGCACGAATTCGAGACAGAGTTTTTGAGCTTGCCATTGCGGCCCGACCAGGTGGAGCGTCTCGGTGAGAACGGCTTCGGTGGTGACGACCGAACCGTCCCATCGCTCAAGCGCCGCCACGCAATCGGCGTGCCGTCGCTCGCTGCGGTCCACGAGAGCGACAAACGCCCCGGTATCGAGCAGAAGTTCATGCGCCACGGCGTAAGCGCCGGATCAGATGCTCCCGATGGCGTTGGCCAAGGTCGGGCATACCGCTTTCGATGCCCCCGAGGAGATCGCGAACCCGCTCGATGGGGCGGACTGTCGGCTCCGACTCCAGAAATTGTTCCAGCGCGAGACGCACCACGTCGGAACGTTTGCGCCGCAACCGTTTGGCGGACCGTTCGAGTTTGCCGGCAAGCGCCGCCGGAAGCCGCAATGTCAGTTGAGATTCCATGTGGGGATACTCCTTTGGACATGCATTGTAATACAAAGCAGTGCATAGGACCAGTCAGCGCCGACCGGGTGATCGAATGACGCGCCGTTCGGTGATGACGCTCCTGGCGGCGATTGTCTGCTGTCCACGCATGGCGCTCGCGCAGGCGACGCGTAGGCCCTATCGCGTTGGATATCTCACTGTCGCGTCGCCGGAAGCTGGCCTCGCCGTTCAGTTGCAGCACGCGTTCCGCAAGGGCATGCAAGAGTTGGGATATATCGAAGGCCGTCACTACGTCCTCGAAGTCCGCTCCGCCGGGTACGACTACGAGCGACTGCCCGCTCTTGCGGCGGAACTGGTGCAGGCGAAGGTGGACGTTATCGTGAGCACCGGCGGAACGCCCGCGCTTCACGCGATTCGCAAAACGACGCCATCGCTTCCGGTCGTGGTGCCCTCCATGACGGATCCTGTGGCCCTGGGCTTCGTCGCAAGCTTGGCGCGCCCCGGCGGCAACATCACCGGTTTGACGAACATGGCTTTCGAAATCGGCGCCAAGCAACTGGAGTTGCTCGGTGCAACATCCCTGAGGCCCTCGCGCGTCGCCGTTCTTGCGAATCCAGACAATCCCGGCACGGTGACATTCGCCAGGCGCCTGGAGCCGGCGCTCGTAAAATTGGGTGCGCAGGCTCTGCATGTGTCGGCCCGCAGCGCAGACGACATTGAAAAGTCGTTTGCGGCCGTTATGCGCGAGCGCCCGGACGCGTGCATTCTGGTACCCGATCCGGTGATCAATGGCCATTTCCGGCGCATATCGGAACTCGCCGCGAAGCATCGAATAGGCAGCATCGCGTCCTACCGGCAGTATCCCGAGGCCGGGGGCTTGATGTCATATGGCCGGGATCTGTCGGACAGCTTCCGGCGTGCCGCCTCTTATGTCGATAAAATCCTCAAGGGTGCCAGGGCGGGGGACCTTCCCATCGAGCAGCCCACCAAGTTCGAAATGGTGGTGAATCTCAAGACTGCCAAAGCGCTCGAAATCACGATTCCGGAAAAGATATTGCTGAGTGCGGACGAGGTCATACAGTGACAACGACAGGACGGATCATGGGTCCTGTACCTGAGACCGCGGGCGTATACCGCAGTCGATTGTTCCGGCGCTATCTGGTGCTGATACTCGCGCTGGTATGCGGTGCCTTGCTGGCGAGCAGCGGGCTCGGGCTCTACTTTTCGTACAAGGAAATCGAAGGTGCGCTTGCCGGCCTGCAAAAAGAAAAGGCGCTGGGTGCCGCAGCGCGCATCGAGCAGTTTATCCGGCAGATCGAGCAGCAGCTCTCGTTCGCGTCCCTGCCGCAGCTCGGAGCCCGGGGCAACGAGCAACGTCACGTGGAGTTTCTCAAGCTCCTGAGACAGGCGCCCGCCGTGACCGATTTAGCGTACATAGACTCTGCCGGCCGCGAACAAATTGCAGTGTCGCGCCTGGGCGTCGACGATACCACCGCCACGCGCGACCGTTCAAAGGAGCCGGCATTCGTGGAGGCCCTGCCGAGCAAGACGTACTTCGGGCCGGTTTATTACCGCAAGGAAACCGAACCGTACATGACGGTGGCGGTGCGAACCGGAGGTGCCCGGGGCGGCGTGACCATCGCCGAGGTGAATCTCAAGTTCATCTGGGATGTGATTTCGAAAATTAAGGTCAGCGAAAAGGGCAAGGCATATGTCGTGGACACCTCCGGCCACCTCGTCGCTGACCCGGACATCGGGCTGGTACTGCGCAAGACCGACCTGTCAGGACTCGCCCACGTCAAGATCGCGTTTGCAGGTCAGGCGCTGGAGGAACAGGCGCTGACTTCGCGCAACGCTGCCGGTATAGAGGTGTCATCGGCCTGGGCGGACATATCCTCCCTTGGCTGGAAGGTGTTCGTGGAGCAGCCCCTCGCTGAACTGCATGCGACGCTCAATGCGTCGCTGTTGCGCACCGGCTTGCTGCTCATTGCGGGATTGATCATCTCCGCTCTGGTCGCCTTCATGCTCGCGAGCAGAATGGTGCGCCCCATCCGCGCGCTGCAGGCGGGGGCGGCGCAGGTTGGCAAGGGTGATCTTGCGCACCGCATCGAAATCCGCACCGGAGACGAACTCGAGTCGTTGGCGGCCGAGTTCAACCGGGCGACGACGCAGCTTCAGGAGTCGTATGCCGATCTTGAAGCGAAAGTCGAGGCGCGCACCCGTGAACTGGCAAGCGCGAACGCTGGATTGACCGAGGCCCTCGATCAGCAGACAGCGACAGCCGAGATTCTGCGAGTAATCAGCAGTTCGCCTACGGACACGCAACCCATTTTCGAAGCGATCGTAAACAGCGGTGTTCGTCTGTTCGGCGGCTTGACTGTGAACCTCCGGCTCGTAAAGGGTGATCGTGTAGAAACCGTAGCCAGCTCACGCTCACCCGGTCAAGACGCAGACCATTTCTCGATACCTCTAAGTGACGAGCAGTTTGTCTCATCTCGAGCCATCCTGCGCCGCGATATCGTTCATGCAGCTGATATCCGCGCAGAGGCATGGGCGAATGAAAGGATGAAAAAGCGCGCCGAAACGACAGGCTGGCGCGCGATTCTATGTGCGCCAATGCTACGCGAGCACGATGCGATCGGTGCGATTGCCGTGACACGAGCAGCACCAGGCTCTTTCACGGACAAGCAGGTCGCGTTACTCAAGACCTTCGCCGATCAGGCGGTGATCGCGATCGAAAACGTGCGTTTGTTCCATGAGATTCAGGAAAAGAGCGAGCAGCTCGAACTCGCAAGCCTGCACAAGTCGCAGTTCCTCGCCAACATGTCGCATGAGCTGAGAACGCCTTTGAACGCGATCATCGGCTACAGCGAGATGCTGCAGGAGGACGCCGCCGAGCTGGAGGCGGAGCAGTTCGTGGCGGACCTCAGAAAAATCCACGCTTCCGGCCAGCATCTGCTCGAACTCATCAATGGCGTTCTCGATCTCTCCAAGATCGAGGCCGGAAAGATGGATTTGTATCTGGAGTCGTTCAGCGTCGCGAGTGTTGTGACGAGCGTCACCGAGGTTATTGCGCCTCTTGCGCAGAGAAAGTCGAACCGTCTGGAGGTCTCGTGTGCGGAAGACGCTGGTACGATGCATGCCGATTTAACTAAGGTGCGGCAGGCTCTTTTCAACCTTTTGAGCAATGCATGCAAGTTCACCGAGAAGGGAACCGTCACGCTGGCCGTCGAGCGGGAACCGCGCGAAGCCGGCGACTGGCTGGTATTCCAGGTGCACGACAACGGCATCGGGATGACGCCCGAGCAGATGGGACGTCTCTTCAAGGAATTTTCACAGGCTGATGCTTCCACCACCCGAAAATACGGCGGCACCGGGCTCGGCCTGGCGCTCAGCCGCCGGCTGTGCCAGATGATGGGGGGAGACATCACCGTCGAGAGCGAGCCCGGGCGTGGTTCCACTTTTACGCTGCGCCTGCCTGCCGCGGTCACGGACCGCACCGCGGAGACGGCCGCCGTCGAAGCGGCGGTGCTGCCGCGCCCGTTGGCGAACGGCACGCTGGTGCTGGTGGTGGACGACGATGCCGCCGTGCGCGAGACGATGGAGCGCTTTCTTACCCGGGACGGGTATTCCGTGGCGACAGCCTCAGGCGGACGCGAGGCGCTGCGTCTTGCGCGCGAGTTGCGGCCGGCCGCCATTACGCTCGACGTGATGATGCCCGATCTCGATGGCTGGACCGTGCTGTCCGCGCTGAAGGGCGACCCGGAGCTCGCGGACATCCCCGCGATACTCGTGTCGATCGTGGACGAGAAAAATCGTGGCTACTCGCTGGGTGCCAGCGAGTACCTGGTGAAGCCGGTTAACCGCGAGCGGCTCCTCAGCGTGCTGAAAGCCATCTGCCACCCGGCGGCGCGCAATGTACTGGTGGTGGACGACGATGACGGCGTGAGGCTGAGCATCGTCCGAGCACTGTCCGACAATGGCTGGGACGTCGCGGAAGCGTTAAACGGCAAGATTGCGCTGGCCATGCTGCGCGATGCGAGACCCGACGCGATCGTGCTTGACCTCATGATGCCGGAAATGGACGGGTTCGAATTTTTGACCGAACTGCGCGCCCAGCCGGAGACGCGCGCGATACCGGTCGTCGTCGTGACGGCGAAGGATCTGACCGAAGAGGATCGGCGATGCCTCAACGGCGGTGTTGAGCAGATCCTCCAGAAAGGGGTGCGCGGCCGGGATGAATTCTTGGAAGAGTTGTCGCGTGCCGTTGCGGAATCTGTCCGTCGCCGGCACACCCCGGAGCCGGCGGTCCGAGGTGTTTGAGCAAAAGAGGGTGGACAATGGCCAGGAGATTGCTGGTTGAAGATAACGACATGAACCGCGACATGCTTTCGCGCCGGCTCCAGAAGAAGGGCTACGAGGTCCTCATCGCGATCGACGGCGAGCAGGGGGTGAATATGGCTCAGTCGGCGCTGCCCGACCTGATACTGATGGATATGAGCCTGCCCACCATGGACGGATGGGAGGCGACCCGGCAGATCAAGGCCGCGGCGCAGACCCGGGCGATCGCAATCATCGCGCTTACCGCGCACGCCATGGCAGCGGACCGGGACAGGGCGCTAGAGGCGGGCTGCGACGACTTCGATACGAAGCCGATCGACCTTGCGCGGCTCACGCAGAAGATCGAAGCGCTGCTCGCGAAAAAAACCGCTCCATGAACTCCGGCCATCCGGCGGTCGCGCATCTGCGTCACGAGCTGCGCACGCCGCTCAACCATATCATCGGCTACGGCGAGATGCTGCTGGAAGATGCCGAGGGCGGCTCCCGTGCACGGCTCGCGCCCCCGCTGAGAATCATACTAGACCATGCGCAACGTGCGCTGGCACGTATCAACGACATCTTGGCTCCCGCTGGCGTGGCGGGCGGAGTGCCCGACATGGATCGATTGCAACTGGCGCTCGCCGCGCCCGTCGATGAAATTATTGCTGCTGCGGGCAAACTCGGCGCGCTCGTCACCGAGGATGGGTGCGAGGATATCCTCCCGGACGTGGAGCGCATCAATGGGGCAGCCACACACTTACGGAATATGGTGATGCAGGGGACGACCATGCTTAGTGCCCCGCGCGCCGCTTCGGTTTCCGGGAAAGGGGCTGCCGCGCTTCGCATCGTGCGCGGTGCTGCCACCGGGCAAGGCGCGATTCTCGTTGTGGACGACAATGATAACAATCGCGAAATGCTGTCACGGCGATTGGCACGCGAAGGGCATGCAAACGTCGTGGCGGTGGCGGATGGCCGTGAGGCCCTGAAACTACTGGCGGCGCAGAGCTTCGACCTCGTGCTGCTCGACGTGATGATGCCGGGGATCGATGGCTACCAGGTCCTGGCAACCCTCAAAGGGCACGCCAGGCATCGCGACATTCCGGTAATCATGATTTCGGCAGTGGACGAGCTGGAGAGCGCGATCCGCTGCATCGAGCTCGGGGCGGAGGATTATCTGCCAAAGCCGTTCAATCCGACGCTGCTGCGCGCGCGGGTTGGCGCAAGCCTGGAAAAGAAGCGGCTGCGCGACGCGGTCATGCGTCATGTCGAACGCATGGAGCACGAACTCGACACTGCCCGAGCCATTCAGTTAAGCATGGTCCCGACCGATTTTCCGGTCTGGACCGCCGAACGTCCGCTGGAGGTGTATGCTACTCTGCGACCCGCGTACGAGGTGGGGGGCGATCTCTACGACTTCTTCTGGGTCACTCCCCAGCGCATGTGCCTGATCGTCGCGGATGTGTCGAACAAGGGCGCACCGGCTGCGCTTTTCATGGCGAGGGCGAAAGCGGTGCTGCGGCTGCTGGCAACCGAGCTTGCGCCTGCTGCGAGCGATGACATCTTCGCCGCGGAACTGGTGGCACGCGCCAACGAAGAACTGTGCAAGGACAATCCTCATGCCATGTTCGCGACGCTGGTGGTGTGCGTCGTGGATGCGCTAACGGGAGAAGTGCGCTGGTGTACCGCCGGGCATGATCCGCCATACCTCGTTGCTGCCGCTGGCACGGTGACTCGACTTGCCGGCGGCTGCAACATGCCGGCGGGAATCGATCCGGCGTTCGACCGCGAGGTTCAGCAAGCGCAAATGACCCAAGGAGGCACGCTCTTTGCCTTTACCGACGGCATTACGGAGGCAATGAACGAGCGCAAGGAGATGTTCGGGTCGAGTCGGCTCGAGGCCACTCTGGTCGCGCACGCAGGACGCACGCCGAAGGATGTGGTGAGCGGTGTGATACGCGAGGTGAGCGCGTTTGCCGGCGGCATAGACCCATCAGATGACATAACCATGCTCGCGTGCCGTTGGGGAACCTGATCAGGCGCGGTCCGAGCGGATCCGCGCGCTGGAACGTTGACCGCTGCGCTCAGGCGCTGAGTCGACCGAGCGGCAAGGTGAAGTGAACGCGGTTACGGTCAGCCAAACGCTCATACCGCAGATCGTGAGCAATCTTCGAGATGAGTGGCACGCCCCATCCGCCGATCCGCCAGGATTCGGGTGGGCCGGAATAGTCAGGCTGCGTGAAGTTTGCGAATGGATCGTGAGGCGCCGCCGCGTCCTCGTAGAGCACTGCGAGTTTGCCCCCCGAGACTGACAGCGTCAGCCAAAGCGGCCATTCGGTTGCGTCTGTCGCTGCATAGCCATGGCGCGTGCTGTTCTCCGACAGTTCATCGATGAGCAGGATCAGTTCTTCGCGGCGCTGCTGCGCCACGCCGGCGGCCGAGCAGAAGCGCTCGATGAATTCACGAAGTTTGGAGAAGGGTTCGATTCGCCCGTTGAACTGCCGCGTCTCAGAAGTCACAATGGCGGTCTTGCATTACTTGCTTGCCGCATTAGCGCACGACATGTATGGCCGATGCTTCCCGATTTATTTACTCTGCATATAGGCAATTCGCGCGGTGTGGGACATTTCCGCAAGCGCTAGCTCGACGGTGTCGTGGCAACGGATAACCTTGGCCAGGTTTGCGACGTCGAATACTGTTTTCACGGCAGGCTGCAGTGCAGCTACGCCGAAGGAGCCGCTCTGCGTCTTTGCCTTCCGCTGCGCGAGAAGCAGAACCTGGAAACCGAGACTGCTGATGTACTGCAGATCCGAGAAGTCCAGAAGCAGGACATCGCCGCCCACTCGGCATCTCTGCAAGTGAGGTTCAAGCGCGGACTTGAATGTGTCTGCGGTGTCGCGGTCGATGCGGCCTGATACCTTGAGCAGAAGCGCGTTGGCGAAGCGGTGTTCAGTAACTTGCATGGTGAGTCCTTCGAGTTTATGCGCTCGTACCGGTGTCTTTCTTCATCGCAGCCGTAACGGAACCCATTGTGCTACAAAGCATATCTCGGCATCAACAACTTACGCGCATGAGCAATTGGAGTTGCCCCTGCGCGTATAGTAACTAATTTGCCTTACCTGTTTGGAGAAAGGCCATGAGTTGCTGTCACGCGTATTTCACGCAGACCGGGAACGGCGACGATGCGTTCACCATCGATGCGTCGCGACTCACTTTCGGTGCAGGGTGTTTGAAGGAAGCCGGCGATCAGGCGAGGGCCTTGGGCATGACGCGGGTCGCGGTTTATACCGACGCCCGGGTGCGGACGCTTCCCCATTTCGATACGGTGACGCAATCGCTCAAGGCGGCCGGCCTCGAGTTTGCCGTTTACGACGAAGTGAGGGTAGAGCCGACCGACGTGTCGTTCCAGCAGGCGGCCCGCTTTGCGCAGGAAGGCCGGTTCGACGGCTTCGTTTCGGTCGGCGGCGGATCGGTCATGGACACCTGCAAGGCGGCGAATCTCTATTCGAGCCATCCCGAGGAATTTCTGACCTACGTCAACGCGCCGGTGGGAGCGGGCAAGCCGGTGCCCGGGCCGCTCAAGCCGCACATCGCCTGCCCGACCACGTCCGGAACGGGTTCGGAAGCGACCGGAATCGCGATCTTCGATTTGCTCGCGCTGAAGGCCAAGACCGGGATCCAGTCGCGCTGGCTCAAGCCGACGACCGGGCTGATCGACCCGGATGTCACCCGCACGCTGCCGGCGACCATCGTCGCATCGACCGGCTTCGATGCGATGTCGCACGCGCTCGAGTCGCTCACCGCCGTGGCGTACGCGCGGCGCGCCAGGGCGCAGCGCCCGTCGCTGCGTCCGCCGAGCCAGGGTGCGAATCCCTGGAGCGACGCCGTGGCGCACGAAGCGCTGCGTCTTATCGGCCGCTATTTCCTGCGCGCGGTGACGGACGCGGCTGACGCCGAGGCGCGCACCGAAATGATGTACGCCGCAACGCTGGCGGGCATCGCGTTCGGCAACGCCGGGTGCCACCTGCCGCACGGGATGTCCTACGCGGTATCGGGTCTGGTGCGCGAGTTCCGCACGCCGCACTATCCGCAGGAGGAGCCGTTCATCGCCCACGGCATGTCGGTCATCCTGAATGCGCCGGCGGTCTACCGCTTCACCGCCGAAGCCTGTCCCGACCGCCATCTCGACGGTGACCAGCTGCTCGGCGCCGAGGTGC
>JBQTJV010000203.1:0-2907 GCA_052386775.1 Betaproteobacteria bacterium
GCCGGGCAGCTGCACTACCTGCGTCTCGGGCCCCACGCCGAGCGTCACCACCGCGGTCATGACGAACACCAGGCCGATGGTGAACAGCACCTGCTCCAGCTCGGGCGCGCGGTACAGGCGCGCGTACAGCAACCGCTCCAGCACCACCGAGAGCGCGGCGACCGCTAGGAAGGAGAGCCCGAGCGCGGGCAGGAAGCTCATGCCCCAGTGCTTCATCGCGAGCACGATCACGTAACCGCCCAGCATGGCGAAGCCGCCGTGCGCGAGATTGACGAAGCCCATCAGGCCCATGGTCACCGAGAGGCCGACCGAGACGATGAACAGCACCATCCCGGAGGCGAAACCGCCGAGAAGGATGCTGACCGGATCCATGAAAAAAAACCGCCGCCCGTCAGATTGCCGCGGGCGGCGGCGTGTTGGGCTGTGGAAAGAGGGACTGCGCTACTTGCACTTCCCTTCCTTGAGCTCCTTGCACATGTCCTTCACCGCATTGATGGTGCCGATGTTCTTCTGTACCAGGCGGCCGCCGCTCTTCACCACTTCGCTCAGGTATTCGTTCATCACCACGTCACGCGTCGCCGGGTCGATCGAGATCGGTCCGCGCGGGCTGTTGAACTTCCAGCCCTTGAGCGCGTTGATGGTGGCCTCCGGATCCATCTTGCCCTTCAGCGTCACCACCGCGTGCGCGATCGCCGCCATGCCGTCGTAGCCCTGCACCGCCATGAAATCGGGCGTCGCGTTGGCGCCGTAGTCCTTCTTCCAGGTTTCCACGAAGCGCTTGTTGAGCGGGTTGTCGAGGTCGGCGTTGTAGTGATGGATCGTGATCAGCCCGACCGCCTCATCTCCCATGCCCTGCAGCTTGTAGTCCGGCGTGAGATCCCCGGGCCCGATCAGCTTGATCCCGGCCTGGCGCATGCCTAGCGCGTTATAGGTCTTCATCACCGCAACCGCGTGATCGCCCGAGGGCACGAAGACGAAGAACACGTCGGGCTTCTTGTCCTTGGCGCGCTGGAAGAAAGGCGTAAAGTCCGGCACCTGCGCGGGACCGCCCATCGGGATGGCGTCGATCACCTGCCCGCCGGTCGACTCGAAGCCGCGCTTGAACGCATCCAGGCTGTC
Organism: Betaproteobacteria bacterium; assembly: GCA_052386775.1. GTDB lineage: Bacteria > Pseudomonadota > Gammaproteobacteria > Burkholderiales > SG8-41 > DSOT01. The sequence goes on from JBQTJV010000203.1 coordinate 1,120, forward strand.
CTTGCCCGGCGGGAAATCGCTGTAGCCGACCACCGCGGTCTTCGCCTTGACGAGTTTGGATGCCGCCTCGCCCATGGCGTGCCCGGCGTGCCACATCGAAAACGAGACGCGCGCGATCATCGGCGAGAGGTTCGTGATCCACGCGGTGCCCGCGTTCATGATCACCATCGGTTTTTTCGCCTCCGTGACCAGCTGCGCCGAGGCAATCGCGTCGGGCGAATAAATGAAGCCGGTGAGGATGTCGACCTTGTCCTGCGCGATCAGCTCCTGCACCGCAGTCTTCGCGTCCGCGCCGCTGGAAGTCTTCGAATCGCGCTTGATCAACTCCACCTTATAGGACCCGAAGGCGTTCGGATTGAGCTTCATGAAGACCTGCATGCCGCGGTCAACCTGCTGCGCGAATTCCGCGCCGATCCCGGAGTAGGGCAGCACCACGCCCACCTTGACGGACTGCGCCCCCGCGACCGCCGCGAACGCGGCCAACGCCGCGGCTGCAAACACCTGTACCGATCTGGATTTTCTGGATTTCATGGACCCCCTCCTGTGGGATTACCGCTTGGGGCATCCTAGCACTAGAATTCCGCTTCTTCCAAGAGAGGGCCTGAATGTCCCACGTCATAGCGCTGTGGAACCCGCCGTCGCTCGCCGTATCGGGATCGAAGGAGCTGTTCCCGGTGCGGCGCATATTCTGCGTCGGCCGCAACTACGTCGAGCACCAGAAGGAGATGGGCGGCGACGGCCGCGAGACGCCGTTCTTCTTCATCAAGTCGGAATTTTCGCTGGTACCGGGCGGCGGCGAGCTGCACTATCCGGCCAAGACGGGGAATTTCCACTATGAAACCGAGATGGTGGCGGCGATCGCCAAAGGCGGGCGGCGTATCGACGCGAAAAAGGCGAACCAGCACGTGTTCGGCTACGGTGTCGGCCTGGACATGACGCGCCGCGACCTGCAGCAGCTGGGCAAGGACCATGGCCGGCCGTGGGATTTCGGCAAGAATTTCGATCAGGCCGCGCCCTGCAGCGCGCTCGCGCCCGCGGCGAAGATCGGCCATCCTTCCCAGGGCGCCATCTGGCTCAAAGTCAACGGCAAAGAGCGCCAGAAGGCGGACCTCTCCGACATGATCTGGTCGGTACCCGAACAGATTGCGTTCCTGTCGGAGTACTACACGCTCGAGCCCGGCGACATCATCTATTCGGGCACGCCAGCGGGCGTCGGTCCGGTGAAGCCGGGCGATGCCCTGCACGCCGGCATCGACGGCGTGGGCGAGCTGCAGGTGAAGATCGTCGCGTCACTCTGAGGTGACGCAGTGCCGATGAGCGCGGCAATGCAGGCGGCGCGGGTGCGCGCGGTGGCGCTGGGACCCTCCGACATCGAGCTCGAACGCCGCGCGGACGGCTCGATGCTGCTGCGCTCGCCGCACCCGCTCGGGCCCTATCCGGCGAAGCTGACCGAGCGGCTCGAGCACTGGGCGCGCGTCGCGCCGCATCGCACGCTCTTTGCCCAGCGAAGTGGCGCCTCCTGGCGGACCCTCTCGTACCTTCAAGCTTTCGAAAAATCGAGATCGGTCGGCGAAGCGCTCCTCGCGAAGGGACTGAGCGCCGAACACCCGCTCGTCATCCTCTCGGGCAACGACCTCGAGCACGCGCTACTGCATCTCGGCGCGATGTACGCCGGGATTCCCTACGCGCCAGTCTCGCCGGCCTACTCGCTGCTCTCCACCGATTTCGCCAAGCTGCGTTCGATCTTCGAGCTGCTCACGCCCGGGCTGGTCTTCGTTTCCCAGAGAG
>JBQTJV010000204.1:0-5703 GCA_052386775.1 Betaproteobacteria bacterium
GTGGCGCGGACCTGCTCCGACCCTGGCGTCACCATGAATGCAGCGCTAGACTTGAGCCCATGGGCGGCCGCCTGGTGCGCAACGGCGGCGGCACGGCTCAGGTCCTCGTAGGATGAATTGGTGCTACTGCCGATGAGCGCCGCCGACACCTTGTCGATGAACCCGTTTTTCGGAGCGGCGAGCTCGGCGCCGAGTTTCGATATCGGTCGCGCACGGTCAGGCGTGTGCGGGCCCACGATGTGCGGTTCCAGCGCAGCAAGATCGAGCCTCAGCACACGATCGTAATGGCGTTCGGGGTCGGCCTCGACTTCCGGATCGGGTTCGAGCAGATGGCGATGCTCCTCCATCGGCGGCACCAGATTCGCCCGTCCGGTTGCGCGCAAGTAGGTCGCCATGCGTTCGTCTGCCGGGAACATCGACGTGGTTGCGCCCAGCTCGGCGCCCATGTTGGTGATCGTCGCCTTGCCGGTCGCGCTGAGGGTGCGCGCGCCGGGGCCGATGTACTCGACGATGGCATTGGTTCCGCCCGCAACGGTGAGCGCGCCGGCCACGTAAAGAATGACGTCCTTCGGCGCCGCCCAGCCCTGCAGCGCACCGGTGAGATAAATTGCAATGCGTTTGGGATAGAGCACTTCCCACGGCAGACCGGAGATCGTCTCGACCGCGTCCGCGCCGCCCACGCCCACCGCGCAGGCGCCCAGTCCGCCGGCGTTGGGCGTGTGTGAGTCGGTGCCGATGATGAGTTCGCCGGGGAAAGCATAGTTCTCGAGCACGACCTGGTGAATGATGCCCGCGCCGGGTTCCCAGAATCCCGCGCCGTACTTGGCCGCGGCGGAACGCAGAAAGTCGTAGACCTCGGTGTTCTCGGCCAGCGATTCGCGCAGGTCGCGTGCCCCGTCGTGCCGCGCCTGGATCAGGTGATCGCAATGTATGGTGGTGGGGACGGCAACGCGGTCGCGGCCGGTCTGCATGAACTGCAGCATTCCCGTCTGGCCCAGCACGTCCTGGAATACGACCCGGTCGGGGCGCAGGGCAAGGTAACTCTTGCCGGGAGTGAGTTCCTGCCGCTCCGGGTCGTCGAGATGTCCCAGCACGACTTTTTCAGCGAGCGTCAGCGGCCGCTGCAGCCTGCGCCGCACGACTTCGAGGTTACGCGCCATGGTCTGGTAGATGCGGCGCGCCATTTCGGGCGTGGATTCGACCGTAGTCATTCCGGGGCTCCTTTTTCCTTTATGCCAGTGGCGTGGCGCCAGTTTATCGATAAAATTGCGGAATAGGCCGCATAACATTCAGTCTCTTCAGGAATATGTTGGATGGCGTAGACGCGCTGATCGCGCTGGAAAAATTCGGGACCGTGAGCGAGGCGGCGGTGCGGCTGAGGCTCACGCAGTCGGCGGTCAGCAAGCGCATCCAGAGCCTGGAGCGCCAGGTCGGCTTCCGGCTCGTGGAGCAGGAAGGCCGTCGCCTGCGGTTGACCCCTGCCGCCGTCTCGTTTCTCGAGCGCGCGCGGCCGCTCGTCGCCGGCCTGCGCGGCCTCACCGATCTCGCGCAGGACGGTTCGGCTTCCGATTTTTCGATGGCGCTCGCCGATTCGATCGCCTCGTCATGGGGCCCCGACGTGATCAAGCGCGCGCTGCAACGCCTGCCCGGCATCACCGTCCGCCTGCACGCCCACCGCAGCGTGCTGCTGGTGGAAAGCGTCAGGCTGGGGCGCTACCACATCGGCATGTGCACCGACTTGCCGGAGGCGAAGGACCTCATCCACCATACCGTCGCCGACGAGCCGATGGTACTGATCAACGCCGGACTGGCGGCGAAGGCGTTACGCGACCAGCCGCTCATCTCGATCGAGCCCGGCTCCGCCACCTGGCGCGCCATCCAACCCCAGATCAAGGAGCGCCATCCGGGCTTGCTCGCCCGGCCGTTCATCCCGGTGGAAACTTTCAGCGCCACCGTGCAGATGGTGAAGGCGGGCTTTGGCGACGGGCTGGTCCCCCTCGGTCTCGCCCTCGAAATGAAACTCGACCGGCACTGTTACCGTGAGCTGCGCGCGGTGAAAAGGCATATCTCGCTGATCACCCGCAAGACGGTGAACCAGCTTGCGAGCTTTCGTCTGCTGCGCGAACAACTCGTCACGGAAACTATCCGTTATTTCTCGAAAGCCGGCGCCGCGCGAAGCTGATCGCGGCGGGCGTTACGCTATACTGGGCGCGCCAAAGGAGGGCTTCCCATGACAACAGCTCGCAGAAGCGTGTGGAGCGCGGCGATGAGCGCTGCATTGATGGCGCTGGCCGGCACGGCCGCCGGGCAAGGATTTCCGTCCAAGACGGTGCGTTTCGTGATCACCTATCCCATGGGCGGCGGCTCGGAGCTGACCGCGCGCCCGATCGCGCAGAAGCTCTCGGAGCGCTGGGGCCAGCAGGTCATCGTCGAAAGCCGCCCCGGCGGCAGCGCGATGATCGGCACCGATTTCGTCGTCAGAAGCCCGCCCGACGGGCACACGCTGCTGTTGAGCGCCTCGAGCGAAGTATCGATGAACGTCGTGCTGTTCAAGAAGATGCCGTACGATCCGATGCAGGATCTGCAGCCCGTCACGCTGGTCACCCGCACCGCCCCCGTGCTGCTCGCGCATCCCTCGCTACCGGTGAAGTCGGTGAAAGAACTCATCGCGCTCGCGCGTGCAAAACCGGGCGCGCTCAATTACGCGTCGATCGGCACCGGCACGCCGCAGCACTTCGCGGGCGAACTGATGAAAACGACGTTTCGCATCGAGATGACCCACGTGCCGTACAAGGGCGCGGCGCCGGCGCTGATCGATCTGCTCGGCGGGCATGTGCCGATCGGCCTTACCGCGCCCACGTCCGCGATGCAGTACCTGAAGACCGGCCGGCTGCGCGCGCTGGCCGTCACGTCCGCCCAGCGCCTGAGTGCGCTGCCCGACGTGCCGACCATCGCGGAAGCCGGCGCGCCGGGATTCGACATCGGGCAATGGTTCGCGATATGGCTGCCGGCGAAGACCCCGAAGGAGATCTCCGGAAGAATCCACGCCGACATCGTCGCCATCGCGCAGTCCCCGGAATACAAGCAGCGCCAGCTCGAGATGGCGAGCGACGTGGTGGCCTCCACTCCCGATACGCTGCGCGGCGTGCAGAAGTCCGACATCGACAAGTACCGCAAGCTCGCCGCCGCCGTCGGCATCAAACCCGAGTGACGGCGCACGCAATATCGACATCGACACTGACGACAATCCGGAGGTTGAATCATGGCAGAGATACTGGGCATCGGCGCAACGCATTACCCGCCGGGACTGGTTCCCGAGGAACTCAAACCCTGGCCGCTTGCACGCATGCTGCACAAGGATCCGCGCATTCCCGAACGCATGCGCGATCCGGCAAACTGGCCCGAACCCATGCGCCTGGAATGGGGCGACGACGAAGGCATCACCGCGCACAGGACGCACAAGGCGCGGGTTTTCGCCGCCTTTCGCAAAATCCGCGCGGAGATCGAAGCGTTCCGTCCGGATTTCATAGTGATGTGGGGCGACGATCAGTACGAAAATTTCAAGGAAGACATCATTCCCCCGTTCTGCGTGCTGGCCTACGACAAGCTGGTCTTCAAACCGTACGAGCGACTGCGCGGCCGGCCCAACATCTGGGGCGAGCCGGACGACAAAGTGTTCACGCATCCGGGACACCATCAAGCCGGCCGTTATCTCGCGCGCCGGCTGCTGGAGGACGGCATCGACATGTCGTACGCCTACAAGCCCCTGCACGAGAGCGGCCTCGGTCACGCCTTCGCCAACACGCTCCTCTATCTCGACCTCGACCGGAAGGGTTTCGCCATCCCCGTCGTGCCGGTTGCGGTGAACTGCTACGGCAGTTCGGTGATCCGCTTCCGGGGCGGCAGTTCGGATTACACCCATGAACCGGATCCGCCCTCGCCGTCGCCGCGCCGCTGCTTCGAGATGGGACAGGCGACCGCGCGCGCCCTGCGCGACAGCCCGTGGCGCGCGGTGATCATGGCCTCCTCGAGCTGGTCGCACGGCTTTCTCACGGAGAAGAACCACTGGATGTATCCGGACCTGGAGGCGGACCGCGCCATGCTCGCGCACCTGCGTGCCGGCAATTACCAGGCCTGGCGCGATACACCGCTGGCGCAGATGGAGGCGGCGGGACAGCAGGAAGTGCTCAACTGGACCTGTCTCGCCGGCGCGATGGCCGAACTCGATTACAAGGCGGACATCCTGGACTGGGTGGAGACCTGGACCTTCAACGCGCCGAAGTGCCTCGCGGTGTTCCGATAAAAGCGGGAACGATCGCGTCAGGATAACGCGCCGGAACGAATCCGCGCTCAGCGGACCGGCTTGAACTTCTGGATGCGGCGCCCCCAGTTGGTGTCGGCCACGTAGATGCAGCCGCGCGAATCAACGGCGAGGCTGTGGCCGTGCGTGAAATTGCCCAGCTGGTGCCCCGGCCGCCCGAAACTCGACAGGATCGTCCCGCTCGCGTGGTCGAGAATGTGCACCTGCTCGTTGCGCCCGTTCATGACGTAGAGGTACTTCTGCTCGCGGTCGGGTGAAAATCCGGTCCACCACGCCGTCCCGCGCTTGTCCGGCAGCGCCGGCGTACCGGTTCGCACCCAGATGTTGCGCCGGAAGTTGCCCATCTTGTCGAAGACCTGCACGCGATCGCCCTGGCGATCGCCAACATAGACCAGTCCGTCGTTGCTGATCGCGACGCTGTGCACCACCTCGGCGAAAACGCCGCCGACGCCCGCGTCCATTTCCTCCTTGACGGCCTGGCGACCCCACTGACGCAGGAATTTTCCGTCCTTGTCGAACACCACGATGCGGCGGTTGCCGTAGCCGTCGGCGAAGTACACGTCGCCATTCTCCGGGTCGCAGGCGACCCCCGCCGGCTTGTTCAGGCGGTCGCGCCCGGCATTGAGCGCCTTCGCTTTCTTCGTGCCGTCCTCCGTATCGAAGACCCCCTTGGTGCCCATCTGCACCAGCAGCTTCCCGTCGTAGGTGTATTTCTGCACCATGCCATCGCCGTTGGCGGTGATCCACACGTTGTTGTCGCGATCCACCGCGCAACTGTGAGGGGTCGATGGCAAGACGTCCCAGTTGCCCCACGAATTGACGAGATTGCCCTCGAGGTCGAAAACCATGACGGCGGGTGCGCGGATGCACGTCTCTTTCTCTTCCTCGGTGATATCGCCGCGGTTCACCACCAGCACGCGATCGTTGTGGTCGACGTGCACGCAGGCGAGCTGCCCGGTGATCCAGCCCTCCGGCAGCGGCTTGGGCCACCAGGGATCGATCTCGAAACGCGGCGCGGCGGATTCCGGCACAGGTGTATGCAGGCGTGCGGCAGGGGCGGAAATGGTGTTCATGTCTCCTCCATGGCGGGTGGGATAATGTATGCTGAAACCCGATCAGCCACAAACGAAAGCGAAGATGAAACACGCCGATCCCCACCGTACCGGAGAACTCGCTCGCAACGTGGCGGTGGCACTCCGCTTCAAGAAATCCCAAGGCACGCCGGAGATGCCGCAAGTCGAGAAGGAGGTTCTTGCACCGAACTACGACCGTGTGCGCGGCGGCAATCTGCATCTGGCGAATAACGCGCGCGACACGGACCTCACCCACCCGGGACTCTACCTGCGCAAGGCGCTTCCCGACAGCGTGGACGTCATCGAGCG
>JBQTJV010000205.1:0-3650 GCA_052386775.1 Betaproteobacteria bacterium
CCTCAGGCGCCGCGACAACAAAGGGCCTTCAGGAGAGCCGCTAAATGTTCTGATTTCGGGAAGGGGTTATGGGCAGTGCACCTTGTCCGGCCCAACTATAGCCTTCCGCTTTCCCTGCTCGTAAAGACCAGTTTTGGAATCTATCTTTCCTGCCTCGGTCGACTCTAGCCTCAAGCGATCTAGCGCCTCCGCGTAGTCCTGCTGCAGCCTCACCTTCGTGTCGTTTGCCCCGCCCCCAGGCAATGACGCATAGACCCCGTAGAGCACTTCTATAAAACTGGCAGATCCAGCGACGCACAGGGAAGTCTCTGACCTTCCGCGGAACAATCTCGCACGGGACACATCGCTCTCGAGCGCGACAGGGTCGAGGTCCCCGACGCATTTCGGAAGAATGGTCAGGCGTGCGAACCGGATCTGCTGCAGATCGGGATAGATATCCTTGAGCCACCCCTCAACGAACCCGTCCAACCTCGGGTCGCTCAGAAGCGCCTGCGCTGCTTGGATGGAATCGATTCTTTGGCTGAAGAATGCCCTGACTTCCTTGCCCGAATCAACATAGCGCTGGACAATCGGGTAAGTGTGCCTTGGGAAGACGCTGCGCAGAGCGGCATCGGACATCCCATAGGTGCCTGCGGCGACGGGCAGGCCGGTGTCAAGATTGGTGTCGGCCTGCGGCGGTGGCCTGCGCAGCAACCTGCTGATCACACGATGCGATTCCTGATAGGTGGCGTAATCGAGGCGCTCTTCGTCTTCCTTGTCCGACAGCGGAACGTTGATCAGGCACGCCAGCGTCTCTTTGGTGAGCGTGTCGAGGTCCTTCTCTGAGACAGTCTTCAGCCTCTCGCACGGAGCTTTCATGTCGGCCAATGCCTTGTCGCGGACGACATTCCTGCCAGGACTCAATCCCGCGCACAGCAGATCGCTCGTGAATTTCCAGAGCCCGACCACGTGCTGCGCCGTAATCACCGCGGTCAAGCCGGGAAATTGCTCGTTGATAACCTCGCTCGCGAATTCCGCAAGTTCCGCTGCGAGCGTCGGATAGTCGGAAAATCCGAAAACGAAACTGCGCGCGCAATTGATGTACTCATCGCTCGCTTCCTTCCAATCGAAATTCACCGCGCGCGCCTCGACCTGCTGGTGAATTTTCTTGTTGCTCTCGTACGCTACGCGCAGCGGCAGGTTCGGCGGCCTCGGGCCTTGCCGGCGAATCACGCGCGATACGATGACGTTGGTGCCGTAGTAATGCCCGTACCGGTCTCCCCACTGATGAGAAGCGACACCACGAGCAAATGCCCGGTAGAAATCTGCGTTCTTGTACTTGTCACTTTGCGCGAGGCGCCATGCCGTGCCCGCAAAATTCCAGGAGTGCAGGTAGTGAACCGCATCGGAGAAAAGTGCCTGTTTGTCGCTGGCATAGCCGAGATCGTTGAAGAGAGCACCCAGCGAAGCCGCCAGAAGCACTTTCCCATTCCTGGAATTTGTTCGGAGATCCTTACCGATCAACGGCTCCCAGTTCTCGCAGATCAGTCGGAGGTGACCGCTGAATCCATAGGCGGTCGCGGCGACCGGCCACCAAGCCAAAGTCGCGATCAGCACAACTCTCGCAAGGCAACTAAGGGGGCGCCACAGTCCGCTGTTCATTCGCGCGCTTCCTGGGCTGTGGTACGGGAAATGGTCGGGGTGGCGAGATTTGAACTCAAAGGCTACGCTGCACCGGCTGGTGCGACGTTTCGGCTACACAAGGGACTCACTGCCGAGCTGGAAAGTGATTCGTGAACGCTTGCCTCCCAGAATCATGCCAAGCAGCTGGTCGATGCCTCGGCGGTCTGAGCGGTCAAGCAAGTAGCCAACTTCGGCCACGACCAGCCACGTCGTTATCAACAGTCCGGCAAAGGCTTTTGAGAATTGAACTGCTCGCTCATGCTCCACATCCCTAGCGTGGAGCAAGGCGAACCGCGGACCGGTGTCAGCGAGAATGCTTCGCGGCAACGTATCCACGAACCAGGACCTTCGCCTCCGCCGCCGTATTTCTCGGCTTGAGAAGCGTCTTTACCGCGCCGATGTACTTGCGCGCGCGCTCATAGAGGCTCTTAGCCTTGCGCGGGCGGCGGGTGATTGCGCGAATGTCGGACAGGTTCATGTGTTTGAGCCCTTACAATGGCGGATTCTACAGCAGCCATCGCGCAGGCTGGAAATTGAGCAAACGTAAATTCATTGACGGAACCGAAATCCACGAACGCAGCGGCAACGTCTACCGCGACCTCGGCTATCCGGACGCCGACGAAATGCTGGTCAAGGCGCAGCTCGTCGCCAAGATTAGCGAGATCATCCGCAGCCAGGAGCTGACGCAGGTGGAAGCCGCCAGGATTCTCGGCGTCACGCAGCCAAAGCTGTCCGGCCTCCTGCGCGGGCAATTCCGCGGAATCTCCGAACGGAAACTGATCGATTGCCTCACAAGCCTCGGCCGGGACGTCCAGATCGTGGTGAAGAACGCGCCACGACGCCGTACCGCACGCAAGCTCAGCGTCGTTTTTGCCTGACGGCTCCGGGAACGGTAGGCATGCTGTCCGCCGATCCATTGACCGACGCAGAAGTCGAGGAACTGGACAGGTTCCTGCTGAACGCGGAGGGCATCGAGGAGTCGATGGACATCTCGACCCTGGACGGCTTTCTCACAGCGATTATCTGCGGCCCGAAGACCATTCTGCCCAGCGAATGGATGCGGTGGGTGTGGGACATGGAACACGGCAAAGATGCCCCCGGCTTCAAGGACAAGACAGAGGCGCAGAAAATTCTTGGCCTCATGATGCGGCATATGAACGACATCGCCCGCACGCTGCACCAGGCACCCGAGCAATACGATCCGCTGCTCATGGAAAACCTCAACGACGGCGACCCCATTCCCATCATCGCTGAAGGGTGCTGCGGATTCATGAAGGGGATCGGCCTTGATTCCGAGGGCTGGCTACCGATTCTGGCAGGCAAACCCGCCTTGTTGGCTACCATCCTTCTGTACGGCACGGAAGAAGGCTGGGATGTGCTCAAGAAGAAGAAACTTTCCCTTGACGAGCACCGGGCGCTGGCGCGTGGATTAGCGGACACCGTTCGCACGGTTCATGCGCTGTGGTTGAAAGAGCGCCAACCGCGGGCCGGATCCGGCGCCTCACCCGAAGCAGTGCGCAGCGAACCGTTCCGCAATCCCGGCAAGGTCGGCCGCAACGAGCCCTGCCCCTGCGGCTCGGGCAGGAAATTCAAGCGGTGCCACGGCGCGGCAGGCACACTGCACTGAAATGACTCACATCACCCGCACGGTTCAACGCGAAACGCGGGACGGCATCAGCGAGAATGCTTTTCGGCAACGATCCCGCGAACCAGCACTTTCGCCTGCGCCGCTGCATTACTGGGCTTGAGCGGCCCTTAACCGAACCGATGTATTTCCGCGCCCGCTCAAGCAAGGTCTTTGCCCTGGGGGCGCGACGAATGATCACGGATATCCTGTTTTCAGTTTATGGTCGGGGCGGCGAGATTTGAACTCGGACCACCTGCACCCCATGCGTCGCCGTGGCTTGGGGGGGATTATTAATCAACTGTCATTTTTCGCCGTAATGGAGCCAGGGATTTCCGGCGTAATGGAACCAGTTTCGGGTGAA
>JBQTJV010000206.1:0-2394 GCA_052386775.1 Betaproteobacteria bacterium
AATTCAGGATAAGGCCACACGTTAAAAGCCGATTTTACGGGTACGGTAGCGCACAGACTGCGCGCTTCACGAGGAGGAGTATTGCTGCGCCGATAGATGCCTGCAGAACGCCGGCATATCCGGCACTGTACCGAACCGTAACGGGGATCTCTCGAATAAGTAACCGCCAGACCTGTCCGGGAAACCGGACCCCGGCAAAGCCATTTCACCTGGAGAAGAGCTATGAAACAAACTTTCATGAAAACGAGCTGTGCGCTGGCTTTTGTCATCGCTGGAATAGTCGCGGCCGGTCCGACAATCGCGGAGAAACCAGCCTGGGCGGGCGGGGACAAGGGCGGGAAGAGCGAGAGGGATGACGACAGGAGCCAGCGCGAACGCAATCAGAGCAGGCAGCGTGATGGCGACAACAGATCGTCGCAGGACAGGCGGCGCAATGACGAGCAGAGATCGTCGCGCCACGACGACCGGCCTCCCGTCCAGGTGCGCGAACATTTCGGCGATCGGCACCGTACGGTCTATCGTGACTACTACAGTGAGCAGTTCGGGCGTGGCCGTTGCCCGCCGGGGCTGGCCAAGAAAGACAACGGCTGCATGCCGCCGGGACAGGCCAGGAAGTGGGCGGTTGGCCGGCCGCTGCCGCGTGACGTGATTTTCTATGAGGTGCCGCAGCCGCTCGTCGTGCAGTTTGGTCCGCCGCCCTCCGGCTATCGCTACGTGCGGGTAGCGGGCGACATCCTCCTGATCGCGCTCGGGACAGGAATGGTAATCGATGCGCTCCAGGATCTGGGCAGGATGTAAATCTATTGTTCGCAACAGGAGAAACCATGAACAGACACTCGAAATTATTTCTCGCCCTGCTTGCCTTCTTTCCGCTGGCGCTTGTGCAGGGCGCCGTCAGCGCCCAGCAGTCCGCATACTCGTACACCGCGCCCAGAATCAGCGGGTTTGATGTCGAACAGGTCCGTCAACTGGTTCCCGGCACCGAGTTGAACTTCACGCTGTATGGAACTCCCGGTGGTATCACCACCATCAGAATTCCCGGCGCGGCAGAAAGATTCCTGCTCGAAGAAGTCGAAACGGGGCTGTACGCGGGTACCTACACGATCAAGACCCGTGACCGAATCGCGACGAGCACCAGCGTCACCGCCAATCTGCGCCTCGGCAATCAGGTGGCCAGCGCGGTGCTGGATGAACCCTTGATTGGCGCGACGCCGGGCCGGCGTATGGCCGACGCGGCATCAGCCAGCGCCGATCCCCGCATCGATCGCTTCGACGTGGAACCGAACCAGTTGGTTGCCGGCTCGGATCTCGTCTTTACGCTGCACGGGACACCCGGTGGGAAAGCAAGCATCCGGATCGATGGGGTGCCAGGGAGAACTTTTCTTGAGGAAACGCGCGACGGCGTATACCAGGGTGCCTATACCATCAAGACCAAGGACCGCATCGCGCCGGACAGCAAAGTCACCGCCAATCTGCGTGTGCACGATCGGCGTTCCAGCGCAATTCTGGGCAAGTCCTTGTTGGCGACCTCCGGTAATCGCCCGGCTGCGCGGCGGGTGGCGAGGAGCTGCCCTCATTGCGGCGTGGTCGAGGCGGTCAATGTGATCGAGGTCAAGGGCGAAGGCAACTATCTCGGGATGATCGCCGGCGGCCTGGCCGGTGCACTGCTCGGCAGTCAGGTGGGCGGTGGCAGCGGCAGGACGATCGCCACCGTTGCCGGAGCCGCTGGCGGAGCCTTCGCCGGCAACGAGGTCGAAAAGAGGATGAAAACAACGAAGCACCACGAAGTGATCGTGCGCCTGGAAAGCGGCGGCACCCAGGCGGTTTCCTACGAGGCCGAACCCGCCTTCAAGGTGGGTGAGCGGGTCAGGATCGAAAACGGCACGCTGGTGCGTAATCTGTAGGGACAGGCACCGAAACGGACTACTTCAGCCACGCGCCCGAAATGACCCCTAGCGGGTTATTCGGACACCCACCGAAAATCGACAGTCCTGAGATCTTTCACGCCGCCCGCAGTCTTGACTTCGTCATCGCTGACGCTCGGGACGGAATTGAGCGATGCAAAGCCCAGCAAAATTATCGCAAAGCTGTGCGCGAGAAAAGGGCTTTTCTTGCCGAGAGTTCGATTCATGTCGCGGATGCTTTAAATGTTGATGGCATTGTCGTTGCTTCGCTACGGTCGTCACGCTGGAGAGGCTTTGAATACTGCCGTGATTATCCGCAATCGCGACACCGTCCGTGCGTTGGCGAACAGATGACAGCGGGGCAAGGGGAGGATGATCGCCTTAGTACTCGATTCCATAAATACGATGACGTATAATATGGCGCTTGTCAGGCACTTGGCTCGCCGCTGGGAGGAGGCGCACAAATGCCACGTAAGAGTCCATATGTCAT
>JBQTJV010000207.1:0-2103 GCA_052386775.1 Betaproteobacteria bacterium
TCGTCGTTCTCAATCGCCTTGACGAGACCGAGCGCGTACGGGTGGCAGCGGATGGCGCCCTGGCCGAAAATGATCAAGGTGCGCGTCATGATGTTCGCGCCTTCCACGGTAATCCCCACCGGCGCGCTCGCGTAGCCCGTGCCAACGATGTTGTTCGGGCCTTGCATTACGCCGCTGCCCGCGAAAATATCCATGCTGTCGCGGCCCAGTTCGCGCGCGATTTCCGTGCTGTAGGCCTTGAGCACGGCGGAGACCACCGGCGGCTGCTGGCCGCCGTCGATCGCCGAACAGGCGAACACGCGCGCGCCTTCAAATGCGTAGGTCAGGGCCGCGATTCTGCCGACTTTGTCTTCCACGCCTTCCATTCGGCCGATGGGAATCCCGAACTGCTGGCGCACCATTGAGTAAGCGCCGGTCACCGCCATTGCGTGCTTCATCGCACCGACCGCGCCCGCGGGCAGCGAGATTGCGCGGCCGCCGGCGAGCTGTTCCATCAGCATGCGCCAGCCCTGGCCAGCGTATGCGGGTCCGCCAACGATGTTGTCCGCCGGCACGACTACGTTTTCGCCGATGATCGGGCCGTTCGGGAATGGATCTCCAATCGGTTCGTGGTGATCGCCGATCTGCAATCCGGGTGTGCCCTTGGGCACCAGTACCACGGTAATGCCGGGACGCACGCCCTTGCCCAACAGGTTGGCCGGGTCATGCAACTGGCAAGCGATGGAAATCAGGTTGGCGACCGGCGCCAGCGTGATGAAGCGCTTGCGGAAGTTGAGCTTGATCCTGGGTTTGCCGTCCTCCCCCTTGAACACATGTCCTTCCCCCTTGATCGAGGCCGCGTCGGAACCGGCCGTCGGCTCGGTCAGACCGAAACAGGGGATGTACTCGCCGCGGGCGAGCCTGGGCAGGTAATGCTTCTTCTGCGCGTCCGTGCCGTAGTGAAGTATCAGTTCGCCGGCGCCGAGCGAATTCGGAATGATGACGTAGGTATTGACGATCGCGGACACCGGCGACAGCTTGGCCATGACGCAGGACCGCAGCAGCGCCGAGTATCCTCTGCCGCCGTATTCCTTCGGGATCAGCAATCCGAAAAATCCATGCTGCTTGAGGTACGCGAGCACGGGCTCGGGCGCGCGGCGGGTGCGTGTGACCTCGTAGCGATCAATCATCCAGCAAACCTCCTCGGTAGGGCCGTCAAGGAATGCCCGCTCCTCGGCCGTGAGCCTGTTGTAGTTTTCCGCCAGCATCTTCCGGAAGTCCGGGTTGCCGCCGAAAATCTCGCCGTCGATCCAGACCGAGCCGGCCTCAAGTGCCTGCCGTTCCGTATCGGAGATCTGCGGAAGCAGTTTCCGAGATTTCATGTACTTCATTAGGGCCGCAAACATGATTTCACCTCAGTGGATGACAGGACAGAATCCGCTTCCTCGCTTGGCGCTATTGGTCACTGGAAATCTGCTTCCGGCCTCCGGACTTCCTTGTCAGCGCATGAATACGGGACTGTAGGCCCAGCCGATCTGGAAGCCGATGTCAGGGCTGTTGTCAAAGTTCGCAACGTTCTCCGTCACAGCGAAAGTGAGCACCGACGAGTCGATGCGATAGCGAAATCCGAGCGACACCTGGTACTTGGGATTCCGCAGCTCGTCCAGGTCGGTGTCCGCGTGCTTGAGTATGCTGGGGCTCGCGTAAATCTGGGCGTTCAAGTTGGTGCTATCGGTCCACTTGTACTCATAGCCGAGGATCGCGGTGGGCACTACTTGCGCGCCGGAAGCTGTCGCGATAGTGCTGGGCCGGGTGTAGACGGCTGCCAGGCTCGCGTAGGCGGCATGGCGTTGCATGAACCGTTGCAGCGTGATCTGCGTGCCGAAATCCCAATGGCCCGTCGACAGAAACGCGCGCTCGCCCGCGATGGGGACTTTCACCGCGCCTTCGACCACGATGTTCCACATTGCGGGACGCTCAACCAACTGGTAGCGCGCGCCGAATACCGGATCCAGCAGGCCGCTTTCCGGCAGGTCCGGTTGAGTCAGCTGCACGCTTTTCAGATCGAAAATGACGTTGATGTCATTGCTCTTTGCCGCAGGCCGGCCGGCCGGCGGAAGACCG
>JBQTJV010000208.1:0-15178 GCA_052386775.1 Betaproteobacteria bacterium
GCGCAATTCGCCGCCGGCAAGATCGGCCAGAGTCCCACCGGCGGTCCGCAGGAGATGGTCTACACCATCACCACCAAGGGGCGACTGGCGGACCCGCGCGAGTTCGAGAACATCATCGTCCGCGCCAACCCGGACGGCTCGACCCTCAGGCTGAAGGACGTGGCGCGCGTCGAACTCGCTGCGCGCGACAACGACTTCATCGGCCGGATCAATGGCAAACCCGCCACGCTTGTTGGAATCTTTCTCCTGCCGGGCGCGAACGCGCTGGAGGTCGCGGGCAGCGTGAAGAAAACGATGGCCGGTCTCGCCGAGCGCTTCCCCGCTGGCCTTACGTACTCGATCCCCTACGACACCACGCGCTTCGTGGAGGTGTCGATACGCGAGGTGGTGATCACGCTTTCCGAGGCGATGCTGCTGGTCATCCTGGTGGTGTTCCTGTTTCTGCAGAACTGGCGTGCGACGCTGATCCCGATCGCCGCGGTGCCGGTGTCGCTGATCGGCACCTTCGCGGGCCTGTATCTGCTCGGCTACTCGATCAACACGCTGACCCTCTTCGGCATGGTGCTCGCCATCGGCATCGTGGTGGACGACGCCATCGTGGTGCTGGAAAACGTCGAGCGCATCATGCGCGAAGAGCATCTTTCCGCGCGCGACGCGGCGGTCAAGGCGATGCACGAGGTGACCAGTCCCATCATCGCCATCGTGCTCACGCTGTGCGCGGTGTTCGTGCCCATCGCGTTCCTCGGCGGCTTGACCGGCGAACTCTACCGCCAGTTCGCGGTGACGATTTCGATTGCGGTGATCATCTCCGGCATCGTCGCGCTGACCCTGACACCCAGCCTGTGCGTGCTGATACTCAAGCGCGAGCACCGTCAGCCGGGCCGCTTCTTCCGCTGGTTCAACGGCTGGTTCCAGCGCATGACCGGCCGCTACGTGGACGGCGTGACGTGGATGCTCCGGCGCGGGGGCATTGCGCTGATCCTGTTCGTGGGCATGGTCGCCATAACGACCGGGCTGTGGCGCGCCACGCCGGGCTCCCTGGTTCCCGACGAGGATCAGGGTTATTACATCGCGGCCGTTTTTCTGCCGGACGGCGCAACGCTGGAGCGCACCGACAAGGTGGTGCAGGAGGTGGTCGAGATCATCAAGTCCAATCCGGCGAACGAGAATGCGGTGGCGTTCACGGGTTTTGACTTCCTCGGCGGCGCGTTCCGCAACAGCGCCGCCACGATATTCGTGACCCAGAAGCACTGGGACGAGAGAGCCGTGTCGACGCCGCAACTCGTCGGCGAATTTTTCATGAAGACCGGGCACATCAAGGAAGCGCTGGTGCTCGCCTTCGGGCCGCCGCCGATCTTCGGCCTCGGCACCGCGGGCGGGTTCGAGTTCTATATCCAGAACCGCGGCGAAGGCGGCGCGGCGCGCCTCTACGAGGTGACGCAGCAGTTGCTCGGCGCGGTGCAGAAGGACGGCATGTTCGGCAAGGTGAACACGCTGTGGCGCGCCAACGTGCCGCAACTCTACGTCGCGACCGATCGCGAGAAAGCCAAGGCGCTCGGGGTGCCGGTGGACGAACTGTACAACACGCTGGCGGCGACGCTCGGCACCGCCTACATCAACGACTTCAACAAGTACGGGCGCACGTGGCAGGTGCTGATGTCGGCAGAGACCGCGTATCGCAACCGCCCCGATGACGTGGGTTCCGTTTACGTGCGTTCCGAGTCGGGCCGCATGGTGCCGATCTCGTCGCTGGCGAACGTGCGTTACTCGTCGGGCCCGGAGACGCTGGATCGGTTCAACAACCTGCCTTCGGTGAAGATATTCGGAGCCGCGCTGCCCGGCTACAGTTCGGGGCAGGCGATAGCGAGCATGGAACGGATCGCCCGCGAGACGCTGCCGCCGGACTTTACCTACGATTGGGGCGGCGCGTCGTTCCAGGAAAAACGCTCGGGCGGCACTTCGATCCTCGCGCTCGGACTGGCAGCCCTTATGGTGTTCCTCATTCTGGCGGCGCAGTACGACCGCTGGGCGCTGCCGCTCGCCGTGATGCTGGCGCTGCCGTTCGGCACCTTCGGCGCGCTGGCGGCGATCGGCATCAACAACCTGCTGCCCATGCCGTATCACCTCGCTTCCGGCGTCCCGTGGCTGCAGGGACTGCTCTCGCCGCTTGCCGGTATCGCGCGCCTCAGCAACGACGTCTACTTCCAGATCGGCCTGGTGACGCTGCTCGGGCTGGCCGCGAAAAACGCGATCCTGATCGTCGAGTACGCGACACTGAAGAAGCACGAGGGCTTTTCCACTTCGGCGGCGGCGATCGAGGCGGCGCGCTTGCGGTTTCGCCCGATCCTGATGACTTCGCTTGCATTCATCCTGGGGGTGACGCCACTCGTGTTCTCCAGCGGTGCCGGCGCGGGTGCCCGGCATTCCGCGGGCACCGGCGTCATGGGCGGCATGCTGGCGGCGACGTTTCTCGCGATTTTCTTCATCCCGTGGTTCTACAAGGCGATCGTGGACCGCCGGCTGTCCGACAAGCGCACGACCCGCGAGATCGAGGAGGAAGCGCGCCATCACCGCGAGTCCGCGACGCGCGCCGCGCACACGGCTCACCACCATCCGATGCAAAGAGGAGATGACCATGCCTCTTAAGAAAATGATCGCGGTGAGCGTTACAGGCCTGCTGACCGCTTGCGCTATCGGCCCCGCTTACCAAAAGCCGGACGCCGAGCTGCCGCAAGCCTGGCGTGATGTGCCGGCGCAAGGCAAGCCGGCGCCGCAGGAACGCTGGTGGACGCTCTATGGCGATCGCGCCCTCGACGCCCTGGTCGAAGAGGCGCTCGCGCACAACCAGGATATCGCGCTCGCCGCCGCGCGCGTGGAGGAAGCACGCGCACTGGTGCAGGTGGCGGACGCCGACCGCATGCCTTCGATCAACGCGGAATTTCAGCGCGATCGCAGCCGCTCCTCGGGCAGGTCGTCGGTACCGCTGCCGCCGGGCGTGCCGCTGGAGCGCAACAACTACCGGGCGGCGTTCAACGTCGCTTACGAGGTCGATCTGTGGGGCCGGCTGCGCAGCGTGAGCGATGCCGCGCGCGCGGAACTGCTCGCCACACGCGCGGCGCAGGAGACGGTGCGCGTTGCGTTGACCGCGCAGGTCGTGCAGTCGTACTACGCGCTGATCGCGCTCGATTCGCAGGTCGATGCGACACGCCGCGCGCTCGATCTGCGCGGCCGCACGCTGGAGCTCCAGAAGGTGCGCAGCGAAGCGGGGCTGATAGGGGACCTCGATCTGCGTCAAATCGAAGCCGAAGTGGCGGCGGCGAGAGCGCAGCTTCCTGCGCTGGAACGCAGCCGTGCTGCCGAGGAGCTGGCCCTGGCCGTGCTGGTCGGCCGCAGCCCGCGCCGCATCGTGGAGGCTTCCTTCAAACCCGAAGCGGACCGCGGCGAGCCCGCGCCGGCGGTGGTGCCCGAGGGGTTGCCCTCCGACCTCTTGCTGCGCCGGCCGGACATCGTGCAGGCCGAACATAATCTCATCGCGGCCAATGCACGGATCGCGACGGCGCGCGCGGCGCTCTTTCCGCGGATCTCCTTGACCGGCTACCTCGGTGCGGAAAGTGCGTCGCTCGGCGATCTCTTTTCTGCACCGTCGCGCATCTGGCAGCTTGCATTTGGGCTGGCGCAGCCGATCTTCCAGGCCGGGCGTCTTGCCGGCGAGATCGAGGCGCGGCAGGCGCGCGAACGCCAGGCGGTGGCGCAGTATCAGAAGACGCTGCAGGAGGCGTTCCGGGAGGTGCGCGAAGCGGTGATCCGTCAGGACCGTTCGCGCGAGGTGTTCGAGGCCGAGGGCGTGCGGGTGAAGGCGCTCGAAGAGACGGTGAGGCTCGCCAAGATCCGCTATGACAACGGGCGCTCGAGCCAGCTCGAAGTGATCGACGCCGAGCGCAACCTGTTGCAGGCGCAGTTGAATCGCATCGAAGCGCTGCGCGCACAGCGTGCGGCCGCGGC
The DNA here is from genome assembly GCA_052386775.1 of Betaproteobacteria bacterium. Classification (GTDB taxonomy): domain Bacteria; phylum Pseudomonadota; class Gammaproteobacteria; order Burkholderiales; family SG8-41; genus DSOT01. The sequence continues at coordinate 4,003 of JBQTJV010000208.1, forward strand.
CGACCTCGTCAAGGCGCTGGGCGGCGGGTGGAAAGGCTTCGACGCCGCGACGACCGCTGCTTCGGCATCGCAGACCCGGTAGCACCCGACTGCCGATTGCGCCGGACGCGGAGCAGAAACGGCTCGATCCATACCGTGTGGCGGCCGCGATGCCGGCCCTTTCGTATGAGGCTTTTTGTCTATACGTAGACTTTTGGCCGGCCGTTCGAACATAGGTTAGCCGTGCACATCGAGACTGTCTCCGGGAGCTTCGTTGCGCTCGTTCATTCCATAGTCCCGGATCACAGATGCAACTCGCAAGCGGTAGTCGGCAAATACGCCCCCGCGTCCCTTTGCCTGCGCCCTTCGATGCAGCTCCAGATTGCGCCAGGTGCGGACCGCTTCTTCATCGCGCCAGAATGATAGGGACAGATACTTGCCTTTTGTAGCGAGGCTTTCAAACCGCTCGATTGAGACGAACCCGTCAATGCTTTCCAAATCGCTTTTCAGGGAAGCCGCCAGATCGAAGTACTCGGCGGCGCGTCCTTCGGCCGGCCACACTTCAAAGATCACTGCAATCATGGCAACCTTTCATGGAGCGTTGCGCGGCTGACGTGTCCGATCAGCCACCGTGTCCAGCGGTCGGCTGGATCGGAGAATTGCGCGGCAGTCTTCTCTGCTGTCTGAGGCTCAATGTGCCGGTTGTGCCGCATGGAGCGCGTCGATCACGAACAGATGATTAGACGCAAGCCTCTTTGAATGCTCGGAGTACCGCGTTTATCTTGGTCTGGTAACCAGGACCTTGCGCCTTAAACCATTCGAGAACGTCAGCATCCACCCGGAGCGAAATGGATGCTTTACCAGGAACCGGTTTGAGTCCACGGCGCACAATTCCGCGCACGATGTGCCGCACATTGGCTTCGGGGTGCTCGGCAGTTCGCACAATGTCTTTATCTTTCATGCGTCTGACACGTGCCAGATCAGTTCTAGAGGTTTTCGAAGAGGATTGCCGTTTCACGGCGTGTCGCCTTTCTGAAAGAGATAATATGTATGCGGCTGGTGGTCTCCGTGTGGACCACGGACACCGGTACACCTTTGAGAAGCCCGAGCGTCACAAAGCGTTGTTCCTCGTAACGAAATCGATCGTCCTCGTAGGTGAACGTTGCGCCCATGAATACCCGCTCGGCGTCTACGAAGTCGAGACCGTGGTCCTTCAGGTTTCGCTTGCGCTTAGCCTCATCCCACGTGAACCGCATGTCCTAGTGTATAGGCGATACGTATATACGTCAACAAACCTCAGGATAGCGCCGAACCCGTAGCAGCTAGTACCCTCGCGTCGGCACATTTCGATGTATGAGATCACGTTATCGATCATTGCAATCGCCTATAGCGAGAGTATTGACGCTATGCGAAAAGCATTATGCATTGTCCTGGCGGGTGGGCACGTAGCTGTCCGGCGCGCCAGGCGGGATCGGCGGATGCCGCTTCAAACCCTCCTGGAACGCGTGGATCATGAGCCGCATCGGCGTGCGCACCCAGCTCGCCGCCGTGTTGATATCGGTTTCCTCTTTCGGATCCTGCGTCAGGTTGAAGACGTATGGCGATTCGAGATGATTCGGTCCTGCGTTCGGCTCCGGCTCCCACACGAGATGCATCTTCCAGTCGCGCCACTTCACCGCGCGCAGCTCGCTCTTGATGTAGTAAAGAAAACCCTCGCGATTCGATTTCTCCTGGCGGCCCTGGAAGAAATCGAGCTGGTCCACGCCGTCGATCGGGCGGTCATCGGGCACCGCGGCGCCTGCGACACGCGCCAGCGTGGGAAAGAGATCGGCGACATGAACGATTTCGTTGCTCACGCCGCCCGCGGGAATCTGTCCCGGCCAGCGGAGTATGCACGGCGCGCGCAGGCCGCCTTCCATCGCCGTGTGATAGGTCCCGGTCCACGGCCCCGCCGTTCCGCGCCACGGACGGCGGAATTCGGGGCCGTTGTCGCTCGCGAAGATGAATAGCGTCTCGGCGGCGATGCCGAGCGCATCGATTTCGTCCAGCACTACGCCCACGCGGTGATCCATCTCGGCCATCGCATCGGCAAAGTCGCCCGCGCCCGTGCTGCCCGCGAAATCGGGATGCGGCAGCGTCGGATAATGAAGCTGCGTGATCGGCATGTAAGCGAAGAACGGTTTGCCGGACTTCGCCTGTGTCCGAATGAAGCGCTTCGCATGTTCGACCAGTTCCGAATCGATCCGCCGGCGCACCTCGAGATCGTAGACCTTCACGTTTTTCGCCGCCTCGCCCTTGCGGCCGGACATGATGTGCGGCAGCGGCACGACGTGCGCGTCGTAGCCGGGCGAACTCGTGAACATGCTTTCGTTGCTGGTGCGCGGAATGCCGTACCACTCATCGAACCCGCGCTCGTGCGGGTAACGCCCGGCACGGTCGCCGAGATGCCACTTGCCGTGTATGGCGCTGGCGTAACCGCGAGCGGAGAGCAGTTGCGCCAGCGTGATCTCCCACGGATGAATGCCTTGCGGCAAGCCGGCCGGCACGGACTGGATGGCGCCGGTGCGGATCGGATGGCGTCCCGTCATCAGCGCCGAGCGCGTCGGCACGCAATCGCTTTCGACGTTGAAGTTGAGGAGCCGCAGCCCCTCGGATGCGAGCTGATCGATGCGCGGTGTGGGCGCACCGCGGAGCGCGCCGCCGCCGTAACAGCCCAGCTCGCCCCAGCCGAGGTTATCGGCGAGGATCAGCACAATGTTGGGAAGGCGCGCCATGTCGGTTCGTCCTCAGTTATCATTCGCCAGGCGAGAGCGTCAGTATAACAATCACGTCTGCAGTGCCGAACTCTGGAGGATCCCATGTTGCGGCGATTGATCATCATGATGGGCACGGCCTGGATCGTGGCCGGGTTCGCATCGTCGGCGACGGCGCAGAGCTGGCCGACGCGGCCGATCCGCGTGCTGGTAGGGTTCGCCCCGGGCGGGACGACGGACGTGTCGGCGCGCCTGGTGAGCGACATCGTGTCGAAGGAACTGGGGCAACCGGTGGTGATCGAGAACCGACCGGGCGGCGCCGGCAGCATCGTCGTCGAGGCGCTGGTTCGCGCCGGGGATGGGCACACCATAGTCGTGGGATCGGACTCGTCGTTTTACCAGCCGGTGCTGCGGCCTTCGCTCGCGTACCGGGCGGAGCGTGACCTCCGGCCCATCACCATCCTCACCAACCAGCCGATCATCATCGCCGTGCATCCCGCGCCCGGATGGAAGTCGATCGCCGATCTGCTCAAGGCGGCGAAAGCGCGGCCCGGAGAAATCGCCTATGCATTGTCATCGGCCACCGGCACGCAGGCCGTTGCGGCAGGCGTCTTCTTCCGCATGGCGAACGTGAAAATGCTGAGCATTCCCTACAAGGGCGGCGGGCAGGCGGTCGTCGATCTCCTGAGCGGGCAGGTGCCGGTCGCGGTGCTCGGCGCGGCGCCGCTCGTGCCGCATGCCAAGAGCGGCAGGGTCAGGCTGATTGCGGTGACGTCGAAAGCGCGCGCCAAAGCGCTTCCCGACGTGCCGGCACTCGCCGAGGTCGGTTTTCCGGAGATGGATATGTCGCAGTGGTTCGGTGCGGTGGCGCCGGCAGGGATGCCCGAAGAACACGCGGCCCGGTTCTCGGCCGCCATCAACAAGGCGCTGGCCGATCCGAAGATCGCGCAACGCCTCTTCGATGTCGGACTGGAGGTCGTCGGCGGATCGCCGCAGGAGATGGCGCGGCGCATGAAAGCGGAGACGCAAATCTGGGCGAAAGCCGCGAAAGAGGCCGGGCTGGTCGAGAAATAACACAGGACTGGAAACATGAGCGAGAAACGTCCCAATATCCTTCTGATCACCTCCGACCAGCAGCGCGCCGACTGCAACGGTTTCGAGAATCCGCACCTCCGCACGCCGCACATCGACCGGCTCGCACGCGAGGGCACGCGCTTCTCCGCCTGCATTACGCCCAACCTCGTGTGCCAGCCTTCGCGCGCGTCGATCCTGACCGGGCTGTTGCCGCTCACCCACGGCGTCTGGGACAACGGCGTCGATCTCGAGCCGCGCGTCGGCGAGCAGGGCTTCGCCGGAACGCTGGCGCGCGCCGGCTACGACACCGCGTTCCTCGGCAAGGCGCATTTCGCTACGAAGTCGACGTTCGCGCCGACCGGCACACCCGAATGCAACAAGAGCCAGGCGCGCTACGGCGCCGACTGGCACGGGCCGTACATGGGATTCCAGCACGTCGAGCTGTGCGTGCTGGGTCACATGCATCGCACGCGCCCGCTGGAGCGCCCGCCGGTGGGGCATTACGAGCGATGGCTGCTCGCGCGGGGCGCCCACGAAGAAGGGCTCAAGCTGTGGGCGGAAGAGACGCGGCCGGGAACCGGCGCCGCGCAAACCTGGTACTCGAGGCTGCCTGCCGCATGGCACTACAGCACGTGGATTGGCGATCGTGCCGCACAGTGGCTTGCGCAGCGCCAGAAGGACCGTCCTTTCTGCGCGTGGGTTTCGTTCCCCGATCCGCATCATCCGTTCGACTGCCCGGAACCGTGGAGCCTAATGTACGACCCGAAGGACGTGCCGCTCCCCGTAAACCGGAAGAAAGATCTGGAACGCCGGCCGTGGTGGCACAAGGCGTCGCTCGAAAACCAGCCGCAGCTCGCCGATCCGACGATGCTCAAGTTCCGGGCCGAAGGCTCGCGCATGCCTGACCAGAGCGACGCGCAGCTTGCCGAGATGACCGCGAACTATTACGGGATGATCTCACTCATCGACCACAACGTCGGGCGGATACTTGCCGCGCTCGACGAGCGTGGTCTGGCGGACAACACGCTGGTGATCTACACCACCGATCATGGCGACATGCTGGGCAATCACGGCCTGTACCTGAAGGGGCCGACGCCGTACGAAGACCTGCTCCGGGTCACGCTCGCGGTGCGCGGGCCCGGCGTCGCGGCCGGCGCGATCGTTCGAGAGCCGGTCTCCACGCTGGATCTTGCGTCGACGATGTATGACTTCAGCGGGTGCCCGGCGCCGCAGCCACTGCAGAGCCGCAGCCTGAAGCCGCTCCTGTCCGGGACGGCGGAAAAGCGCGCGGCCGCGTACAGCGAATGGCACGTGCATCCCTCGCGCTGCGGCGTGTGGCTCAAACTGCGCACCGTTCGCACACGAACGCATAAGTGCACCTTCGAGCTCGAATCCGGCGCGGGTGAACTGTACGATCTCGTCAATGATCCGCAGGAGATGAACAATCTCTTCGACGATGTTGGCTACGCGCGGATCCGCAAAGAGCTGGAAGAGCTCATGCGCGCGCGGCCGGGAAACTTCCGCGAAGACCTGCCCGAGCCGATCGGCATGGCGTAAGGAAGCCCTGCACACGTCCGTTCGTGTTGAGCCTGATCGATACATGAACGCACGTGATATGCGGCGATCCAGAGACTTGGCGGTTGCCCTTCCGTCAGGACAGGCTCACGCGCAGCGCGAACGGCCGACTTGTTCAGGCTTCCCCGGGCGCCCGAAGCGTCTTTTCTGCGATAATGCAGGCTGCTCCTCCCGCCCGTCCCGACAATGCGCGTCGCGCTCTTCGTCACCTGCCTCGTCGATTTGATGCGTCCGCGTATCGGCTTTGCGGCGCTGAAGCTGCTCGAGTCAGCAGGCTGCGAAGTGATCGTGCCGAAAACGCAGACGTGCTGCGGACAGCCCGGCTACAACTCGGGCGATCGCAAGTCGGCATCGGTTCTGGCGCGGAAGGTTTTGCAGGAGTTCGAGGATTGCGATTACATCGTCGCGCCTTCGGGATCGTGCGCCGGAATGATCCGCACGCACTATCCGGAGCTTTTTGCCGGTGCGCCCGAGGCCGAGCGCGCGAAAGCGCAGCGGCTGTGCGAACGCACCTATGAACTCACCGATTTTCTGGTGAATGTGGCCAGGCTTGAAAAGCTTCCCGGAGGCTTCACAGGACGGGTCACGTATCACGACTCGTGCTCGGGTTTGCGCGAAATGAACGTCAAGGGACAACCGCGGTCGCTGCTGGCGAAAGTGAGTGGGCTCGAGCTGGAAGAGATGGAGGAGGCGGAAGTGTGCTGCGGGTTCGGTGGCGCGTTTGCGCTCAAGTTCGGCGATATTTCGACGCACATCGCGGATCGCAAGTGCGACCACATCGCGGCATCGAAGGCGGATGCGGTCGTCCTGGGCGACCTGGGCTGCATGCTCAATATCGAAGGGCGGCTGCGGCGGCGCGGCGACATGAAAACCAGGGTATTGCACGTCGCCGAAGTGCTGGCCGGCGACATTGAAGAGTAAAGGGTTCGGCGTGGCAGGAATGAAGATTGCGATCATGGGTTCAGGCGGTGTCGGCGGCTATTTCGGCGCGCGTCTCGCGCAGTCGGGCTGCGATGTTTCGTTCATCGCCCGCGGCACGCATCTTGCGGCAATCCGCGAGCACGGGCTCAAGGTGGAAAGCCAGCTCGGCGATATTCATCTGCCGGGCGTGAAGGTGACAGAGGACCCGCGCACGATCGGGCCGGTGGATCTCGTGCTGTTCTCGGTCAAGTTGCGGGATACCGAAGCGGCCGCGCAGTCCATCAGGCCGCTGTTCGGCCCGGACACCGGCATCGTCTCCTTTCAGAACGGCGTGCAGAAGGACGACATCCTGCGCGGCGTTTTCGGCGACAGGCCGGTGATGGGCGGCGTCGCGTACATCGCGACCGCCATCGGACGCCCGGGCGTGATCAAGCATACGGGTACGCTGCAGCGTCTCGTTTTCGGCGAATACGACGGTCAGCGCTCGGGGCGTGCGGAAGCGTTTCTTGCCGCGTGCCTCAAGGGCGGCATCGATGCGCAGTTGAGCGACGATATCCGACGCCAGATCTGGGAAAAATTCGTGTTCCTCGTCGCGCTGTCCGGTACCACCACCACGATGCGTCGGCCCATCGGCCCGATACGCGAGAACCCACAAACGCGGCGCTTCTTGCTCGACATCATGCGCGAAGCGGTCAAAGTGGGACGCGCGCACGGCGTCGCCCTGCCCGAGGACTATGCCGATCAGCGTCTCGCGTTCTGCGATTCGCTGCCGGAAGACATGACTTCTTCCATGCACCACGACCTCGAACGCGGCAATCCGCTCGAAGTGCAGTGGCTGAGCGGCGGCGTGGTGCAACTGGGCGAAAAGGCCGGCATTCCGACACCGGCGAACCGCGCGGTGTGGGACATCCTGGCGTTGCATGCGGGCGGGCGGAGCACCCGTTGAAGACGCCGCGGCTCACGGTGCGTTCGCTCCACGCCACGGCAGTCGAGGTGCCGATGACCTATGCGCTCGGCACCAGCGCCGAGACGGTGCGCGCAGCGCCTTTGCTGCTGGTCGATCTGCAGACCGAGGAGGGGGTCACCGGGCATGCCTATCTCTTCTGTTATGTGCCGGCCGCGGCGCCGGCCATTTCGATCTTGCTCTCCGAGGTGGAGCGCGCGGTGAAAGGCCACGCCGTCGCGCCGGTCGAGCTGTGGGCCAGGCTCCACAAGCGCTTCACGCTCCTCGGCGTGCACGGCCTCGTGCGCATGGCGGTGGCGGCGCTCGACATCGCGGCGTGGGATGCACTCGCCATTGCCGCCGGATTGCCGCTCGCCGTGTACCTGGGCGGCACGCTGAAACCGATCCCGGCGTACAACAGTTGCGGACTGGGCCTGATGGCGCCCGAGGCGGTGGCCGATGAGGCGGAAAAGCTCATTGCCGGGGGCTTCCGCGCGGTCAAGCTGCGCCTGGGCTACGCCACGCTGGAAGCCGATCTCGCGGCGGTGCATGCCGTGCGCAAGCGCGTCCCGGACAGCATCGCGGTCATGGTCGATTTCAATCAGGCGCTCTCCGTTGCGGAAGCGCTGCGCCGGGGGCGCGCCCTCGACGGCGAAGGCGTCTACTGGATCGAAGAGCCGATCCGGCACGACGACTACGCCGGCTCGGCCGTGCTCGCACGAGAACTCGCCACGCCGATCCAGATCGGAGAGAATTTTTCCGGGCCTCGCGCCATGGCGGAGGCGCTCGCCGTCTCCGCGTGCGATTACGTGATGCCGGACCTCGCGCGCATCGACGGTGTGACCGGCTGGCAGCATGCCGCGGGACTCGCTCAGGCGCGCGGCATCGAAATGTCGTCGCATCTCTATCCCGAGGTGAGCGCGCACCTGCTGGCCGTCACGCCGACGCGGCACTGGCTCGAGTACGTCGATTGGGCGAACGCGATCGTCGCCGAGCCGCTGCGCATCGAGGACGGCAGGGCGATCATTCCCGATCGTCCCGGCAACGGGCTCTCATGGAACAAAGAGGCGGTGGAGCGCTACCGGTCATGCAAGTAACTTCGATGCACTTCAAGGCGCGCGCAAGCGAGAAGCTTGCCGATGTGAAGCTGCAGGCCGCGCTCAGGAAGCTGCAAGGCAATTTCGTCAAGGGCCGGGCTGACCGCGTTACCGAACTGGACAATTTCGAGGCGATCCGCGAGGCCGGTGCCGCGATACGCGAGCGCGCGCTCCAGCATCTCGACCTTTATCTGGCCGAATTCGAGCGCAACGCCACCGCCCGCGGCGCGGTGGTGCACTGGGCGGAGACCACCGCGGACGCCAACCGCATCGTCTGCGAGATCGCGGCCCGGCACGGCGTGCGCAAGGCCGTAAAATCGAAATCGATGGTGAGCGAGGAGTGCGCGCTCAACGATGCGCTCGAAGCCGCAGGCATCGAGGTCGTCGAGACCGATCTCGGGGAGTACATCCTGCAGCTCGCAAAAGAGCCGCCCTCGCACATCGTGGCGCCCGTCGTGCACAAGACGCGCGACGAGGTTTCCGATCTTTTCGAGGAAAAGCATGCGCGGCCGCGCAAGACGGTCATTGCCGAATTGACCCGCGAGGCGCGCGAGATGCTGCGGCCGCATTTCGTTGCCGCCGACATGGGGATTTCCGGCGCGAACTTTCTGGTCGCTGAAACGGGTTCGACGCTGATCGTCACCAATGAAGGCAACGGCCGCATGGTGACGACGCTGCCCCGCGTGCACGTCGCGATCACCGGCATCGAAAAAGTCGTGCCGACGCTGGAAGATGTGAGCACGCTGGTGCGGCTGCTGCCGCGGCACGGCACCGGCCAGACCATCACGAATTACGTATCGGTGACGACCGGGGTGAGGCATCACGGCGAAGCGGAGGGGCCCGAGCATTTTCACGTCGTGCTGGTCGATGCGGGGCGCACCCGCCTGATCGGCAGCGATCTGCAGCCGATGCTCCGCTGCATCCGTTGCGGCGCGTGCATGAACCACTGTCCTGTCTATCAGAGCATCGGCGGCCATGCCTACGGCTGGGTGTATCCGGGCCCGATGGGGTCGATCCTGACGCCGATGTACGCGGGGCTCGATCAAGCCCGCGATCTGCCGAATGCGGCGACCTTCTGCAACCAGTGCGGCGTGGTATGCCCGGTGAAGATTCCGCTGCCCGATCTCATGCGCAAGCTGCGTGAACGCCAGTTCGAGCAGCGGCTCAAGCCGTGGAGCGAGCGGGTTTCGCTGCGTGCCTGGGGCTGGCTGGCAAGCCGCCCCGCACTCTATGCGCTCGCCACGCGAATCGGCGCACGTGCCCTGGCAGCGATGGGCGGGGGTGCGAAAGTGATACACAATCTGCCGTTCGGCGGCGGCTGGACCGGCGGGCGCGATTTTCCGGCGCCGCAGGGCCGGACGTTCCGCGAGCTTTACGCCAAACGAGAGAACCACAGGAGACCAGGATGAACAAGCCGGCTGATACAGCGCAACTCGAAACCGTGCCGCTGTGGGTGAACGGCGCGAAACAGCCTGCGCGGACGAAGCGCTTCGGAGAGGTGACCAATCCGGCGACCGGCGCGGTGACGCGGCGCGTTCCGTTCTGTGGCCGCAGCGACATCGACGCGGCGGTGGCCGCGGCGAGCGCGGCGTATCCCCAGTGGCGCGATACGCCCCCGCTGCGCCGCGCGCGCATCCTGATGCGATATCGCGAACTGCTCGATGCCCATCGCGACGAACTGGCGCGACTGGTGACCGAGGAGCACGGCAAGACGCTGAGCGACGCCGCGGGTTCGGTCCAGCGCGGCATCGAGGTCGTCGAGTTCGCGATGGGCATCCCGCATCTGGTCAAAGGCGAGCACAGCGAAGAAGTCGGGACGGGGGTGGACTGCCATTCGCTGCGCCAGCCGCTCGGCGTGTGCGCCGGCATCACGCCCTTCAATTTCCCCGTCATGGTGCCGCTGTGGATGTACCCCGTGGCCATCGCGTGCGGCAATACATTCATACTGAAGCCTTCGGAGAAAGTGCCTTCGGCCTCCATGCGGATGGCGGAACTCTTCTCGGAAGCGGGGCTGCCCGAGGGCGTTTTCAACGTCGTGCACGGCGACAAGGAAGCGGTGGATGCGATTCTGGAACATCCCGACATCAAGGCCGTCTCGTTCGTCGGTTCCACGCCGATTGCCAAGTACATCTACGAGACGTGCGCACATAACGGCAAGCGCGTGCAGGCGCTCGGCGGCGCAAAAAATCACGCGGTCGTGCTGCCGGACGCCGATGTCGAGTTCGCCGCGGACGCCCTGATCGGCGCCGCTTACGGCTCTGCGGGCGAGCGCTGCATGGCGATCTCCGCGGTGGTCGCCGTGGGCGACGTCGGCGATCCGCTGGTCGGCAAGCTGCGAGAGAAGGCGGCGCAGCTCAAGATCGGTCCGGGAACGCAGCCGGACGCCGACATGGGGCCGCTGGGGACGCGCGCCCATCGCGACAAGGTGGCCGGCTACGTCGACAAGGGCGTCGCGGAAGGCGCGAAACTCGTGCTCGACGGACGCGCCTTCGAAGCCGCGGGACGGGACGGGTTTTTCCTCGGCGCTTCGCTGTTCGATCACGTCAAGCCCGACATGACGATCTACAAGGACGAGATCTTCGGGCCGGTGCTGGTGGTGCTGCGCGCGAAAACGCTCGACGAGTCCATCCAGTTGATCAACGCGAATCCGTACGCCAACGGCACGGCGGTGTTTCCGCGTTCCGGCGCCGCCGCGCGCAAGTTCGAGCGGGAAATAGAAGTCGGCATGGTCGGCATCAACGTGCCGATCCCGGTGCCGATCGCGTTCTATTCCTTCGGCGGCTGGCGCAGCTCGCTGTTCGGCGACCAGCACGTGCACGGCATGGAAGGGGTGC
>JBQTJV010000209.1:0-2948 GCA_052386775.1 Betaproteobacteria bacterium
ACCGACCCGCGCCTGCGGCCGGAGGATGCGGGCGGCATCGGCCAGCCGGGTACGCCGCCCGACGTCAGCCTGTTGACGACCGGGTACCAACTCCTGACCGAGCAGCGCTACGACCAGATCGACCCGGTGGTCGAGCTGCTGCGCAAGAACCTGGAGAAGCTGCAGTTGCCGCTGCGCTCCTTCGAGGTCGAGTTCGGCCCGAGCCAGATGGAGATCACGCTGGAAGCCATGCGCGGCATGGCCTCGGCGGATGCCATGCTGCTGTTTCGCGGCGCCGTCAAGCAGGTCGCCCGCCGCCACGGCTACCACGCCACCTTCATGTGCCGGCCCAAACTGCCGAACGTGATGTCCAGCGGCTGGCACCTGCATCAGAGTCTTCTCTCCAAGGGGAGAAATGTTTTTGTTCCCACGGAAAAAGACAAACCACTGTCAAAAACAGGCCAACACTATCTCGCCGGGCTTCTGACGCACGCCAAAGGCATCTGCGCGCTCGCCACACCCACGATCAACGGCTACAAGCGCTACCGCCCCTACTCGCTTGCGCCCGATCGCATCCAGTGGGGCCGCGACAACCGCGGCGCGCTGCTGCGTGTCATCGGCCGCCCGGGAGATCCGGCGACGCACATCGAGAACCGCGCCGGCGAACCGGCGGCCAATCCGTACCTGTACTTCGCCTCCCAGATCCATTCCGGCCTGGACGGCCTGCAACGCAAGCTGCCGCTGCCGCCGGCCGTGGATACGCCCTACGAGTCGAAGGCCGAATCCCTTCCCAGGACGCTCGCCGAGGCGCTGGAGCACTTGAAGAGAGACACGGTCCTGTGCGAGGGCTTCGGCAGTCAATTCATCGACTACTACTGCCACATCAAGGAAGCGGAGATCGCCCGCTTCGACCTCGAGGTGAGCGATTGGGAGCACCGGGAGTACTTCGACCTGTTCTAGGCCATGCGGACGGTTGAAGTCGCTTCGATAGTCCTTTTCCTGGCCCTGCTCCTCGTTTCGTTCCAGCGGTTTGCGGCGCCCGCATGGTTCGTCCCGCTCGCCCTGCTCCTCGGCTGGCTGCTCGCGGACCTCTTCAGCGGCCTGGTGCACTGGGCGCTCGACAGCTTCGGCAGCGTCACCACGCCCGTCTTCGGCCCAGCCTTCATCCGCCCGTTCCGCGAGCACCACGCCGAGCCCGAGGCGATGACGCGCCACGATTTCATCGAGGTAAACGGAGCGAGTTGTATCGGTTGTTTGCCTCTTCTTCTTTCAATTCACATTTTTGAAACTCATCCTTTGCTACATGCGGTGATCGTATCGACCTGCCTTGGCGTTCTCTTTACAAATCAATGCCACAAGTGGGCGCATAGCGAGCAGCCGCACCTCGCTGTCCGGTTTCTGCAGAAGGCCGGGTTGATTCTTTCTTCAAAAGAACACATCAAGCACCACACGCCGCCCTACGACACCCATTTCTGCACCGCGAGCGGCTGGCTGAACCGCCCGTTCAACTTTGTCCTGAAGGCATTCCGGTGAACCGGCGGCTGCGCATCAACCTCGGCAAGCGCGCGGGCGTCACTTCCGGCCTGCTCGGCGTGCTGTGCGTGCTGGCCGAGTTCTGCTTCCTCTTCCCCGACCTGCTGGTGACGAAGGATGCGTTGCCCTTCTACAAGGCCAACCTGCCGGTCTTCAGGGGGATTCTGTGGACGAGCATCATCGCCACATTCGTCCTCGGGCTTGCGAGCTTGTGGCTGCTGCGCTCGAAGGCGCATGGATTGCTCGGGATCGTTCTCGGCTGTGCGGCGCTGGCCATGCGCTTCACGGATTCCGTGGAAACCGGCCCTGCGACAGTGAGCGCCGGACTCGACTACTTTGTGCTGGAGCTCCTGGTATTGGGGCTCGTGTTCGTGCCGATGGAGCAGATCTTCGCCCTGCGCCCGCAGCGCATCTTCCGCACCGGGTGGCAGACCGACCTCAAGCACTTCTTCGTCAGCCACGCCGGCGTGCAACTGCTCTCGTTCGCCGCCATGATTCCGGCGCAATCCTTTTTCGCCTGGGCAGTGCGGCTCGATTTTCAGAAAGCGGTCGCGGCACAGCCCGTCTGGCTGCAGTTCATCGAGATCCTGTTTGTCGTCGACTTGGTGACTTACTGGGTGCACCGCACTTTCCACAAGGTGCCGTGGCTGTGGAATTTCCACGCCATTCACCACTCCAGCCGCCAGCTGGATTGGCTCGCCGGCTCGCGCATGCACCTCGTCGACGTGCTGGTGACGCGAGCGGCGGGCTTCCTGCCGGTGTTCGTGCTCGGCTTCTCGCAGGCGGCGCTGGTCGCCTACGTCGCGTTCGTGTCCTTCCACGCGGTCTACATTCATTCCAACACCCGCTGGCGCTTTCCGGTGCTGCGCTGGTTGATCGCGACACCCGAGTTCCACCATTGGCACCATACTTCGGACGAGGAAGGCATCGACAAGAACTTCGCCGGCTTCCTGCCGTTCTGGGACCGGCTGTTCGGCACCGTCCACATGCCGGACCACTGGCCGAAGAAGTACGGCACCGTGAAATTCCAGCCTCCCGAGTCCTACCTCGGCCAGCTCGCCTACCCCTTCACGCGCCGGCGCGAGACGCCCTACGGTTAGCCATGCGCGCAGGCCAAGCGCGCCTTCCCCGAGAACTACTCCGTCCCCGACGAGATCGCGGCGCTGAAGAAGGCCTGCGCCTGGGCGCGGCGATCGAACTCTGCTTCACCCATGGGTGACGATTCTACGGCTGGCCTCTTTGCGGCATTCGACCAGATTGGGCCGCAACACGTCTTCCGGCAACCCCTCGATCATGGACTTCGCTTCAGCCCCTTGGCCGCGGCCACGCTCTTGGATCGCGGGCCGTGTGCAGCACCCTGAATACAACGACGCGCTGGCGTTCAACGCGATAGAAGACAGCATAGGGAAACTGTGACGTGACCGCGCGCCGTACGT
>JBQTJV010000210.1:0-32218 GCA_052386775.1 Betaproteobacteria bacterium
GCACGTGGCCCACGCGGTTAGCGATGTGGGGTCCGTTTTTTACCGAGCACGATGCGCCGCCCGTCACGGGATGCGGCTCGTAATTCCAGAAACGACGGACGAAAGATCCACCGTCCGCAATCGTGGACACGAGCGCCGCTTCGGCAAGATCCATGATCTTCTTCTCGTCGCGCTGCAGCTTCGTCGCAGCGGGCATGGCAACAGTCTCTTCGCGTCGGCGCTGTGGCATCGGATGGAGTGCCACGCCCTTGGGCGGCTTCAGCACCATGAAGGATCCACTGCCGACGCAGACCTGCTCACCGTCCGCCGCGATTCGGACACGGCTCAAACCCTGCTGACCCGCGGCACCGTGAAAAAAGCTCTCGAACGCGCTCGCCGCCTCCAGGCGTCCGGCAAGGGGCGCCCCGGTAAAGTGCAGATTCATGCACACCGTGGCGAGACGCGTCTCCGGCGATACATTGGCGCGCACGGTGGCCGCAAGCGCGAGATCGGCGAACACGGCAAAGGCCCCGAGGTTGATGCGCCCGTCCGGCTCCGTGCAATGCGGGCCGGCATCCATCGACAGTCGCGAGTCGCGCACCGCGACATGGTCGAACGAGATGTCGAGAAAGTTGCCGACGAAGTGGTATCCGGGTTCGCGGTTGAGATGGATGCCACGCAGTACCTGATCGCGGGTTGCCTGAAGGTCGGTCACTTGGAGTTTTATCGGCCGCTGGGAATGGTCAGGCATTTTAGCGCGACGCCGCGATCCCCCGATCCGGAGGGGCTCGGGCGGGCAGCGGCGGATTGCAGGTATACTCGGATGAGCACTCGGCGTTCAAGCGTTTATCACTCGGGGGAGATCGCGCTAATGGCACGAGCAGGTGTGATCGGCGCCGGCCTGATGGGCACTGCGTGTGTCCGCCGCCTCATCGCGGCAGGATTCGAAGTGCCGGTCTACGACATAGACCAGGCCAAGCTGGATGCGATCGCGCGGCTCGGCGCCCGGCCCGTTGCCTCGATTGCGGAAATGGCCCGCGACTGCAGAACGCTCATCATTGCGGTATTCAGTACCGATCAGGTGGAACACGTGGTCGAAGGCGCGGATGGCGTGCTGCACAATGCCGTTCGCTCGGGACAGGAACGTATCGTGATCTGCGTCAGCACCTGCGATCCGGATCGTCTCGCCGCGCTGGCCGAGCGCGTCGCCCCGCACGGCGTCGAGTTCCTCGAAGTGCCGATTTCAGGCACCAGCCGGCAGGTGGCGGACGGCCAGGGCGTCGGTCTCATCGGTGGCACGGGACGCGTCGTGGAGCAGTCTTCGACAATACTCGATGCCATCTGCCCGCAACGCCACTATCTGGGCGCCGTGGGCAACGGCTCGCGCGCAAAGCTCGCGGTCAATCTCATCCTCGGCTTGAACCGCGCTGCCCTGGCCGAAGGCCTGGTGTTTGCGGAGCGGTTGGGGCTCGACCGGTCCGCATTTCTCGATGTCGCACGGGGATCCGCGGCCTACTCTCAGGCGATGGACGTCAAGGGCCCGCTCATGGCCAGGCGGGAGTACGGCAATCCGCAGAGTCGCGTCGATCAGAGCCTGAAGGATTTTCGGCTCATGCTCACGCAGGCCCAGGCGCGGGGACAGGATCTGCCGTTTGCGAGCCTCTATGCCTGGATGCTGGAAGACTGCGTGAAGCACGGGGAAGCCGAATGGGACAATGCGGCGATAGCGGAAGCGCTCGCGCGCCGCCATTGGGTGTAGCGAAAGACGGAGAACCGGCCATGCGCATAAAGCTCGCCGCATTCATCGTTCTGGTTGCGACGTTTTTTCCTTTTGGGGCCTGGCCGCAGGCCTATCCGGTGAAGCCCATCCGCTTCATCGTGCCATTTCCTGCCGGAGGCGGTGCCGACATCTTCGCCCGTCTCATCGGCAGAAAACTGGGCGAAAACATGGGGCAGCAGCTCGTCGTAGACAATCGCGCGGGCGCGTCGGGGATCATCGGCTGCGAAGTGGTGGCACGTTCTGCGCCGGACGGCTACACGCTGCTCATGGGCACGACCGGCACGCATACGACCAATCCGGCCGTGTTTTCCAAATTGCCGTACGATCCGCTCAAGGACTTCGCGCCGATCTCGCTGGTGGCCGAATCACCCTTCGTTCTCCTCGTGCATCCTTCGCTGCCGGTGGCGAGCCTCAAAGATTTGATCGCGTTTGCAAGGGCGAGACCCGGCCAGCTTACGTACGCGTCTTCGGGAACGGGCAGCTCGTCGCACCTTGGATTCGAACTGTTCAACCTGATGGCCGGCATAAAAAGCGTGCACGTGCCCTACAAGGGGCTGCCGCCTGCAACGCTCGATACGATCTCGGGCTACGTGACGATGACCTGGAATTCGATCACGGCTTCCATGCCGTACCTGAAGAACAAGCAGCTCAAGGCGCTGGGCATCGGTTCCGCCAGGCGCTCCATCCTGCTGCCGGATATCCCGACGATTTCCGAGGCCGTGTTGCCGGGGTTCGAACTGGGATCGTGGTACGGTATTTTCGCGCCGGCAGGAACTTCTCCCGATATCGTGCGCAGGCTGAGAAACGAGGTGGTAAAAGCGGTCAACGATCCGAGCATGAAGGACCAGTTCGCTGCGCTGAGTGCCGAGCCGGTCGGCAGCACCCCCGAAGCGTTCACGGCCGTGTTGCAACGGGATCTCGTCAAGTGGGCGAAGGTCGCCCGCCAGGCGAACGTGAAAGCAGACTAGAAGTACCGCCCGCCGTCCTGCGCGGTCACCTGATCCGAAATCGCTTTACTTTCGCGTCGCTCACGGCAATCCCGAGTCCGGGCCCGCGGGGACGGCATACCGTACCGCGTTCGATCGTCACCGGCGCATCGGTGACATCCTCCGCAAGGTAGTGACAGGTGATATTGAGGCCCCAGTCGAGATTCGGCGCCAGCGCGCCGAGATGCGCGATGGCCGCGCCAGCGATGCTGGATTCGGCCACCTTGCCGGCGAGGTTGATCCGCAAACCGAGCGCGCCGCACAAGGACATCGCCTGAACCGCAGCGGTGATCCCGCCCATCTTGATCGTCTGGATGTTCGCGCCCTGGATGGCGCCGCTGCGATGCAGGGCGAGGAGACTGGCGATACTGCCTATCGATTCGTCGCCGTTGAGCGGAATTGCGCTCACCCGGGCGAGCGCTGCCATGCCGTCGACATCGTCGCTGTGGAGCGGTTGCTCCATGAAGAGCAACCCGGCCTCTGCTGCGTGCTGCGCGAAGAGGCTGGCATCGGCGAACGTCATGCCCATGTTGGCATCCGCGCAGAGCGCTACCCTGCTCCCGAGCGCGCGCCGTATTTCGACTGCGGCGCGCGCTTCCTCGAGCGGCGGCTTGATGCCGATCTTGAGCTTGAAGAACGACCATCCTTCCGCCTGCTTGCTCCTCGCTTCGGCAATATCGTCCTCCACCTTCGGATTGCCCAGCAGATACATGGGCACCAACGTCTCGCGCAACGCACCGCCGAAGAGGTCGGCCAGCGAAACGCCCAGGTGCCTGCCAACCAGATCGTTGATCGCCATATCGACGGCGCACTTCGCGCCGGTGTTGTGCAGCAACGCCCGGTCGCAACGCCGGGCGAGTTCCGCGCGTCGCATCGCGTCTTCTCCGCTGACGAGCGGTGCGAGATAGTCGTTCACGGCCGCCACCATGCCCGGCAGCACGTCGCCCGTCATCAAGGGTGCCGATGCCGCCTCGCCCCAGCCGACCAGCCCGTTCTCGGCCTCGACGCGCACCAGCAGGTTATGGGCATGCTCGATGCGCTCGCCGGCCATGACGACCGGCTTGCTCAGCGGCAGCGCGACCGGAATCGCTTCGATACGCGCGATCCGGACGGGGGCATCCTGAGCATCGCGCAGACCGAGCGCCGTGCGGGCGACAGGGTCGTTCATAGGTATTCCTCCATGGATGGACACATTGTAAGGCTGGTGCAGGGTGCCCGCTTCAGGACGCCAGGACTTTTTCGATCGCGTCGAGCGTCTCCGGGCTTGCTTCGCCCTTCTCGCGGGCGAGACGCAGCGCAACGGCACCGAGCCTTCGATACAGCGTCGCCAGACCGGGGTCGGATTGCTGAAGCGCACCGAGCTGGCGCGCGACGAGCGCGTGGTCGCCACGGGCGATCGGCCCCGTGAGGGCATCGACCGTGCCGCGGTGCAGAATGTTTTCGAGCGTCTCGCGTACCAGCGGCGTCATCAAGGTGATCGCGTCGTCGCGCGACATCCCTGCGCGCTCGTAGCACTGCAACGACGCCTCCATGAGCGCAACGAGATAGTTGCTGCCGATCACGCTGCCCGCATGGTAGAGGAGCTTGCCTGCGGCCTCTATGCGCGTGAAATGTGCGCCTATCCGTTCGAACGCGGGCTGCAACACCGCAAGCGCCGCCGCGTCCCCTTCCCCCGCACACCACGTGCCCGCGAAGCTCGACAGGGCCATGTGGGGTTCGGCAAAGCTTTTCACCGGATGCACGCTCGCCACCCTGGCGCCGCATTCGGCAGCCGGCGCAAGCTCGGCGGATGACAAAGCGCCGCTGCAGTGGAAAACGATGTCTTCCGCTCGAAGCACGCCGCTTTTTGCCAGCGTGCGCGCGCAATCGGCGATCCTGTCGTCGGGCACGGTCAACATCCAGGTTTCGGCCACACGCAGATTCTCCATTGCCGCAAACGGATTCCCTTCGCCGATGAAGCGCACCGCGATCTGTGCGCTGTCTGCCGAACGGGATACCACGTCGCGAATCGCAAAGACGCCGGCACGTCGCCACAGCGCGCCCAGCGTCCGACCGACTCTGCCTGCACCGATGATGTTGAGATTTTGCACGGGTCCCTGCCGTAACGCCCGAGGCGAGCGTTGCTAAGCAATTAGCCAGTATAGGACAACCATACGCCCGAAATTTGACATGCCCGCGCTGCCATCTGACCACGGGATCACGGTTTTCGGCCCGCAGGGCTACTGATTCGCGGCGCGCAGGCTCTACCCGGCCTGTTAGCGTAACGTCATAGCGCCGCGTTAAAGTCCGCGCCATGCGGCTTTCCCGACGCACGTTCATCATCAC
This sequence comes from Betaproteobacteria bacterium, assembly GCA_052386775.1. Taxonomy (GTDB): domain Bacteria; phylum Pseudomonadota; class Gammaproteobacteria; order Burkholderiales; family SG8-41; genus DSOT01. Next base: position 5,071 of record JBQTJV010000210.1, read on the forward strand.
CGTCGACCTCGAAGGAGACCGGATTGCGGATGCGCGAGCCGGCCTCCTTAGCCCCGCTTGACACCCCATCCTGCGATGATCACACTATGTGATCACAAAATCCGTATCCCCCGCACCATCCTCTTTATTGGAGCCGCCGTTGAGCGATACCGCGCCCGTGACCGCGCCCGCAGTGCGCCCAGCCGCTCCGCGTTGCTGCCGCATGGACGGCGGTCGGGTCGTACGCGGCTGATGCGCGTTGCCGTCATCGGTGCGGGAGCGGGCGGCGCGGCAGCGGTGGCCGATCTCACGCGCGCCGGGCATGACGTAACGCTCTGGAACCGCTCCCCGGAGACGCTGGCACCCTTCATTGAGCGCGGCGGCGTCGAGTACGAAGGCGTGCTGGGCGAGGGGTTTGTAAAGCCCGCGCTGATCACTTCCGATATCGCGCTGGCAGTGCGCCACGCCGAGGTCGCGATGGTCTGCCTGCCGACGATCTCGCATGGCGCGGTGGCGCGCGCACTTGCACAAGGCGGCGCGCACGCAATGCCGGTCGTGCTGAATCCCGGTCATACCGGTGGCGCGCTCGAGTTTCATACCGCGTATCGCGCTGCCAGCGGCGGCGCGGTTCCGCCGGTTGCGGAATTCCATACGCTCGCGTACCTCGCACGTAAATACGCGCCGGCAAGGGTCACGATTTCGGGAAAAGGAAAATTCCTGCGACTGGGCGTGCTGCCGGGGGGCGACGCCGCGGCGGCCGCTGCGCGCGTCCTTTATCCGGTGAGCCATCCGGTAGCCGATGTCCTCAACTCGAGTCTCGCCAACCTGAACATGGTGTTGCATGCACCCGGCGCGATACTCGGCGCGGCATGGATCGAAGCTACCCGTGGTGATTTCACGTTTTACGTGCAGGGCATGACACCCGGCGTGACGCGAGTACTGAAAGCGCTCGACGCCGAGCGCATCGCCGTTGCCCGTGCCTTCGGGCATGATTTGCCTGAGCTTGGGGCGGAGATGCAGCTCTACGGTACCGTCGAAGCGTCGGTCAAAGACACCTCCGACCTCGTGGTGGCCATATCCGGCGGAAAAGCCAACCAGCGCATCAAGGCACCGGACTCTCTCCAGCATCGCTACTACCTGGAGGACTTCGGCCACGGGCTGGTGCCCTTCATTGCCCTTGCCGCCGCTGCCGGTCTGCCTGTCCCCACGGCCGTATCGCTGCTGGAACTCGGCATCACCCTGACCGGCACCGATTTCCGCGCCTGCGGCCGTACTGCGCAGGCGATGGGCATCACCGGGCTCGACCGCGACGGCCTGCTCCAGCGGGTGCGCGGATGACGGTCGTCCGATGAAGCTCGGCATCAGCTTCGACGGATTCGCGCCGTACGGCCAAGCGCTGGAATTTGCCAAGGAAGCGGCCGCAGCGGGCGCGAGCAGTCTTTGGATGGCCGATCATCTGGGCTATCGTGAACCCATCGTGTCCTGCCTCGGGTTCGCCAGTGCGATTCCCGGCGTGCGGGTCGTGCCGACCGCGGTGAGCCCGTACCTGCGCCACCCGATGCCGACCGCGATGCAGATGGCAACACTCGCCGAAGCTGCCCCCGGGCGCGTGGCGCTCGCGATCGGCACCGGCAATCCGCTCTTCCTCGGGGAGTCGGGCGAGGCGATCGAGAAGCCGGTAGCCGTCGCGCGCGAATTCATCACCGCCCTGCGCGCCTTGTGGTCAGGCAAGCCGGTCGAGCAGGAAGCGATGCGCTTCCGGCTGCGTGGTGCGCGCATGATGTTTACGCCGCCCGAGGCGATCCCGCTCTACCTCGCGCCGATGAAGCCGCAGATGCTCGCACTGGCCGGCAAGCTCGCCGACGGAGTCGTCCTCTCGGCCGGACTTTCGCCGGAGTTCGTGCGCGAATCGCTCAAGCACACGGCTGCCGGGGCACAGTCCGCTGGACGCGACTACCGCGCGCTCAATACCGCCGGGTACATTTCGTTCGCCGCCTCGCCCGACGGCAAGCGTGCGATCGAGGAGGTGCGCAAGAAACTCGCCTTCCTTCTGCGCAACCGCTTCATCGACGACAGCATCGCACACTCGGGCATCCCGATAGACCAGACCGCGATCATCGAGGCGATGGGCCAGCGCGACTACGACGCCGCGACCAGGCTCGTGCCCGACGAGGCGGTGGAGGCCTTCGCGGTCGCCGGCACCGTCAGGCAGTGCTGCGACCAGTTCCTCAAATACCGCGACGCGGGTCTGGGCGAACTCGTGCTGCTGCTCGCCGGCAACCTCGAGGACCAACGCTTCGGGTTGTCCGTCATCCGCGAGCTCAGCGCTTAGCCGACATGTCGCGTGCTACACTTTTTGCGCCCTGGAATTCACGCTGCTCACCCCTAACCCGCCTCATAAGGAGACCCTCATGAAGACCCCGGCTGGTCGTCATATCCTGAAGCTTTCCACGCTGCTCCTTACCCTGGCGCCGGCGCTGGCGCCGCTCGCCGCCGCGCAAACGTTCCCGTCGCAGCCGATCCAGCTGATCGTGCCGTGGCCCCCCGGCGGCGGCAGCGACACCGCGATGCGCATGACCGCAGACGCCGCATCCAAGCGCATGGGCCAGCCGGTGGTGGTCGTGAACAAGCCGGGCGCCGGCGGCACGGTCGGTATCCGCGAGGCAATGACCTCCAAGCCCAACGGTTACACGCTCGCGATGATCGCGACCGGCGCCATATTCGCCCAGTACAACAACCCGAACGCCAATACGATCGCCGAAATGGAGCCCGTCGTGTTCTTTGGCGACGACCCCTCGGCAATGACGGTGCACCCCAGCACCGGCTTCAAAAAGCTCGCCGAGTTGATCGCCTATGCCAAGGCCAACCCGGGCAAGGTGAAGAACGGCAACGACCAGCCCGGCGGATCCTCGCACGTCGCAGCATCCATGTTCGAGAAGGGCCTCGGCATCAAGTTCACCAAGGTGCCCTACGCGGGCTTCGCGCCGACCACGCAGGCGCTGCTCACAGGCGAGATTGACTCGGCTTCGATCCCGCTGCCGGACGTGATCGAACATCACAATGCGGGGAAGCTCCGCGTCATCGGCGTTGCCGCGAGCAAGCGGCACTTCCGTGCCCCCGACGTTCCCACGTTTACCGAGCAGGGCTACCCGGTGATCTCCGGCCTGTGGCGCGTGATCGCCGCACCCAAGGGCACACCGCCCGATCGGCTGAAGCACCTCGAGGCCAAGTTCCTCGAGACGCTGAGCGACCCGGCGTTCCAGGACAAAGCGCGCGCCGCCGGCTTCCTCGTCGTACCGATGAACGGCGCGGACGCGAAGAAGCGCATGGAGAATGACGACCGCGCCATGTACCCGGTCTTCCTCGAAGCCGGGCTGGTGAAGACGCGCCACAAGAAATGATCCGCCGCCTCGACGACCGCGATCTCTGGTCAGGGTTCGCGTTCGTCGCGATCGGCGTCGCCGCACTGGCGCTCGGCCGCGGCCTTACCATCGGCACCGCAGCTGAGATGGGCGAGGGCTACCTCCCGGTCGCGATGGCGCTGCTGCTCATCGCGATCGGCACGCTGATCGCGCTCCTTGCCTGGTTACGCGGCCCACCCGCACCCGAGCGCCGCCTCGAGACCATGCGCTGGCGCCCCTTGCTCTTTGTCACTGCGGGCATCCTGGCGTTCGCCGCAGCCCTGGAATCACTCGGCCTTATTGCCGCCATCGCAGCCAGTGTCGTCGCCGCCAACTTCGCCGGCGAGCCGCTGCGCGCGCGGCCGCTTCTCATCCTCATCTGCGTGCTGAGCCTTGGCGTCACGGGGGTTTTCCTGTGGGGCCTCGGGCTTCCGGTGAACGCGCTGCCCCGAATCGCGGGCTAGATGGACGCGATCTTTCCCGCGCTGGTCGCGAACATCGCGCTGGGCTTCTCGGTTGCTCTCTCCCCCGAAAATCTCGCCCTGTGCTTTGCCGGGTGCCTGCTCGGCACCCTTATCGGCGTGCTGCCCGGCATCGGCCCGACCGCCACCGTCGCAATGCTGATGCCGATCACGTTCTACCTCTCTCCCGTCGGCGCGCTGATCATGCTGGCAGGCGTGTTCTACGGTTCGCAGTACGGCGGCTCGACGACCGCGATCCTCGTCAACCTCCCGGGTGAGTCCTCCTCCGTCGTCACGACACTCGACGGACACGCGATGGCGCGCGAAGGGCGCGCCGGTGCGGCACTCGCGGTAGCGGCGCTCGCCTCGCTTTTCGCCGGCACCGTCACGACGTTAGTCATCGCCGCTGGCGGCCCGCCCATCGCCAAACTCGCGCTGCTCTTCCAGTCACCGGACTATGTCGCGGTAATGGTGCTCGGGTTGGTCGCAGCCGCGGTACTGGCGCGCGGCAGCCTGCTCAAGGCGATCGCCATGATCGTGTTGGGGGTCTTCCTCGGGCTGGTGGGCACCGACGTTACCACCAGCATGCAGCGCTACACCTTCGGCGTGGACGCCCTCTACGATGGCATAGGCTTCGTGCCGGTGGCGATGGGGCTTTTCGGCATGGCCGAGATCATGCTGAACCTCGAAGCGACACAGGGCCGCGGCCGCGTCATGCACCCGGTCGACCGGCTGTGGCCGACACTCCAGGACTTTCGGCGCGCAGGACCGGCCACCGTTCGTGGCACCGCCTTCGGCGTGGGCTTCGGCATCCTGCCCGGCAGCACCACCGACATCCCGGCGTACGCCTCCTACAGCCTGGAAAAGAAAATCGCGCGCGATCCATCGCGCTTCGGCAAGGGTGCCGTCGAGGGTGTCGCCGCCCCCGAGGCGGCCAACAACGCCTCCGCGCAGGCTGGGTTCATTCCCATGCTCTCGCTCGGCATTCCGCCCAACGCGATCATGGCGATGATGATCGGCGCGATGATGATCCACGGTATCGCGCCCGGCCCTCAGATCATCCAGAAGCAGCCCGAGCTGTTTTGGGGCCTGGTCGCCAGCATGTGGCTCGGCAACGTCGTGCTGGTAATCCTCAACCTGCCGCTCATCTGGCTGTGGGTGCGGCTGCTGACGATCCCTTATCGTATTCTGTTCCCCGCGATTATCGTGTTCTGCTGCATCGGCAGCTACAGCCTGAAGAACAGCCTCTCCGATGTCGTGATCATGGCGCTCTTCGGCGTAGTGGGTTACGGCCTGCGCAAGCTGCGCTGCGAGCCCGCGCCGCTGCTCCTCGGCTTTATCCTCGGGCCGCTGCTCGAGGAGAACTTCCGCCGCTCGATGCTGCTCGCCGGCGGAGACTTGTCGGTGTTCGTGACACGGCCGATCAGCGCCGGATTTCTTGCCGTTTCCTTGGCGGTGCTGTTTGCGGTCATGGTGCCCGCGATGCGCCGCGCACGGAACGTGGGTACGGCTTGACTGAGGGCCGCTGCGGCGCGAGCGCGCTACCGGCTTGCGGAACCGCACCCGCCGCAACATTAGCCGGCACGCCGCGGCTAGCTTGACAGTCCCGCACCCATTGATCACACTATGTGATCACAAAATGCCCCGTAATTTCCCGCTTCCCCGTGAGGAGCCCGCTTGAGCAGCATTGCCTCGGTCGCCACGCTTATCGTACAACTGCCCACGCGCCGCGAGCACCGCTGGACCGGGCTCACCGAGCCGATCGGCCGCTATCTGCTGGTGAAGATGACGGATTCCGATGGCCGGGTCGGGTGGGGCGAGGCCGCGGCGTTGAAAGACTGGGGCGGCGAGTTCGGCCGTTATTTCGGTGAGTCGGCGAGCATCGTGGGGCACGTGGTCGAACGCTATCTGGCGCCGGCGGTGAAAGACGTCGATACGGCGAACATCGTCGAGCTGCACGCGCGCATGGATGCCGTCATCAAGGGTTATCCTTATGCAAAGGCCGCCATCGAGTTCGCGGCTTACGATCTCGCCGGAAAACGCCTCGGTGTGCCGGTGCACATGTTGCTGGGAGGCCGCGCCCGCGACTTCGTGCCGGTGACGCATTCGATCGGCCTCGTTCCGGTCGAAGAAGCGGAACGCGAAGCCGCGCAAGTCGCGAGCGAAGGCATCCGCACGATCAAGATCAAGGTCGGCGCGGGCGCAAAGCGCGACCTCGAGGTGGTGCGTGCAGTGAGGAATGCAGCGGGCCCGGAGATGGATATCTGCGTGGATGCCAACGAGGGATACAAAACGCCCGGCGAAGCAGTCACCGTCTTGCGGGAAATGGAAAAGTATCGCCTGAAGTACGCCGAGCAGCCGTGCATGGGCATCGAACGCATCGCCGAAGTGGCGCGCGCGCTGGACACGCCGGTGATGGCCGACGAGTCCGCGTGGAACGCACACGATGCGATGCAGATCGCCGAGCAGCATGCGATCGACATCATATCGATCTACACCACCAAGCCGGGCGGGCTCTACAAGGCGATGGAGGTCGCAGCGGTATGTCGGGCAGCCGGCATCGCGTGCAACGTCAACGGCTCGATCGAGACCGGCGTGGGCAATCTCGCCAACGTGCAGCTCGCGGCGGCGGCCCCGGCAGTTACCCTGTCCTGCGTCGTGCCCGTCTCGACGCCCGCCGAGCATCAGAAGGGGCAGATCGGAGGCATCTATTACAGGGACGACCTCATCCGCTCGCCCATGAAGCTGGTAGACGGCGCCATTGAAGTGCCGAGCGCACCCGGCATGGGAATCGACGTGGACGAGGCCAAAATCGAAACGTATCGCGTTCGCGGATAGCACGCGGGCAAGAGGTATCCGATGCGCAAGGAAATCGTCGATCGCCAGTTGAAGGCCATGCGCGAAGCAGGTCTGGAAGCGATCATCTCCTGCTCGCCGGAGAACTTCGCGTATCTCACCGGGTTCGTGGTGCCCTCGCAACCGCTCATACGCCACCGTCATGCCATGGCGATCGTGTGCGCCGACGGGCGCACGGCGATATTCGGCGTCGACATGGAAGCAACCACGATCAGACGGCGCGAGCCCGATACGCCGGTGCGCATCTGGGCCGAGTTCACGGACAGCGCTATGAGCGTGCTTGCCGACCAGTTGCGGGAACTGGGGCTCGCTTCCGCGCGCATCGGCATCGAGATGGATTACCTGCCCGCCGGCGACTTTGCGCGATTGCAACAGGCGCTCCCGCGGGCGCGTTTGGAGCCGGCCGAAGCCATGCTCGCGCGGCTGCGCCAGATAAAGACCCGGGACGAGATCGAGTTGCTTCGGCGTCTTTCCCGCATCGCCGATCGATCCATCACCGATGCGCTGTCCGCAGTACGCGCCGGCGATTCGGAAATGGACATTGCGGCGCACATGACGCGCAGCATCTACACCCTCGGCGCCGAGAGCTTCAAGCTGATGATCGTCGCCACCGGTGAGCGCAGCCAGCTTCCGAACGTGGGGCCGTCGGAGCGGCGCCTGCAGCCGCAAGATGTCTGCCGCGTGGAAATATTTTCCGTCATCGCCGGCTACCAGGCAGGCGTGTGCCGCACCGCCGTAGTGCAACAGGCGCCGCCTCATGCCGACAGGATCTGGAAGAATCTGGTGGAGTGCAAGTACCTCATCATGGACATGATCAAGCCGGGCGCGAGCTGCCGCGCGATCTACGAGGCGTTCCTGCACAAGCTCTCCGAACTCGATCTGCCGCCGATTTCTTTCGTCGGGCACGGCATCGGCCTTCATCTGCACGAAGATCCTTATATCGGCACGACGCCGGAGATCGGTAAAAGCGGCGACGCCCGTCTCGAAGCCGGCATGGTGCTCGGCGTGGAGCCGCTGTGTTATCAAACCGGCCACGGCTACGGCATGCAGAACAAGGACATGATGCTGGTCACGGATACCGGTTGTGAATTGCTTTCCGACTATGCCAATACCGATCGCTTGCTGATGATCGCCTAGTTCGATATGCGAACGCTGGTCGAAAACCTCGAATTCATCCTCACCGCCGATCGCGAGGACCGCGTGCTGCACCGCGCTGCGGTGGTCATCGAAAACGACCGCATCGCCGATGTCGGTCCGACAGCCGAACTTGCACAGCGCCATCCGCGTGCATCGTTCGATAGCGTCATCGACGGCAGCCGCTACGGCATGACGCCCGGCTTCATCGATTCGCACGTCCACCTGTCCGAGACGCTGTCGCGCGCGGTGTTTCCCGACAATCTGGCGACGCGCGCCTGGGTGTTCCACTGGGCGAAACCGTTCTACGCCACCGTCGATGCCAGAGATGAAGTGGTCGGCGCGATGATCGGAATGGCCGAAATGCTACGCTGCGGCACCACCTGTTTTCTCGACATGGGTGCGCAGAACGATGTCGCGGGCGTAGTGCGCGCGATAGACGAATGCGGCATGCGCGGCGTGACCGGACGGCATGCGGCGGACGTCAGGCCCGAAAAAATCCCCGACGGCTGGACCGAAGAGATGATGGCGCACCATTTCTTTCCGAACGCCAGGGTCGCGCTGCAGGAACTCGAGGCGACGGTAAAGCTGCACCATGGCGCCGCCGGCGGCCGCGTGCGCTGCTGGGTGAACATCGAGGGCAAGGAGCCGTGCAGCCTGGAGCTGCACGTCGGGTCGCGGGCGCTCGCCGAAAGGCTTGGCGTCGGCACGACCTATCACCTTGCGACCAGCATCGAGGAGGCACGAGTTTCGGAAAAGAAACACGGCGTCTGGCCGATCTCGCGCATCGCGGATGCCGGGGGGCTGGGGCCCAACCTGGCGATCGCCCACTGCGTGGCGGTCACCGACCACGAAATCGAACGGATGGCGAAGGCGGGAACGATGGTCGCGTTCTGTCCGGCGACCTCCATCAAACTCGCCAAGGGTGCGGCGAAAATCGGCAAGTATCCGGAAATGATCGATGCCGGCATCCGTATCGGCATCGGCACGGACGGCGTCTCCGCGGGCGGCAATCTCAACCTGATGCGGCAGATGTATCTGGTCGCCGGCATGTTCAAGGACGCGCGCATGGATTCGACGCTGATCGGCGCCCGAAAGGCGCTGCGAATGGCGACGATAGAAGGTGCGCAGCTTCTCGGCTGGGACGACGAAATCGGCTCCATCGAGCGCGGCAAGAAGGCCGATTTCGTGCTGTTCGATCTCGATCATTTCGAGTGGGTGCCGTACGGCGATCCGCTGCAGGCCGTCGTCTATTCAGCGAGCCCGGCTTCCATCGCCCAGACCTGGGTCGATGGCAAGGCGTTATACAGGGACGGAAAGGTGGCGACGATCGACGAGCGGGCGCTGCACCGCGAGGCCCGCGAGCGGGCGGCGGCGGTGGTCAGGCGCGCGGGCCTGTCGCTCGCCCACACGCCTACCGTCACCAGCACCTACGATTAAAACACTCCGACAGCGGGCCCCAGCACCTGCCGCAAGGAGGTTTCGACCGCGGCGCGGGTCAGATCGCGTGTGATGAAAACGATCCGCGTAGTGCGGTCCTGGTCGGGCCAGCCCTCGAGTTCGGCAGGCGGATAGAACATGTGCTGAACGCCGTGGACGACAACCGGGCGCGGGTGTCCCGTGAGATGGACGAGGCCTTTCACGCGCAGCAGGTTTTCCCCGCGGCTTGCCAGCAGCAGTTCCAGCCACTCGAAGAAAGCCGAGGGCTCGACGGGCTGCGCGATGCGCAGGCAGAACGATGCCACACGCTCGTCGTGGCCGCGCATCGCCCGACGGCCCGGACCTTCGCCTGCGACAGGATAGGCGTCATCGCTGAGCCAGATTCGCATCGCCTCGGCTTTTGAACGGACATCGAAGCCGGCATCGAGCAACTGGTGCGGCAATGGATGCCGCCCCGGTGAGGAAGAGAGCATCGCGGCAGCCGGATTGAGAATTCTCAGCCGTTCGCGCAATTGATCAAGCTGCGCCGCGCTCGCCAGATCGGTCTTGGTGATGACGAGGCGATCGGCGATCGCTGCCTGCTTCACCGATTCAGGATGGACGTCGAGTTCCCCGGAACCCAGCAGGGCGTCGACCGTGGCGACCAGGCTGGCAAGCCGCCAGTCATCCCGCAGGCTGCGCTCGCCGATCAGCGTCTGAACGAGCGGCGCAGGGTCGGCGAGCCCCGTGGTTTCCACCACGGCACGCGCATACGGCGGCACGGATCCGGCGTGCCGCAGCGACGCGAGGTCGTGCAGCGCCGAGACGAGATCGTCTCTCATCGAGCAGCAGATGCACCCTGAGCTGAGCAGCACCACCTCTTCGGTCACCTCACGCACCAGAATATGATCGAGACCCACCTCCCCGAGCTCGTTCACCACCACGACCGTGTCGCGCATGTCGGGATGAGCAAGCAGGGCTTTGAGCAGCGTGGTCTTGCCGCTGCCGAGAAAACCGGTGAGCAGGAATACCGGAATGGCGCTCGATGCCATCACTGCCGCTGCCGGCGGGCGCCGGGGCCGATCAGGTTACGGAACGCATCTCGCCGCGCAGCGCAGCAAGCGGGCCCGACGTGCCGCGAAAGGCGGAAGATTTCAGCAGAAACGCAGCCGTATTGCGGATATCGCGCTCGATGGCGCGGCGGGCCGCGGCGGGATCCTTCTTCGCCAGCGCCTCCAGTACATCGCCATGCGCGCTCGCGTCCCACTGCATATCGGGCGATATCAGCGAAAAATACATGATCGGCCCGGCCTGCAGCCACAGCGACTCGATGAGCGGCAACAGCACTTCCGAGTTTGCGGCCTCATACAGGCTGAAGTGGAACGCCTGGTTGTGATCGAGGCAGGACACGATGTCGCGTTCCCTGATGGCGCGCAGCAGCGCGGCGTTCACCTTTTCCAGGCGCCTGAGGAGCCGGGGCGTTGCATGGCGGCACGCCATCTCCGCGGCCATGCCTTCGAGGGCCTGGCGCACGCGGGTGAGTTCATCGAACTTCGCAGGCGTCATGCGTGGCACGCATACGGTGCGATTCGGCAGCATCTCCAGCACATTTGCAGCGGTCAGCTGATTGATGGCCTCGCGCACCGGCATGGCACTGGTGCCGAGATGTTCGGCAAGCTTGCGCAGCGATATGGTTTGCCCGGGCACGAACGCGCCCACCATCAGCGCACGGCGCAACTCGTCGACGACGCGGTCCTGCACCTCGCCGCGGCGACGCGGCTTGGCGCGGCGGGGGCCGGCCATATTGACGGACCTTGCGGGCTGCGGTTGCGCACCCCTGGCATTCACGGGCGCTTTCAACTTTGCCGACTCCCGCCCATCCGTCGCGCCGACGCGTCTGAATTCTTGACAAGCACTGCAGCTGTGATCATATTATGTGATCATAACACGCACCATTCACGGTTGAATCTCGGCGCGCGCGAGGCGGCGTGCCCCTTCCATGGTCTCCGAGCGCATTCAGTCCCGGGATAACGTCACGCCATGCGAGTAACGGTTATCGGCGCCGGCGCAGGAGGCGCAGCCGCCGCAGTGGAACTCACCCAGCGCGGCCACCAGGTCATGCTGTGGGGCCGCTCTGCGCGCACGGTGGAACCGTTCCAGCAAGCAGGCGGCATCGAGTACGAAGGCGTGCTCGGAGAAGGCCTTGCCGAGCCGGCTCTCATCACCACCGACATACGAGGCTTGATCTCACTGGTGAGGCATTGAAGTGGAGTGGAAGGATCTTGTCATCGCCATCGTCGCCGGTGACCGCCGCGAGCAGGAAATCGCGCGCCTGGCTGCGGCGACCGGCGCCGAAGTACGCGCTTATGGCTTTCCCTGGCCCGAGGCCGGCATCCCGGGCGTCCGGCTCATGCCGGATGCAAGCAGCGCGCTTGCCGGGGCCGATGTAGCGCTGTTTCCCATACCCGGCATCGCGGGTGACGGCGCGCTGTTCGCCCCGCAGTGTCCGGCCCGCATCATTCCCGGCCGCGAGATGCTCGCCGGCATGCGCAAGCCTGCTCACGTCATACTGGGCTGGGCGGATGAGAACCTGAAGGCGCACGGCGCCGCACTGGGCATCACGTTCCATGAATACGAGCACGACGTCGATCTCATGCTGCTCCGCGGCCCGGCCATCGTCGAGGGCCTGCTGAAAGTGATGATCGAGAATACCGACATCACACTGCACAAGTCGCGCGTGTGTGTCGTCGGTCAGGGCACCATCGGGCTTCTCGTCACTCGCTACCTGGTCGCCCTGGGCGCGTATACGCATGTCGCCGCCCGCAACAAGGTGCAGCGCGCCGCCGCGCACGCCGCCGGTGCGGAAAGCCACACGCTGGAAGAGCTGGAGCCGCTGGCACCGATGCTGGATGCCATCGTGTCCACCGTTCCCGCGCCGGTGGTAAGCCGGGAGGTGATCTCGCGACTGCGACCGCACGCGCTGCTCGTCGATCTCGCAGCACCGCCGGGCGGCATAGATCGGGAAGCCGCGTCGCAAAGCGGCATCAAGTTCGTCTGGGCACGCGGCATGGGCATGCGCGCGCCGATTACCGTGGGCCGTAGCCAGTGGGGCGGTATCCGCCCGCGCATCGAAGCCATCCTGAGTGAGCGCAAATGAAAGCAGACCTCGTAGTCCGCAACGCCCGCGTGGTCTCCCATGACGGGGAGTTCATGGGGGGCGTGGCGGTCACGAACGGCCGCATCGCCGTGACCGGAGCGAACGACGCCTTGCCGGACGCCAGGCGCGTGATCGACGCCGCGGGCCGCGTGCTGATGCCGGGCGTGATCGATCCCCACTGTCATCTCGGCGTGAACTATCCCTACGACCAGGACATGCGTACCGAAACCGCCGCAGCGGCTTCAGGCGGCGTGACCACCGTGCTGCTCTACATCCGCAACAAGGCCGGCCCGTATACGCCTTTCTACAAGGAGCGCCGGGCGATCGGCGAGCAGAATGCGCTCATCGATTTCGGCTTTCACTTCGGCATACAGCGCGAGGATCACATCAACGACATCCCGAACGTCGTGCGCGATACCGGGGTGCGCTCGTTCAAGTGTTACTTCGGGTACGAGCCGGACAATCCGATCGGCATCGTTCCGGCCACGGACGGCTGGGTCTACGCCGCCATGCGCCATCTCGTAAAGATACCGGGCGGGGTGATCAGCGTGCACTGCGAAAATACCGGCATCGCCTCGTGGCTCAAGGATGAACTGAAGGCAACCGGCCGGCAGGATCTCGGCGCTTATACCGAATCAAGGCCTTCGTTCTGCGAAGAGGAAACCATCAAGCGCATGCTGTTCTTGGCCGAGCGCACCCGCTGCCCGCTGCACATCGTCCACACCTCGGTCGGCAAAGGGCCCCTCCTCGCGGCGGAAGCGCGCGGCCGCGGCATCGACGTCACCGTGGAAACCTGCCCGCACTATCTCACGCGCACCTGCTACGATCAGGATCTCGACATGCGGGCGAAGATCTCACCGCCACTGCGGCCGAAGGAAGACCTCGAAGGGCTGTGGGACGGCGTGCTGAACGGCAGCGTATACAGCCTGGGCACGGATCATGTCCCGTTCTTTCCGAAAAAAGGCGAAGACTTGTGGCAGGAGGTGCCGGGCGTCGTGACGTTTCCGTGGGAGCTTGCCCTGATGCTCCATTTCGGCGTGCATCAGCGGGGAATTTCGCTGTCGCGGCTCGTGCAGCTCAATTCCTACCATCCAGCGCGGCGCTTTGGCCTGTGGCCGCGCAAAGGTTCGCTGCAGGCCGGCGCGGATGCGGATCTCGTACTCGTCGACGTGGACGAGGAGCGCACGGTGAAACACACGGGGCACGGGCACTGCATCTACGAGGGTTGGAAACTCAGGGGCTGGCCGGTGACGACCATCGCGCGCGGCGAAGTGGTTTACGAGAACGGCGCGATCGACGATACGCTGCACGGCCGCGGGCGCTGCGTGATCCGTCCTGCCGGAGAGGCGACGACCGCATGAACGCGCCGGCAGACCCGCCCGTCGACGTGGCTGCCTGCCGGACCCATGGCTGGACTGCGCTTTCGCACCCGATTCCCGCAGAGCTGGTGCAGCCGCTTCTGCACGCTGCGAAGACGCTTGCTGTCCGTCCACCGCACCAGGCACTGCTCTCCGGCGCGCACAACCCTTTTGGCCGGGCGGCCGCTCTGTTCGATGCCTGGAAATTTCTGGATGTCTGTGAAGCCCCGGTGCTGCTCGACGCGGTGGCGGCGTTGATCGGGCCGGACGTGGTACTGTGGGACAGCGAGCTGTACCTTCAGGCAGATGCCTGGAATAGCGCCCGATCGAGCGAGGGACGCTATTGGCCGGTGGACCCCCTGGCCGGCGTAATCGCCGATATTGCGCTGGCCGGAGGCAGATGTGTGTTGGCGGATGTGAAAGCCGCCGGTGCGGTGCCCGGCGTTGCGCCCGGCGCGCATTACGTCATCCGCTACATGCCGGCGACCTCGCGCTACAACCGCGACCCGCTCCATCAGGCGAACCGCATCGCCATGGAGGAACGCCCGCTGGTGAATTACCTGAACCGCCCGATCTGGCTCGTGCGCGGCGAAGACCGCGCGGGAAACGATTTCGCAACCGGATTTGCGCCCGCGACGCCAGCCTGGGCAGCCGATGATGCTTTAGAGAACATGGGGGTGTGAGATGCCTGTAGTGACCGTACAACTGTGGACAGGACGCAGCGTGGAGCAAAAGCGCAAGCTGGTAGCGGCCATCACCGATGCGATGGTCCAGCACGCGGGATGCAAACCCGATCATCTGCACGTCATCATCCAGGACATTCCCAAGGACAGCTGGGGGCGGGACGGCAAGCTGGGGACTGATCTCGAGCCGGAGAAGAAGTGATGGCACTCGATGCGCTGGACCTCAAGACGAGCGCGCTGCTCGTGATCGACATGCAAAACGCCTTCGTGCACGAGAAGGGCACGCTGGGCGTCTCGGGCGTCAACACGCGGCGGCTTGCCGTCATCGTGCCCGCCCTCAAATCTCTGATCGAACGGTGCCAGGCGGCCGGCATGCCGGTGATCTGGACGGTGCAGGAGCACTTCGAGCAGGACGCTGTCCGGGCGAAGAAGAAAATCGCCGCGCACACCGCCAAGCGCAAGCAGGTTTCGGCGCTGGCCGGAAGCTGGGACGCGGCGGTCATCGACGAATTGAAAGCCCTGGCCGCGACCAATCCCGCGCTGGTGGTCAACAAGCACCGCTTTGGTGCCTTCTATGCCACGCGACTGGAGCAGGTGTTGCGCATGCTCGGCACGCAAACGCTCTTCATCACCGGAACCACCACCAACGCCTGCGTCGAGACGACCATCCGCGAGGCTTACCTGCGGGACTACGACGTGGTGGCGCTGACGGACTGCATTTCCGGCGTCAGCGAAGACTGGGAACAGACCGCGCTGAAAGTCTGGGGCCAGTACTTCTGCGCGCTGTCCGACTCGGCGGAAATGGCCGCCTGGCTCGAAGCGCAGCAGAAACCGCGAACCCTTGGATTTGCGCATATGCTGCTTCAAGTGGCCGACCTCGAAGCGTCGCGCCGCTTCTACATCGACCTGCTGGGATTCACGGAGCGCCAGGCGAAACCGCTGGCGGACGGGCGGCCCTTCGTGCCGTTTCACCAGGGCATCGCGCTCACCACCGGAGGTCCGGGCAAGCCGCTGCAGATCGACCACATGGCATTCCGCGTGCATGACGTGGCGGGCCTGGCGGCGCGGCTGAAGCGGGCCCACGTCAGGTTCTTCCAGGATCTGCACGAGGGCATTTACGGACGCACCGTTTACGTGGCGGATCCCGACGGCAACAAGGTCGAACTCTACGAGGAAACAGCGGCGACGAAGCCTGCGGCGGCGCAGGCCTGAGGCCCGCGCTCGCCTTGACACTGTAATTGACGCCGATCACACTGTGTGATCACAAACTCGACGGAGGAAAGACACTATGAACATTGGGCGCAAGTCGCTTGCCGGGCTCATGGCCGCGCTGGCCGTCGTGCTGGGCGTTTCCAGCGCAGAGGCGGTGGCGCAGGCCGCCAAACCCGCCGCCAAGGAAAAGGTCGTGGTTCGCTTCACCTGGAAACTCAAGGGCGAGTACGCGCCGCTTTTCGTGGCGCTGGACAAGGGCTACTTCGCGGCGGAAGGGCTCGATGTGGATCTTGCGGAAGGCCAGGGAGCGCAGACCGTGCTGCGGCTTATCGCTGCGGGCACCGAACATATCGGCTATGGTCCGGCCGTCGCAGCGGCACAGGCAGTAAGCCAGGGCATGCCGGTCAAGGTCGGCGCGCTCTATCAGACCAAGGCGCCGATGGGCGTCATTTCCTTTCCGGACGTTCCACTCAAGGGCCCCAAGGATCTCGAAGGCAAGCGCATCGGGATCTCGGTCGGCGAAACTTTCACCGACATGCTGGAGCCCTTCACCAAGATCAACAACATCGACCTGTCCAAGATCACGCGCATACAAATGGACAATTCGGCGCGCACGTCGCAATTCCTGTCGCGCAAGGTCGACGTGATGTCGGTCTATCTCAGCAATGAGCTGCCGGTTCTGGAGCAGCGCACCGGCGTCAAGTTCAACGTCATGAGAATCGCGGATCACGGTCTGAATCTGGTTGGCGCCTCCTACTATGTCAGCAACGACTACGCCAGGCAGAATCCGCAGGCGGTCGCGAAGCTGATGCGCGCGACGGCGCGCGGTTATGCCGAAGCCATGAAGGATCCGAAGGCCGCGGCGGAGATCATGAACAAATACATGAAGGTCAAGGAAAACCCGGACGTGCTGCTGGCACAGGTCAAGGCGACGGTCGAGTCCACCAACGCGCCCGCCGGCAGGCCGATCGGCTGGCAGAACGAAGCCGACTGGAAAGCGACGCTCGACCTGCTGCAGACCACCGGCGCCATCAAAGAGCGCAAGGACCTCAGTCTCTACTACACGAACGAGTTTCTGAAGTAAGCCACCGCCGGGCCGGTCGAGGGACCGGTCCAGCGCTGCCGGCAAGAACAAAAACCGCCATGCGCCGCGGGCAGCGCGGCTGCGCGCCTCGCCCCGCGAAGGAGTAAGCGATGTCCACAGCGTCCGCGATCAGTCTCGAACCGTCGATAGCCGCCCGCGTGTGGAGCTGGGTTTCCGAGCAGGGTGCCGCGCTCGGCATCCTCATACTGGTGTTTGTCGCGTGGGAGATTGCCTGCCGCGTGCTCACGGTGCCCGTCTACATCCTGCCGAGTCCGGCGGTCATCCTGGTCAAAATCTACCAGGACTGGGCGCTGCTGATGGACAACGCATGGGCGAGCCTCCAGGAAATCATCCTCGGTTTCGGGTTGAGCGTGGTGGTCGGCATCCCGCTCGCGGTCGCCATCGTCTACTCGCGCATCTTCGAGCGCGTCGCCTTTCCCCTCATGGTCTCGCTGCAGACCGTTCCCAAGGTGGCGCTCGCCCCTATCCTGGTGATGTGGTTTGGTTACGGCATCCTCCCGAAGGTGCTCGTCGCCTTCCTGATTTCTTTCTTCCCGATCGTGATCAACACGGTGATCGGGATGCGCTCGGTGGAAAAGGAGATGATCTATCTGGCCGAATCGATGGGCGCGAGCCAGCTCCAGACCTTCGTCAAGATCCGTTTTCCGAAAGCGCTGCCGAGCATTTTCGGCGGCCTCAAAGTGGGCATCGGGCAGGCGGTGATCGGCGCCATCGTCGGCGAGTTCATCGCCGCGGAGAAGGGCCTCGGGTACCTGCAGCTCATCGCCCAGGTACGGCTCGACACGCCGCTGCTCTTTTCTTCGGTGGTCATCCTGTCGTTGATGGGGGTCATCCTTTTCAACGTCGTGGCCTGGGTGGAGCGCCTGGTCATCCCGTGGCATCGGCAGATTACCGAGCGCGTGGAGTAAGGCGCAATGGCGGCGGAACGCGCGGGTGCCATGCGATCCGGTCACGACGTATCGGTGGAGATCGAGCGGGTCACCAAGCACTATCGCACTGCGAAAAGCGGCGCAGTGCACGCGCTCGACGAAGTATCACTGACATTTGGATCGGGTGAGTTCGTTTCCATCGTAGGCCCGAGCGGTTGTGGCAAGAGCACGCTGCTCATGCTGCTCTCGGGCCTGATCGCCGTCTCCTCGGGCGGCATCAAGGTCGCGGGCAGGACCGTCGACGGGCCGGTGCACGAGGCTGGCATCGTCTTTCAGCGCGACGTACTGCTCGAGTGGCGCAGCGTGCTCTCCAACGTCATGCTGCCGATCGAAATAAAGGGGCTCGATCAGAAGGCGTATCAAAAAAAGGCGCTCGAGCTGCTCCATTCGGTAGGCCTCGCCGGGTTCGAGGACAAGTATCCCAGCGAACTTTCGGGCGGCATGCGACAGCGCGTAGCGATCTGCCGCGCGCTGGTGCAAAGCCCGGGGCTGCTGCTGATGGACGAGCCTTTCGGGGCGCTGGACGCGCTCACGCGCGAGCAGATGAATCTCGATCTGCAGCGCATGTGGCTGCGCGACCGCAATACGGTGCTCTTCATCACGCACAGCATCGAAGAAGCCATCTTTCTTTCCGACCGCGTGGTGGTCATGTCCGCGCGCCCGGGCCGGATCATGGAAGTGCTCGACATCGATCTCCCCCGCCCCCGCGGCGCGCACACCCGCAGCGAGCTGAAGTTCGTGGAGTATATCGAGCGCGTCCGCCGCCGCTTCCTCGCACAGGGCATCCTGTCCGAGGCATAGCGCGCGGGGTATAAGGCGGCACCATGGCTCTATACATCTCCAACCGCTATGCGAAGGAAAATCCATGACCCCGACATTCCACATCAGGATGGCGCTCGTTGCCGTGCTCGCCGGCGGCATTCCCGGTGTCCTGAACGCGCAGGCGCCGAGGGATTCCACGTATCCGAGCAAGGCGATCCGGATCGTCAACCCGTTCCCGCCGGGCGGCGCGACTGATATTCAGGCACGCATACTCGTGGAGAAGCTCACGCCGCGCCTTGGCCAGCAGGTGGTAATCGACAACCGCGCAGGCGCCAACGGCGTCATAGGTATGGAGATCGTGGCACGGGCCCCCGCTGATGGCTACACCCTGGTGCTTACGACTTCCGGCAACTGGGCGGTGCATCCGCATCTCTACAAGCTACCATACGACACGGCCAAGGACTTCGCGCCGGTCATCCTCGTGGGCACCACGCCGGGCGTGCTGGTAGTGCACCCGTCGCTGCCGGCAAAGACGGTGAAAGAATTCATCGCGCTGGCGCAGCGCAATCCCGGCGAGATCAGCTACGGCTCGTCCGGACTCGGCGGATTCGCCCACATCTCCGCCGAGCTGTTTGCAGCGATGACCAGGACCAGGATGACGCATGTTCCGTACAAGGGCTCCGTTCAATCGCTGATCGACCTGGTCGCCGGCCATATCCAGGTCTCGTTCAACATCATGGCGCCGAGCCTGCCGTTCATCAAAGATGGCCGGGTGCGCGCGCTCGCGGTGACCAGCGCGAAGCGCGTGCCCCAGTTGCCCGGCGTGCCGACCATCTCCGAGTCCGGCGTTCCCGGCTACGAGAACTCCACGTGGTCCGGCATCGGAGCGCCGGGCGGCACGCCGATGCCTGTCATCGAGCGGCTGAACAGGGAGGTCGCCGCGGCACTGCAGATGCCGGATGTTCAGCAGCGCTTCGCGGCTGGAGGATCGATTGTCATGGGCGGCACACCCGGCGAGTTTCGCGATTACCTGAGTTCCGAGCTTTCGAAGTACGGAAAGCTTGTCAGGGAAGCAGGCATCAAGGCGCAAAACTGACCGCGCGCGTGAAACGCGGCGAGCGCGTCCCGCGAGGATAGGAATGTGCACGATCTGGTGATACGCAGCGCACTACCCTGGGGAACGACGACGCGCGTCGATGTCGCCGTGGATGGCGCCACCATCACGGAAGTCGCCGAGACCATACGCGGCTCCGGGCACGAGGAATGGCGGGTGGGCGGGCGCCGGATGCTGCCGTCGCTGGTAGATCCGCATCACCATCTCGACAAGGCCTGCCTCGCCAGCCGGCTGGGCGGCGCCACGGATCTCGCGGATGCGCGGATGCGCTTCGGTAAGCTGCGCCCGCACCTCACCCGCGAAGATCTCCAAGCGCGCGGCGCCAAAATCGTGAGCTGGGCGATACAGCACGGGGTCGGCGCATTGCGCACGCACGCCGACGTGGACCGCATCGTCGGGTTGAAGCACGTGGAGGCTGCGCTCGCGTTGAAAGCGTCGTTTGCGGACCGGATCGCGATCCAGGTCGTCGCCTTCCAGCCGGCGAGCGTCGCGCTGTCCGACGAAATCTCCTGGCAGAAGCTGGAAGAGGCTCTAGAGCTCGGCTGCGATGCCGCAGGCGGCACCACGGGAAGCCGCGGCGGCGAGGCGCCCGAGCTTATGGCACGTATCGTTGCGCTCGCGGCGCGCGCCGGCTGCATGGTGGATCTCCATCTCGACGAGACGCTGGACCCGGCCGTTCAGAATCTGCCCGGCCTCGCGCGTCTTGCCGTCATGCATGGCATGCAGAACCGCGTAGCCGCCTCGCACTGCTGTTCGCTGTCGATCGCGCCGACCGCACAGCGCGCGGAAGCCATTGCGTTGGCCGCCGAAGCACGTCTCCACGTGATCGCGTTGCCGCTCACCAATCTGTATCTGCAGGGGCGCGATTCGGGATTGCGGGGACTTGCGCCGGTAGCACAGTTGCTCGCCGCCGGCGTCAACGTCGCGTGCGGCTCGGACAACGTGCAGGATCCTTTCCTGCCGGCGGGCAACGCCGATCCCCTGCTCGCGGCCCAGACGCTGGGGCTCGCCGCTCACATCGCGGATCCGACATACCTGATGGAATCGGTGACCGTGCGGGCCGCGAGCGCGATCGGCGTGACCTGGCACGCCGACTGGTGTCGCGTGGGCGCGCGCGCGTGCTTTTCCATCGCCGAGTGCGGAGCAGAGGACGACCCTATCGCGTGCCTTGCGCCCCGATCGCTCGTCGTATTCAACGGCCGCGTGGTACGCCGTCCGGGCGACGGCGGCCACGGCTTGCCGCCCATGACGAAAAAGGAGTGAGCATGGATGTAAACGAACGTATCCACGCCGAACTGGTGAAGTGCGGCGTCAGCCTGGCCGCGACGCTGCCCGACGACTTCGTCGCGCCGCTGATCCGGCGCCTCGACGCGGATCCCGCCATTCGGCACGTGCGGGTGGCGCGCGAGGCCGAAGCGGTCACGATCTGCAGCGGCGCCTTTTTTGGCGGCGTGCGCGCGGTGGCGGTGATGGGCAATACGGGCTTGCTGACGTGCACCGGCGAGCTCGCAACGCTCAACCTGCGTCACCAGATTCCGGTTTTCTGCATCGTGAGCCAGCGCGGTTCCATCGACGATCATCGCATCTACCAGGAGGTGCAGGGCCGGCGGACGATACCGCTGCTGCAGAGCTACGATTTCCCCTACCACGTGTTCGATTGCCCGGAGGATCTCACCGATATTCCGAATGCCTACGAAACGTGCCGCTTGCAGAAACGTCCATTCATCGCGTTTCTCACGCGTCGTCTGGTGAAAGGAACGCACGCATGAAAACCAGAGAAGCCATGACAGTACTGGCGGCGCATCGTGGCGACGCCGTGGCAGTGTGCGCCCTCGGCATGGCCGCCAACGAGTGGTGGGATGTGACACGCAGCGAAGACAGCTTCTACATGCACGGCGCAATGGGGTTTGCCGCCAGTTTCGCGCTCGGGCTCGCGCTCGCCCTGCCCCGCGTGCCGGTATGGCTGCTCAAAGCCGACGGTTCGCTGTGCATGAATCTCGGCTGCCTGCTGACTGAAGCCGCCCAGGCGCCGGCCAACCTGAAACACTTCGTGGTCGACAATCGCGTCTACCAGACGGTCGGCGGCATGCCGATGGTGAATCAGAACGCGAGCGACTATGCGGCGCTCGCCCGGGCGGCCGGCATTCCGCGCACGAACACCATCGACAACATCGATGCGCTGGAACGCGCGCTACCCGCAATCGCCTCGCAACCGGGACCCTGCTTCACCGTGCTTCGAGTGGAGCCGGAGTCGGGTTTTCTCGGTACCCCGCCGATGACCTATGAAGGCCCCGAAATGAAATACCGCTTCGGGCGTGCGCTGGAACGTCGCTTCGGCATCACCGTCTTCGGCCCGCAGGGCTATTGAACCGCAAGCCGGGCGCCGGACCCCAGGCCGGTGTCAGCGCATTGTCATACCGCCGCGTTATAGTGGGAACGTGATTTCGTTCTGACACCATGCGGCTTTCCCGACGCACGTTCCTTCTCACTGCCTCCGGGCTGGTTGCGCTCGGCGCAGCGCCGGCCGCACTGGTCCTCGGGCAGCCGCGATTCACTGCGAATCCCTTCACGCTGGGCGTGGCCTCGGGATATCCGCAGGCCGATGGGTTCGTGCTGTGGACGCGTCTCGCACCCGACCCGCTCCACGGCGGCGGGATGCCTCCTCAATCGGTCCGCGTCGGATGGGAAGTCGCCGCAGACGAGTCTTTTCGTTCGATTGCCGCACGCGGCACCGCCACCGCAACCGCGCAATGGGCTCACTCGGTGCACGTCGAGGTGTCGGGCCTGCAACCGGGGCGCTGGTACTGGTATCGATTTCGCGCCGCAGACGCCGCAAGCCCGGTGGGGCGAACGCGCACCGCACCCGCGCCTGGCGCGGCAGCCGAACGCATGCGCTTCGCCTTTGCCTCGTGCCAGCAGTACGAGCAGGGCTATTTCGCGGCCTATCGCCACATGGCGCGGGAAGACCTGGATCTGGTCGCGCACCTCGGGGACTATATCTACGAATCTTCGTGGGGAAGGAAGCATGTTCGCAAGCACGAAGCAGGTGAGCCCATCACGCTCGAGGAATATCGCAATCGGCACGCGCTCTACAAGAGCGACGCCGACCTGCAGTCCGCGCACGCCGCTTTTCCATGGATCGTCACCTGGGACGATCACGAGGTGCAGAACGACTACGCCGGCGATCATTCGCAGGAGCGCGTGCCCGTGGAACTCTTCGCCAGACGACGGCGTGCGGCCTATCAGGCCTACTACGAGCACATGCCGCTCCCGGCATCGGCCCGCCCGCAGGCGGGCGAAATGCGCCTCTACGCCAGCAGCGCGTTCGGGACGCTCGCGCGTTTTCATGTGCTGGACGACCGGCAATATCGTTCGCCGCAGGTCTGTCCGCGCCCGGGTCAAGGGGGCAGCAACGTCGTCCAGGACTGCGCGGAGCGCCTCGATCCGCACCGCACGCTGCTCGGCGAGGCGCAGGAGCGCTGGTTGTTCGACGGGCTCGCGGGCTCGGCTGCGCGCTGGAACATCATCGCGCAGCAGACGCTCGTCGCGCAGGTCGATCGCATGCCCGGAGAGGGGCAGGCCTTCTGGACCGACGGTTGGGACGGCTACCCCGAGTGCCGCCGTCGCCTGCTGTCTCACATCAGGGACAGCCGGGTTGCGAACCCGGTGCTCGTCGGGGGCGACATGCACGCGGCGATCGTCGCCGACTTGAGGGTCAATTTCGACGATCCGCGCACCCCGGTGGTGGCAAGCGAGTTCGTCACCACCTCCATTACCTCTGACGGTCATCCTCGCGCGCGCGTCGAGGCCTGGGCGGCCGACAATCCCCATATCCGCTACGGGGATCCCACGCGCCGCGGCTTCACGGTGATGGAGCTTTCCGCCCGGCGATGCGTGGCGCGCCTGTATACGCTCGACGATGTAAAGGAACCGGACACGCGCATTCGCAATCTCGTCTCGTTCGCGGTCGAAGATGGCAGGCCCGGTCCGCAGCGTTCGTAGAAAATGCGTGCCGGCACTTGGTTCGCACAGCGCGCCGATGTAATCTAGGAGCTGCCGTGCCAACCGCTTTCAACAAAGTCTTCCGCTCGATCGCCGAGCGCGGCCGCATGTTGCTCAGCCCGCGCCTGCGCGCCGTCAATGCGCGCCGCGACCGCGTCGCGCGGCTGCTCGGACTGTGCCGCGCGCTGCTGGCGGAGCGCGGCGAGCCATCGAGCGCGGTGCTGGCGATGGACGCGCTTGCGGTGTACTCCTCGCTTGATGATACCGGCCGCGCAGAGTTTTTCGACATGCTCGCACGCGATTTCGGGCCGGATCCGCAAACCGTGCAGCGTGCGATCGACGCCTATCGCTCAACCCCGACGCACCGTACGCTGTCCGCTCTCGAACAGGCGATAGAAGCGCCGCGTCAGGAGCTGTTTCGCCGTCTCAACATGGCACCCGGCGGCACTGCAGCGCTGGTGGAGTTGCGGGGACGCATCCTGTCAATGCTGGGAGACAGGTCGGAGCTCCAGCCGGTGGAACGCGATCTCGCCCATCTGCTGCGCTCCTGGTTCAACCGGGGTTTCATCACGCTGCAGCGGATCGACTGGCATACGCCGGCCCACATCCTCGAAAAGCTGATCCAGTACGAAGCGGTGCACGAGATCAACGGCTGGGACGATCTGCGCCGCCGGCTCGCCGTGGATCGGCGCTGCTTTGCATTCTTTCATCCCGCTTTGCCGGACGAACCGCTCATCTTCGTCGAGGTGGCCCTGGTAAAGGGACTCGCCTCGGCGGTGCAGCCGCTGCTCGATCCCGCCAGCGAGGTGGCCGACCCGGAGCGCGCCGACACGGCGATCTTCTACTCGATCAGCGACTGTCAGTCCGGACTGCGCGGCATCTCATTCGGAAATTTCCTCATCAAGCAGGTCGCCGCGGAGTTGCAAGGCGAACTCGGCAAAGTCAAGACCTTCGCCACGCTGTCTCCGGTTCCGGGATTCCGCGCGTGGCTGGAAAAAAGCACGGCGGACCTCACGCTCCTTGCCGGTGGCGTGAAACTTGCCGCATGGCTGGAGAAAACAGGCACCCAGGCAACGCGCCGCACGGCACTGCCGCCGGAGGAGCTGCGGGCGCTGCTGGTGGAACTTTGCGCGCACTATCTCACCCGCGTCCAGCGCAACGACGAACGGCCCGACGACCCCGTGGCGCGGTTTCACTTGCGGAACGGCGCGCGCCTGGAGCGCATCAACTGGTCGGCGGACGTCTCGGCGCGCGGGCTGATGAGTTCTGCGGGCATCATGGTGAACTATCTCTACGAACTCGACGAAGTGGAGCGCAACCACGAAGCGTACGTCAACGAAGGCAGAATTACCGCGTCACGGCGCGTCGAGGCGCTGGCGCGCGGGCTGCGCTGGCCGCAGCCCGCAGCGGACGCAGCCGCAAACCAGCGTGAGATAGCAAGCTCGGGTTGAGCGGCCGCGCGCCGCCGCTCAGCTCAAGTCGATGGCGTATTTCTTCAGCTCGGCGAGAGAGACCACTTCGAGCGTTGCCTCGTGCGTCGCCGTGAGTACGACCCGGGGCGCCATTCCGGCATCCAACGCTTCCTTCCAGCGCGCGGCGCAAAGACACCAGCGGTCTCCGGGCTTCAGTCCCGGGAAGCCCGCCTGCGGCATCGGCGTCGAGAGATCGTTGCCGCGGGCGCGGCTGAACTCCAGAAATTCCGCCGTCATGAGCGCGCAAACCGTGTGCACTCCGAGATCGTCGGGACCGGTATTGCAGCAACCGTCGCGGTAAAAACCGGTGACCGGCGCCTCGCTGCAGGTCTGCAGCCGCTCGCCCAGCACGTTGCGCGCGTGTTCGCGGGGATCGAATCTTTTCATGCCTGATCGCCCATTATATGGCGCGCCTGGCGCAGGCGGCGGCGCGGCGTGGTGGCGCGGGATGCCGGCATCGCGCTTTCCGGGAACGCCAAACGCCCTTTCGCGCCACTCGCCTCGTAATCGTGCTGCAGCTTCGCCGCCGCAAGCGCGGGATCGATGCCCGCCTGGACAGTCAGGAATTCGTGCACCAGCCCGACCAGCCGCTCGAGCGCCATCTCGTGCGTCTTGCCGGTGCGCGCATACAGCCAGTCGGAAAAACGCATGAAGTGCGCGAAAGCGGAACTCTCTCCCGGCTCGCCCACCACCAGCCGCAATGCGCTTCGAAAGCGGCCCGAATTGCCGACCATCTCCCAGTAACGCGCAAAGCGGGCGAGGCGCTGCATGTCGCCGAACGCTATCCGGTCTGTGGCGAGCACGTTGTACGGCGGGTCCGGGTTGTAGCGCATGCCGAACGCCTCGGTGTGACGTGCGATCGCCGTGCCGCGCAGCCGCTTCAGGATCCCGACCTGTATTTCGTGCGGACGCAGCGCATACAGTCGGTCGAATCCGCGCCCGAAGCTTTCGAGATCCTCTCCGGGCAGGCCGGCGATAAGATCGACGTGCACCAACGCGCTGGAACACTCGCGCAACCACGCCAGGTTTGCCTCCGCGCGCGCGTTATCCTGCCGCCGGGAGATGAGCGCCTGGACCTCCGGATTCCAGGTCTGGATGCCCACTTCGAACTGCAGCGAGCCCGCGGGAAAGCGGGCAATCGCCTGCTTCAGCCTGTCCGGCAGGTGGTCGGGGATGACTTCGAAGTGCAGGAATAGCCGCTCGTCCAGGCGCTCCAGGAAGAACTCGAGCAGCCTGACGCTCGTGCTGACCTTCAGATTGAAGGTGCGGTCGACGAAGCGAAAATGACGCGCGCCGCGCTCATGGAGCATCGCCAATTCGGCAACAAATGCGTCGAGATCGAACGCCCACGCCGTCTTGTCGAGCGCGGACAGGCAGAATTCGCATTTATAGGGACAGCCGCGCGACGCCTCGACATAGAGAAAACGTCGCGCGATATCCTCGTCGGTATAGCCGGCATACGGCAGGGCGATATCGTTCAGGGGCGGCTGCACGCCGGCGATGATTTTGTCGCTCCGGGACTTGCCCTGCAGGATGCCGCGGCACAAATCCGCGAAGGAGATGTCGCCCCACCCCGTGATGACGTAGTCGGCCAGCGCGCAGATGCGCTGCTCGTTGACTTCATGGCTCACCTCGGGTCCGCCGACGACGACAACGACTTCGGGTGCGACGCGCTTGAGCATCGCCACCACGCGCGTCGTTTCCTCCACGTTCCAGATGTAGACGCCAAAGCCGACGATGCGCGGCCTATGGGCGAGTATCGTCTCCACCATGTCCGCCGGCCGGGCGCCCAGGACGAACTCGACGATCTTCGTCCCGGCAGCAAGCTCGCGCATGTTGGCCGCGAGATAGCGCAAGCCCAATGCCGCATGGACGTAACGCGCGTTGATGGTGGAGAGTACGACGAGCGGCATCGGACGAGTGTAGCGCAGACCGCGCGGGCAGCGTAACGGGCTTTGCACGCGGGGCGCCGGCTCGCTGTAGATAGCAAGTAGTTTTGTCCGGTTTTTGTAGCACGTGAATTGTCCGCCTAAGTAATGTGTTAAGGGCCGCGGGCGGATTACGCGGCGGCCTGTGATTTTGGTCTGAAAAGCCGGCCTTTTGA
>JBQTJV010000211.1:0-6817 GCA_052386775.1 Betaproteobacteria bacterium
GGCAAGTCCACTGCTGCAAGCGGATGCACGATGGGCGTTTATGGCGCCTAAGCCAGCACATCTGGCTCTGGAGTTTAAGGAATAGCTACCGCTGCTACCGGCACGACCTACGGCGGCTACTTTCAAAGCAGTAGTACAGCTGGATATGGTCTCTATAGTGAGAACACCGCAGCAACCGGATCAACATACGGTGGAAGTTTCATGAATTTCAGCACCAGCGGCATGGGTGTTAGGGGTGCTGCCAACGCCGCGAGCGGCACGACCTATGGCGTGTATGGCGTGAACCTAAGCTCCTCCGGCATCGGCGTTTATGGCGAAGCTGCAGCTGCGAGCGGCACGACTTACGGCGTATATGGTAATGCCCTCAGTCCTGCTGGTTACGCGCTGTATGCTAATGGCAAGCTCGGTGTAATCGCCCCGTCGCAGACAGTAGCTTCGGCGGCGGGGGCCGAATACACCACCGGCACGTTCACCGCACCCACGATCACGCTGACCGGTTCCACCGGAGTGACGATGCAGATGGACAGCTTTTTGTTCAGTCCGCCGACGATCACCGACGCCTCGGCGGTAACGGTAACGGACGCGGCGACGCTCACGATAGCGGGCGCACCCGTAAAGGCTGGATCGGTCACACTGATCGATACTTACGGCCTTATGATCAACGGGGGCGCAGTATCAACGGCCACGAATTCTTATGGCCTCTATGTCAACGCGCAAACGGGCGCGACCAACAACGTCGCTGCCGCCTTCATGGGCGGACGGGTCGGCGTTGGCACGGCGCTGCCGGGTAATTCCCTAAATGTGCACAGCGGGATCATCCAGGTTACAAGCGCGTCGAGCGGGACAGGATCTACGGCTGGCCTGCAACTGAGCATGACCAACGATACCGCCTATATTGGCAATCGTCAGAACGACCACATCGTCTTTCATACCAATGGCGGTGTGGAGAAAATGCGTTTGACCAATGTCGGAAATTTAGGCATCGGGGACTCAACGCCGGATCACAAGCTCGATGTCGCGGGCAATATCGGCCTCGACGCTTCGGCCTACATCAATTTCGGCGACACGGACGGCACGACCGGCTACGGCATCCGCGACAACGCGGGCACGATCGAGTGCAAGAACTCCGGCGGATCGTGGGCCGCGTGCGCGGGCGGCGGGGGCGGCACGCCTGGCGGCGCGAACACGCAGATCCAGTTCAACAACTCCGGCGCGTTCGGCGGCAGCGCGAATTTCGTGTGGGATAACACGAATAGCAGGGTTGGTATCGGCACATCGGCGCCCACTACTACGCTGCACGCCAGAAAGGATGTTGACGGCAGCGCGAGCATTCTGCGCCTTTCCAACCTGACAGGCGGCGCCGCTTCGACCAACGAGACGATCGAGGCGATCTTCGGACTGGGCGACGGAACGACGGATTTTGGCGGGCCAGCGATCGTCGCAGGCAAGGAGTCCGATTACACCTCTGCGGCCAACCGCGACTCATTTCTTGCTTTTCACACGATGCTGAATGATACCCGGTCGGAGAAGATGCGAATCACTTCTGCCGGCAATGTCGGCATCGGGGTTACGAATCCAGCCTGGCAGCTGCACACCGGCGCTGACGGCGTTGGCCGCTCGGGGGTTACCGTGGAGGCTACGACGGAAAATGCCTATTTGAATCTCTTCAGGACGGGAGATTCCGTCACCATCGTCAATAAAAACGACGGCACCTTCAGATTAAATCACAGCGGAAGTTCGTCCGATTCGCATCTGGTGATTTCCACAACTGGCAACGTCGGCATAGCAACGGCGGGGCCGGGGGAAAGACTCCATGTTGTCGGCAGCATCATGGCCGAGGGCACAGGCGGCGGTGGCCGGGTCATTATGAAGGGCACGAGTGCTGCGCCCGCCGGTCATCAGTATGAATGGTATCCCGACAGTCCGACGGGCGGCGATTTGTCTCTTTACGACCGTACCGCAGGGGCGACCAGGCTGGAAATAAGCGCAGCCGGCAAGTTAACGGTCAACAGCGGGATTATCCAGGTTGAATCCGATATGGGCCGGTTTAAAGGCTGGAGCGCGGCAGGAGCCACAGGCCTCGGGGCCGAAATCGGCATATCAAGCGGCGAGGGCTATTTGCTGGCCTATAACCGCACGACATCGGCTTACTCGAATATCAATCTTCAGGCTGGACTCGCCCAACTCAAGGCCGTAGCGGCTGATGGCACTTTCGATGTAACGGGCAATATGAAGCTCGGCACGACGGGGACTACCGCGAACACGAGAAGCTTCACCGTCAAGGACCAAACGCAGTCGCAGGTAACCTTTGGCTCCTATCCCGGTGCCTGGACATCGGCGGTGCAGATTCAAAACAATAACAACACCCGGTTTTTATGGATGAGCCCCCTGGATGCCGCCAGCGGCGATGAGGCGCGCTTCGTCACAGCAGGCACCGGCCTTGATTTCTATGTCAACGGGACCGGCGCGTCGTCGGGGACGCTGGCGATGACGCTGGCATCGAGCGGCGCGGTCAGCATTCCCGGTGCGCTGACAGTGGGCAGTTGCTCCGGCTGCGCGAGCGCTGCCGGGGCGAATACGCAGGTGCAGTACAACAATTCTGGTGCTTTAGGGGCGGCTGCCGAGTTTACCTATAACGGTACCACGTTGAGTGTTTCAGAGTCGGTTTCTGGGAGTACGCCCCTAATCAGCGCTGTCAATACCTATACAAGTAACGCAGCCGTCAATGCCATCTATGGCCAGATAGACGGTTATAGCTCGAGTGATAATGCAGCAGCCATCCGTGGGGTATCGACACAGGCAGGAGCAGGTTATATAGCGCCCGGTGTCCGGGGCGATGCTGCATCTCCAAACGGGGTGGCGGTCTATGGGATCGCAACAGGTTCAAACAGCTCAGGTATTAGGGGTTCTTCATCAGGTGGCAGTTCTTCCAAGGGTGTCTACGGCTCTGTCAGTGATACGACCAATACCAATTACGGTGTTTATGGATACTCTCCAAGCACCAGTGGTACCGGTGTTTATGGTAACGCTGGTGCGGGAACAGGTGGGACATATGGCGTTTATGGCACAAGTGCCAGCACGACCGGATATGGCGTTTATGGCAGAGCCACTGCGGCGGGTACAAATTTTACTTACGGCGTATATGGCCATAGTGACAGTGATTGGGGAGCGGGTGTTTACGGTTACGTTCCTAATGGTGCTGGAATTGCTATCCGAGGACAAAGCGGAACGAGCGCCACGAGTGGCATGGGAGTGCGTGGCGATGCTCTAGCGAGCAGTGGCGCTACTTACGGGGTTTATGGTCAAGCAGCTAGTACGTCCGGATGGGGCATTTATTGTAATGCACAAAATAATGCCAATGGCTGTGGGGGGAACAGGGCATGGAACAACACATCTGATGTCCGGCTAAAAGATCAAATAATTGACCTATCGGAGGAGCGCGGGCTGGATGCGATCATGAAGCTGCGCCCGGTCACCTATCACTGGAAAGGCAAGGAGGAGATCAGCAAGAAACAGCGCCTCGGCCTGATTGCGCAGGATGTTCTGGATATTTATCCCGAACTGGTCGGCACAAATGGGCCGGACCAGAACATCGATTACGGCGACGGCAAGAAAGAAACCGTCAAGAACGTCATGAGCCTCAGCTACGCCGAATTCGTCGTGCCGCTGATCAAAGCGGTGCAGGAGCAGCAGGCGCAGATCGAAGATTTGAAGGCCGCCAACGACAATCTCGCCCGCGAACGCGATGCCGCCACGCGCGAGCGCGCCGAATTTCGCTCGGAACTGGACGAACTGCGCCGCACGGTCGTCGCTTTGCAAAAAAGCGGCAATGGCGGCGCGATGAAACACGATACCGCCGCACGGGGCAGAGATTGCGCGGGCGGCGACGGCGCAAGACTGATCCGCATTTCCACTCAGGATGACGGCGGCGAGGCGTGCTGCGCCGCGCTTGCCTATTACCAGCAATCGCTCGATCCCCGGCTAAGAGCGGCGGAGGCCTATAACGACGCCCTCCGTACCGAACTCGATGAGCTGAAGGACCGCACGGCCTATCCCGACACCTGGTACGAGCGCCTCAATCCCATCCGCGCCCTTTGCGCTTCGCACTAAGCGCCGCGCAATAATCCCCTTTGCTGTCATCCCGGCTTGATCCCTCCCGGCGAAAGCCGGGATCACGCCGGGAGGGATCGCGCAAATAAATGGCAACCAGATTCCGGCTTGCGCCGGAATGACATCTTTGGTTGGGAATGAGGGATTTTTGCGGTGGCGTGAAAAAAGGGCGCGTTGCGCGCCCCGTGCCGCGATCACAGCAGCCCGCGCTCGGCGAAGCTCATCAGAGCCGCCCCGCCGACGATGAAATGATCGAGAACCTTGACATCGACAAGGGCGAGAGCCTGCTTCAAGGCCTGCGTCAACATCTCATCGGCGCGGGATGGCTCCGCGACGCCCGAGGGGTGGTTATGGGCGAAGATGATCGCGGCGCAGTTGTGATGCAGCGCGCGCTTGACGATCTCGCGCGGGTAGACGCTCGTCTGCGTGAGCGTGCCGCGGAACAGTTCCTCGAAGGCGATCACGCGGTTTTGCGCATCGAGAAACGCGCAGCAGAACACTTCATGCTGCAAGTGCGGAAGCGTCAGCCGCAGATAGTCGCGGACCGCGGTGGGGCTGTTAAGCGCCGTGCGTTTCAGTGCGAACCGGTGCTCGATGATCCTCAATGCCTGCCGGATGATCGCGTCATCGGTGTCGGCCCGCGGCATCGAAGCCTGCCCGCTGCCGAGTCCCGGAAGTTCGAATGAGGTTTGCTGGTTGTAGCTCATCTTCTGCCCTTTCACGTTGAAAAAACCTGTCCGCTGCGTCGCCCCTTCGCAAAGGCATGGGGGGCAAAGCGCGGCAGGTCGTGAAAGGCGCGAGCTAGAACCAGTCAAGTATCGAAAGAGGATCGGAAGTTGCGGGCGCAAGCCGTGACAGCGGCGTCATGCTGGCGCGGATCGCGCGGTTTTGCGTTTGTGATTTGGTCGCACACGCGCCGCGTTCGCGGCGCGCGTTTTTTTTGCCGCGTGGGGCAAGCCGGGGGAGGCCGTGCCGCCCTCCCCGGCGGGCAAGGCCGGTTGCTCTGTTCAGGCGGCCTTTGCTTCTTCTTGCGGTTGCAAGCCGTGCAGGTAATCGAGGGCGCGCTGCGCCTGTGCGGCGGCGGTGAAGATGGCGCGCTTGTCCTGCCGCAGAACCCTGAGCCAGTGGTCAAGATAGGCGGCGTGATCCTCGCGGGGTTCCGGCGTGATGCCAAGATCGGCGCAGAGAAAAGCGCTGCCGAGTTCCGCGATCAGCTCCTCGGCCGCGTAGGCGTCATCGCCGAAACGCTTGCCGAGAACGCGTGCAAGGCGCGAGGGGTGCGCCGACCAGTGAGTCATTTCATGGGCTTTGATGGCGGCGTAACTTTGCGCATCCTTGAAAGCCTCGGGGGGCGGTAGCTGGATGACATCCGGGCCGGGCGCGTAATAAGCCCTGTTTCCGCCGTGGCGGAAGGTTGCGCCGGTGGCGGTGAAGAATCTTTCCGCGTTGTCGATCAGTTCCATCGGCTCGCCCTTTGGTTCCGGCTTCGCGCGGTAGTGCGCGGGCAGTCCGTCGATCTGCTCGACGTTAAAGACGGTGTAGCCCTTCATGAAATAGATTTCGCGGGCTTCGTCCTCGCCTTCCCCGTTCGTTTCGGTGCGGGTGATCGAGTCGGCGTAGACGACAAGCGAGCCATGCTCGCCCTTGCGAACCTGCGCCTTGAGTTCGGCGGCTTGCCTGTAGGTCATCCAGACCGGGGAGGCGTAACCCTTCTCAATCGCTTCGCCCCACAGCAGCAGGACATTGACGCCCCGGTAAGGCGTGCCGTTATGCCGCAGCGGCAGCGTGATGCGCCCGGCGGCGTGCTCGGCGTTCCATGGCTTGAGCCACGGCCTGACTCCCTGTTCGAGGTCGGCAATGATGCGGGCGGTAACGCGGGTGTAGAGGTCTGCGCGGTCTTTCATGATCCTTGCTCCTTTGAAGGCTCGGGTTGCAGTGCACATGCACATGCACCCGATGCCCTCCGGCGAGGACGGGGGTAGCAAAGAGCAAGGGCGAATGGCCGGGAGGGGGATCACCCTGGCTGCACAAGCCGGGTTCTGGCGCGGAAGCTTGGGGACACCCGGCCAGGCGGCGCAGCTTTACCCTTGCGCGGCGCGGGGGGCGGAGCCCCTAGCGTTCTCGAGTCGAGGTTCCGATCTGCTTTGCTTTTTCCTGCGGAGATTCTTTAAGCGGAGATTTTTTGGACGGAGAATTTTTTGGCGGAGAATTTTCAGGCGGAGATTTATTCAGCGCGGCGGTTCCGAACGGAGCCGCCTTTGTGGTCCTATTTGAAAGTTCGCAGTGCGATTTTCCGCGAAAGGGAGCGTTACCGCATGGGCCGGGACTGAACAGGCCCGGTGAAGTCATACCGAAGCAGACGCGAAGGGGGACGAATAGCGCCCGGTCCGGCCACGGATGCGGCCGGATTCGCCGTTACTAGATTTTTTTCAACGCTTCAATGATTGAAGCCGAACGTTTATTGGAAAACTCTTCAAAGGAATCGAATCCGTAGTTTGTGAGGCCGGGGATCAAGTGACGTTTACGAAAATCGTCGTCCCGGGTCTGAATCCATTCGTCAAAAGGCGTGG
Organism: Betaproteobacteria bacterium; assembly: GCA_052386775.1. GTDB lineage: Bacteria > Pseudomonadota > Gammaproteobacteria > Burkholderiales > SG8-41 > DSOT01. The sequence continues at coordinate 6,681 of JBQTJV010000211.1, forward strand.
CATTCTTGGACAGGTTCTCGGAATCAGTCAGCAGTTGAAGATTTGGGAGAACGTTGTACCTGGACATATAGGCTTGGATCTTCGTATCGTCATAGCCTCGATTCTTCAGAGCTCGCACCTTGAATTCAGACTGCGGG
>JBQTJV010000212.1:0-44899 GCA_052386775.1 Betaproteobacteria bacterium
ACGCGCTCGACACGGACCTCACCCAACCGGGACTCTACCTGCGCAAGGCGCTACCAGACCGCGTGGACGTCATCGAGCGCGTGATCTCCGACGGCGACCGCGTCGGGCTGCTGTTTCGCGTGACCGCCACGCACGCGGGCGGTTTCTTCGGCGTGCCCGCCACCGGCAGACGGATCGACGTGTATGAGGTCGCCCTGTTGCGGCTCGCGAACGGGCAGATGGTGGAAGGCTGGTTCATGATGGACGAAGCGGAGTTGCTGCGGCAGATGGGTCAAGGACTGCCGGCGCGCAGCGATCGGCGGATCATCGCGCCCGCCCTTCCGGACAAGGGCGAAGACGTGGACAGCGTCATCAAACGGCTCCAGGACAAAGGCACGCTATCGCAGCAGGACCGCAACAAGATCGTGGCCGCAGCCTCGCGCTCCCGGACCGGAGACGCGGGTCGCGCCGCCGGCCACCGCCATGTGCGCTACGGGTTCAGCCATCTGCGTGACTACTGCGCTGCCCGTGGCATGGCATTCGATCTGGACGCCGCCATACCGGACCGCACCGACCGGATCGAGGTGCTGATGGCCGAGGGCGATGAAGTCTGGATGCGCTTTTCGACCTGCGGCCCGCATCGCGGAACGCTGTGCGGAATCGCGGCGAGCGGAAAGCGCGTGGGCGTGAACGTCGTGGCGATCCTGCGCTTCGCCGACGGAAAAATCGCCGAAAGCTGGACCTTCGCGGACGAGTTCGGGCTGCTGCTCCAGCTCGGTGAGCCGGATCTCCTGCTCGCCGGTCAGTAGAACCGGTAACGTCTTACAGCGGCAGGGCGCGCAGCGCTTTCACGCGCTCGATGCCGGCGGCCATCATCAGGTTCCATTCCGTCGCCGCGGTAATGAAGCGGACGCCGAGACTCACCACGGGCGACAGCATCCTGGCGACATCGCCGCCCGTCAAGCCGCCGACACCGGCCACCTTGCCGTGCGCACGACAGGCCGTGACCACGCGCTCGACCGCGGCGAGCACGTCCGGGTGCGTCAACTCGCCGGGATGACCCAGATCGGTCGAGAGATCGTTGGTGCCGATGTGGATGACATCGACGCCTGGCACCGCAGCAATGGCTTCGATGTTGTCGAGGGCGGCCTTGCTTTCGATCATGAGGACGAGCAGCGTCGCATCGTTCAGCGCCTTGCGCGCTGGCGCGGCCGGAACCGATCGGAAGGCGAAGTGCGGCCAGCCGCCGAATGCGCCGCGATTGCCGATCGGCGGGTACTTGCACGCGGCCACCGCATGCTGCGCGTCCTCTACGGTCGTCACCTCCGGCATGATGATGCCGAGCGCCCCGTTGTCCAGCATGCGCAGCGCCGCGGCGTAGTCCTTCTCGGGCACGCGCACGAGCGGCGTTACGCCGGCGGCCATCGCTGCGATCGAAAGCTGCGAGATGACATCTTCCGGAACGACCCCGTGTTGCAGGTCGAAGAAGAGCCCGTCGAATCCGCACGTCCTGGCGGCGAGCACGATGTCCACCGTGCGCGCCTGACGGATCATCAGCGTCAATCCAAGACCGCCACCCTTGATGCGCTCGGCGAGCGGATTCACTATTCGCGGCGTCTCGGGTTGTGTCGGCATCTGTTTACCTCTCCGCATTCGCTTTGACTACGTGGTTTTCGTTGCCCGCTTTTTACGCGAGCTTGAGGCCCACGATGCCGGCGACGATCAGGCCGATACTGGCAAGGCGCATCGCGCTGGCGGATTCGTTCAACAGCAGGATGCCGAGCAGCGCCGTGCCTGCGGCGCCGATGCCGGTCCAGACGGCATAACCGGTTCCGATCGGCAGCGTTCTCACCGCCACGGCGAGCAGATAAACGCTGATCACCATCGCGGTAACGGTCCAGACGCTGGGCCAGAGCCGGGTGAAGCCCTCGGTATATTTGAGCCCGATTGCCCAGCCCACCTCGAACAGCCCTGCGATGATCAGTATGGTCCATGCCATGATGCGGATGCCCCTAGACCTGCCCCTTGCCAGCCGGGGAGAAGGTCGATGTCGTTCAATAGTCTGACGGCTCGATCGCGAGCACGCTCTGCGCGCCGTCGGTGATCTGGCGCGTCAGCGCATGGGCCTGCGGCAAAACGTGGTCGGCATAAAAGCGGGCGGTCGCAAGCTTGTTCCTGTAAAACGCGTTTCCCGCCTCCGGCCCTTTGCATTTCTCGCCTGCGATCAGCGCCGCCTGCGCCATCAACCCGCCGCCGGCGACCGTTCCAAAGAGCTTGAGATACGGCACCGAGACCGCTGCAGCGGCCCCTGGATTCCGGACATAGGTCTCCACCAGCCAGCGCGTCGCCGCTTCCAGACCGTCCACGGCAACCTTGAGATTATCGCGCATCGGTGCGAGTCCTGCTTGCGCCAGCGGCGCGTCGAGCCGCCGCATCTGCGCGATCACCGCGAGCGCCGTGGCGCCTTTTTCGAAGGCCACCTTGCGGCCGATGAGATCGTTGGCCTGGATACCGGTCGTTCCTTCGTAAATGGTGGTGATGCGGGCATCGCGCAGATATTGCGCTGCGCCCGCCTCCTCGATGAAACCGATGCCGCCATGCACCTGGATCGCCATGGATGCGATTTCGACCGCCTGCTCGGTGCACCAGCCTTTCACGACCGGCGTGAGGAGATCGACGTAAGCCTGCTGGCGCGCACGCTCCTTTGGATCAGGATGGTGTTTTGATTTGTCGAGCGCCGCAGCAGCGCTATAGGCCAGCGCGCGCATCGCCTCGATCTGTGCGCGCATCATCATCAGCATGCGCCGCACGTCGGGATGATGAATGATGGTGACCCGATCGCCGCTGCGCTGTCCGATCTCGCGGCCCTGTACGCGGGTCTGCGCATATTGCAGGGCATGCTGATAGGCGCGCTCGGCGACGCCGACCCCCTCGATACCGACGCCCAGTCGCGCATGGTTCATCATGGTGAACATATATTCGAGGCCGCGATTCTCTTCGCCGACCAGATAACCGACGGCTCCCTTGCCTTCCCCATACGACAGCACGCAGGTCGGGCTCGCGTGGATGCCCAGCTTGTGCTCGATCGAGACGCATTTCACGTCGTTGCGCTCGCCCGGCGACCCGTCTGCGTTCACGATGAACTTCGGCACGATGAAAAGCGAGATCCCCTTCACGCCTTCCGGCGCGTCAGGCGTACGCGCCAGCACGAGGTGCACGATGTTCTCGCTCATATCGTGCTCGCCCCACGTTATGAAGATCTTGGTCCCGCGCAATCGGTAATGGCCCCCTTCCGGCGTGGCGCGCGTGCGCACCGCGGAGAGATCCGAGCCGGCCTGAGGTTCGGTGAGATTCATGGTGCCGGTCCACGCGCCGGTCGTGAGCTTGGAGAGAAAACGCTGCTGCTGCTCCGGGCTCGCATGCACACGCATCGCTTCCGCCACCCCGATAGTCAGCATCGGACACAGGCAGAACGCCATGTTCGCGCTGTTCCAGATTTCCTGGACCGGCATCGACACCAGGTGTGGCAGGTTCTGCCCGCCATGGGCCGCCTCTCCGCCCAGCGCGTTCCATCCGGCAGCGACGAACTGTTGGTACGCCTTCGCGAAGCCCTCCGGTGCAATCACCTTGCCGTCGGCGAACCGGGCGCCCTGCTGGTCGCCGGCGCGGTTCAGCGGATCGAGCACTTCCTGCGCGAATCGGGCGGCCTCGTCCAGCACGGCTGCCACCAGCTCCGGATTGACTTCGGAATATCCCGGCAGCGCGGTCACCTCGGCAAGCCGGGCCAGTTCGTTGATCGCGAAGTGCATGTCCTGCAGCGGCGCGCTGTAGATGGACATCGTAACCTCCGGTGCGCGAGAGTCCTCGCGGTTCACTGGATGCGATGTTACCAAACGACGCTGGCGGCCACAGCGTTCCGCGGATGCGCAGCCCGCCGCCGTGCAGCAGTTACGGCCATAGTCTTGTCGGCTCATGCGTGTCGTCGTCGAGACGCAACGTGTTTTGCATGGGCAAGGCAGCATCGTCCGGAGCCGGTTCGCGGATGGGTATTTCGCCGGCCGCTTTACGCGCTGACGGCGGTACCGAGACACCCCGCATGACCAACAACTTCCAGTCCAGCCCACGAGCCACAGCAACGACCGAGGAACCGACCGGTCTCCGTGACACCGGCGCGCCGGGCGTCACCGAAGCCTACGAGCTGTCCCCGCTGCAGGCCGGGATGCTGTTCCACGCGGTAGACGGCCGGATTCCCGGCGTCGACATCGAGCAGATCGTCATCGTACTGCGCGAGCCTCTTGACGACCGGCGTTTCGAGCGCGCCTGGCGGCGCGTTGTGGAGCGGCATGCCATTCTCCGCACGCGATTTCGCTGGTCGGGCGCAAGCCATCCGTTTCAGGAGGTTCTCGATCGGGTCTCGCTTCCGGTGAGGCGCAGGGACTGGACGGGGCTCACCGCGGCGCAGTGCACCGATCGCTTCCACGATCTGCTTACCGAGGACCGCCTCGAGGGATTCGACCTCGATTCCGCACCGCTGTTGCGGCTCACGCTGGTACGGGTGGCGGAAGCGGAACACTGGGTGTTGTGGACGTTCCATCACGCTCTGCTCGACGGACGCTCGTTTGCTCTGGTGCTGCACGAGGTCTTCGCGATGTACGAGGCATACGCTGAAGATCGGGAAGCCAGCCTTTCGGATCCGCGACCTTTTCGTGAGTATATCGAGTGGCTCCGCGCGCTCGATCACGATAGCGCTCGCCAATACTGGCAGCAGGCGCTGGCGGGTTTTCGCGCGCCGACGCCGCTCGTCATCGCGCGTGACCGCGAGTTGCGGGATATCCCGGGCAAAGCCTGGGGAACACACGAAATACGCTGCTCCCGTGAGCTGACCGCTGCGCTGAGCGCGCTCGCACGCGAGACGTCCGTGACGCTCAATACCGTGCTTCAGGGTGCGTGGGCGGTCCTGCTGCACCGTTACAGCGGCGAGCGGGACATCGTGTACGGCTCAACCCGCGCCTGCCGCAAGTCTGCGCTGGGCGGTGCCGACGACATGATCGGCATTTTCATCAATACGCTCCCGATCCGGGTCCACGCCGATCCCGAAATGACGATCGCCGCCCTGCTGCGGGAATTACGGCGTCAGCAGCTCGTACTGCGCGACTACGAGCACACGCCGCTTACGAAGGTGCAATCCTGGAGCGAAGTGCCGCGCGGCACGCCGCTTTTCGAGACACTGCTGGTGTACGAACATCATACGCTCGACGCGCAGATGCAGAGTTCGCGGCACGACTCCGCGCCGCGGCATTTCTACTACTACTACGGACAGACCAATTTTCCGCTGACCGTTGCCGCCTATGGCGGTGAAGAAATGCTGGTGCAGCTGCAGTACTCGAGGTGTCGTTTCGAGGATGCCGCGGCAGCGCGCATGCTCGGCCACCTGCACGCGCTGCTGCAAAGCCTGGCGCGCAGCCCGCACGCAAAGCTGAAAGATTTGAGCCTGCTTGCCCCGGAGGAACGGCGCCAGCTCCTTGCCGGCAGCGGCCGCGCTGAACACCATGCTCCGGGGAGGTGCCTGCACGAACGGTTTGAACAGGCAGCCGCGCTCACGCCGGATGCCGTCGCCGTCGCCTGCGAAAACGTATCCCTGAGCTATGCGAGCCTCAATCGCCAGGCCAACCGGGTCGCGCATCGGTTGCGCACTCTGGGTGTCAAACCGGACGAGTTGGTCGGCCTGCGCGTGGAACGCGGCCTCGAAATGGTGGTCGGCATTCTCGGCATTCTCAAATCGGGCGCTGCCTATCTGCCGCTGGACCCCGCCTACCCCAGGGCCCGCGTTGCTTACATGCTGGAAGACTCGGGCGTTTCAGTAGTGCTGACGCAGAAGTCCCTGGCACCGGATCTCGAGGCCTCGGGGGCCCGGCTGCTGTTCCTCGACGAACCGATCTGCGCCCCGGATGCCGATCCCGCGCCGGTGTCGAAGCCCGAAAACCTCGCGTATGTCATCTATACCTCAGGGTCTACCGGAAACCCGAAAGGCGTGCAGATCACCCACTACAACGTCGCGCGGCTGTTCGATGCCACCCAAGCCTGGTACGGCTTCGACCGGAACGACGTGTGGACGCTTTTTCACTCTTATGCCTTCGATTTTTCGGTGTGGGAACTGTGGGGGGCGCTGCTTTATGGCGGCCGCGTGGTGATCGCGCCCTACCTGGTGAGCCGCTCACCGGAAGCCTTCCGGGAACTGCTGGTGCGCGAACGCGTTACCGTCCTCAACCAGACACCGTCTGCGTTCCGCCAACTGATACAGGCGGACCTGTCGGCACCCAAGGCCGATCTGGCGTTGCGCTATGTCATCTTCGGCGGCGAGGCGCTCGAGCTGCAGACGCTCCGGCCGTGGTTCGAGCGCTACGGCGATGAGCGGCCGCTGCTCGTCAACATGTACGGCATCACGGAGACCACGGTACACGTCACCTATCGCCCGATCCGCATGGCCGACCTCGACGCCGGATGGGGCAGCGTCATCGGCGAGCCGATTCCCGACCTGCGGCTTTATCTGCTCGACGGCAGCGGCGAGCCCGTTCCCATCGGCGTCCCCGGAGAGATTCATGTGGGCGGCGCGGGCGTGGCACGCGGCTACCTGAATCGGCCGGAACTCACGGCGCAGCGCTTCATCCCCGACCGGCGCAGCGGCATTGCCGATGCGAAACTCTACCGCACCGGTGATCTCGCACGGCGGCTGGAAAACGGCGACGTCGAATACCTCGGGCGCATCGACCATCAGGTGAAGATTCGCGGGTTTCGCATCGAGCTCGGTGAAATCGAAGCAGGCATCGCGCGGCATCCGGCGATACGCGAAGTGTGCGTCATCGCGCGCGAGGACGTCCCGGGCGACAAGCGGCTCGTGGCGTACCTCGCGGCGCTGGCGGCGACGCCGGACCTGGTGATCGAACTGCGCGAGCTCATCCGCAAGACGATGCCGGAATACATGGTTCCTGCCCACTTTGTCACTCTCGACGCGTTGCCGCTCACCGAGAACGGAAAAGTCGACCGCAAGGCGCTGCCGCCGCCCGGCAAGGATGCGGTGACCGCTGCCGAATACGTGGCGCCGCGCTCCGCGATCGAGAAGAGGATCGCCGAAATCTGGAGCGCGGTACTGGGCGTCGACCGGATCGGGATCGACGACAATTTTTTCGAGCTGGGCGGAGACTCCATACTGACGATCCAGGTAATCGCGCGCTGCCGGCAGGCGGGATTGCGCCTCGCCGCGAAGGACTTGTTCAGCCGGCCCACGATCGCCCGGCTCGCGGAGGTCGCGGCGCAGGACGCGAGCAGGCAGGACGAGGCGCACGATGACCGGAGTGGCCCGGTTCCGCTCACTCCCATTCAGCGCTGGTTTTTCGAAGCGGACATCGAGGAGCGCCATTACTGGAACCAGGCGTTCCTGTTCGGCGTGCCGCGCGATCTCGATCTGGATGTCCTGGAACGCGCGTTCAACGAAGTCGTGCAACGCCACGACGCCTTGCGCCTGCGCGTGCGCCGCTCCGGCGGGGACTGGTCACAGGAATGCATCGCCGAGCACCCACCGCTTGAAGTGATGCGCTACGACTTGAGCGACTCCGCCCCGGAGGAGCGCACTGCGCTGCTCGAACGGCACGCGATGCGCATCCAGTCCAGCCTCGATCTCGAACGCGGCCCGCTGGTGCGCATGGCGCATTTCTCGCTGGGAAGCGGGGAGCGCGACCGGCTGTTGCTCGCGATTCATCACCTCGCGGTGGACGGTGTCTCGTGGAGGATCCTGCGCGAGGAGCTGGAGGTCGCATACCGGTGCCACAAAGAAGGCAGGCGGCGCGACTATCCGCCCAGGACCACCACCTTCCGGCGTTGGGCGCAGCGCCTCACGACCTACGCTCGCTCGGACGATGTCCGGCGGTCGCTGGACTACTGGGTGGCCGAAGCGGGAAAACCGGTGACGCTACTCCCCCTTGAAGGCCACGGCGGAGCGAACCTCGAAGGCGAAGCCGCGACGGTCGTGCGCAAGCTGCAACGCGAGGAAACACGCGCCCTGCTGCACCAGGCGCCGCGTGCATACCGGACGCAGATCAACGATGCCCTGCTCGCCGCGCTGGGGTTGGCGCTCCAGCCATGGAGCGGCGGCAGCGCATTTCGCATCGACCTGGAAGGGCACGGCCGGGAGGAGCTGTTCGACGGCATCGACGTATCGGGTACCGTCGGCTGGTTCACGAGCCTGTTCCCCGTGCGGCTCGAACTCGCGCCGGACCCGGATCCCGGCAGCGCGCTGAAGTCGGTGAAAGAGCAACTGCGCCGCATTCCGCATCGCGGCCTGAGCTACGGGCTGCTGCGGTATTGCGGTGATCCGGAAAGCGGCACCGCGCTCGCGCAGGCGCCTTCTGCCGATCTGCTCTTCAACTATCTCGGGCAACTCGATCAGGTGGTGGCCGGCTCCGCGCTTTTCACTTTCGCGGAAGAATCCGTAGGCCCGTGGCACAGCCCGCGCGCCCGCCGCTCGCATGCGCTGGAAGTGCTGTGTCTGGTTCGGGATGGCGAATTTGAAGTGCGCTGCACCTATCATCCGCAATGCCAGGGCGCGCACACCATCGAGGGCCTGGCACAGCGTTTCATCGATGCGCTGCGTGCCATCACGCTACACTGCGTCGCTGCAGGTGCCGGCGGGCGCACGCCGTCGGACTTTCCCCTGGCTGCGCTCGGACAGGCGGCGCTCGACGAATTGTGGCGACGTTATCCCGGGCTCGAAGACGTATACCCGCTGTCGCCGATCCAGCGGCTTTATCACGTCATGGAAGGTTCGCAGGCTGCGGTCGGTCTGGAACCCTGGCATTTCCGTATCGAAGGCGAGATCGATGCGGCACGCCTGCGCAAAGCGGTTGAAGCGGTCGCACACCGGCATCCGATGCTGCGCACGGCATTTGTATCGCCGGGGGATACCACCGTGGTGCAGGTCGTGCTCCCCCGCGTCACGGTGCCCTGGTCGGAAGAAGACTGGCGCGCGTTGACGCCCGCTCAACAGCAGGCCCGGCTTGAGGAAGCGAAGCGGGCGCAGGAGCGAGCGGCCTTCGACTTGGGGCAGCCGCCCCTGCTGCGCGTGGCGCTGTTGCGCACGGACGACACCACCTGGCATCTGCTGTGGACGACCCACCGGCTGTGCATCGACGGCTGGTCGTGGCCTCTGGTCTTCCGCGACATATCGCACGCCTACGAAGCGCTCGAGAGCGGCAGCGCGCCGCAGCTTACACGGCCAGGCATCTATCGCGATTACATCGCCTGGCTCAATTCGGGCGCACCGGATTCCGCGGCGTTCTGGCGTGAGATGCTGGCCGGCTTTACGACGCCCACGCCGGTGAGTATCGAGCCGAACGCGGCGGGCGCAGGTGCCCCGGCGCCTTGCGAAGCGTCGGCCGCACTCGATGCGCAGAACACGATCCGACTCCAGGCGTTGGCGCGGAGCCACCAGTTCACCCTGAGCACGCTGGTCCAGGCGGCGTGGGCCCTGCTGTTAAGCCATTACAGCGCGAGCAGCGATGTCGTGTTTGGCGCTACGTTCTCCGGACGTTCCGAGGAAGTCGCCGGTATCGACTCACTGGTCGGTCCCTGTGTAAGCAACCTTCCCGTGCGCGTTCAGGTCGACGCGAACGAACCGCTGCCGGCCTGGCTCGCCCGCCTGCAGGCGAACCACTTCAAACTGAGCCAGCATCAATATGTCTCGCCCGAAGCGATACAGGCGTGGTCCGAGGTGCCGTGGCGGCGGCGGCTCTTCGACAGTCTGATCGTATTCCAGAACTACCAGGTGGACGAGGCGGCGCGCAGGCTGGGGCGCGGTGCCCGCCTGATTCCGGTAAGCACCCCGGAGTCGACCAACTATCCGTTGACGATAGCGGTCACGCCGGCGAGCGAACTCTCGCTGCGGATCATCTGGCAGCCGTCCGCGCTCTCCCGCAGCGCGGCGATCACCTGCGTGGCGGACTTGCTGACGGTGTTGCGCGCGATGGCACAGCAGCCGGCCGTCACCGTGGGCACGATCCTGGCGCAGTTGCCGCGCAGCTCGCACGGCGCTGCGGCGAGACACGCGAGTTCGAAGGTGTCCGAGTCACGCGTTCCCTATGCCCCGCCCCGGACGGACATGGAGCAGGCCGTTGCCGCGCTGTGGCAGGAGCTGCTCGGTGTGGAACGCGTTTCGATGGACGACAATTTCTTCGATCTGGGCGGGCATTCCCTGCTGCTGATCCAGGCGCATGGCCGCCTGCGCGATATTCTGCAGCGCGATCTGCCCATCGTTTCGCTCCTCCAGTATCCCACCGTACGCACGCTGGCCCGGCATATGAGCGGCGATTCCGACGCGAGCCGCGGCGTTGCGGGCGCGGCCGAACGCGCGCGCAAGCAGCGCGAGGTCATGCGCAAGCAGCGGATGGGTGCGGGAATGCGCTAGCCATGCCCTATTCAGACGCTTACGATCCCGGTGAAGGCATTGCCATCGTCGGCATGGCCGGCCGCTTTCCCGGCGCGCGCACGGTGGCGCAGTTGTGGCAAAACCTCGTGGCGGGACGCGAGACCATCTCGCATTTCAGCGCCGACGAACTGGAGGGCGGCACCAGCGAGGAGCTGGCGGCGCGGGCCGAACCGGCGTACGTGCGCGCGCGCGGCATCCTCGATGACGCCGACAAGTTCGACGCCGGCTTTTTCGGCATCCCGCCCAGGGAAGCGGAAATCCTCGACCCGCAACAGCGGGTATTCCTGGAGACGGCCTGGGAAGCGCTCGAGGACGCGGGCTATGACCCGCAGCGATTTCGTGGATCCGTCGGACTCTTCGCCGGCTCCAGCAACAACTACTACTACCTGCAAAACCTGCTGAACCGCAGCGACGTGACCAACGTGGTCGGCTGGCTGACCACCATGATGGGCAATGAGAAGGACTATGTCACCACACGAACGGCCTACAAACTCGATCTGAAAGGACCCGCCCTTACCATACAGACGGCCTGCTCCACATCGCTCGTCGCGGTCTGCACCGCGGTCCAGAGCCTGCTCACCTATCAGTGCGACATGGCGCTGGCCGGCGGTGTGTCGATCACGCTGCCTCAGCGCCGCGGCTACCTGTGGTACGAGGGCAGCATCACCTCGCCCGACGGTCACTGCCGGGCTTTTGATCGCGGCGCCAACGGCACTGTCTTCTCCAACGGGATAGGCCTCGTCGTGCTGCGCCGGCTCCACGAAGCGCTCGCCGACGGGGATACCGTCTACGCCGTAATCAAGGGCGCGGCGCTCAACAATGACGGCACCGGGAAAGTGAGTTTCACCGCGCCCAGCGTGGACGGTCACACGCAGGTGATCTCGATGGCCCAGGCGCTGGCCGGCATCGATCCCGCCACGATCTCGTACATCGAAGCGCACGGCACCGGCACCACCCTGGGCGATCCGGTCGAAATCGCGGGGCTCACGCAGGCCTTTCGCGCCGGTGGCGCACACGGCAAAGGCTACTGTGCGCTCGGCTCGCTCAAGACGAACATCGGCCATCTCGATGCGGCAGCGGGTGTCGCCGGCCTGATCAAGACGGCGCTCGCGCTACACCATGGAAAATTGCCGCCGAGCCTGCACTTCACCGCGCCGAATCCCAAACTCGGGCTCGACGAGAGCCCGTTCTACGTCAATACCCGGCTGCAAGACTGGCACCGCAACGCGACGCCGCGCCGGGCCGGCGTCAGCTCCTTTGGTGTCGGCGGCACCAACGCGCACGTCGTGCTGGAAGAAGCGCCGCCCGCCGCCCCCATCGGCCGCACGCGAGCGCGTCACTTGCTGGTGCTTTCCGCGCGCTCACCGCAGAAGCTCGACGAGACAGCAGCGCGCTTGAGGGTACATCTCGCGGAGCGTGATCACCTCGATCTGGCGGATGTCGCCTACACGCTGCAGGCGGGGCGGCGTGCCTTCACCCACCGCCGCGCGCTCGTCTGCCGGGACCGCGATGAGGCGCTGCAGTTGCTGTCCCAACCCGACCCCAAGCGCGTATTCAGCGGCAGTGCGGATCGTCCGATTAGCGGTGTCGCCTTCCTCTTTCCGGGTCAGGGCGCGCAGCACGTCAACATGGGACGCACGCTCTACGAGTCGGAGCCCTGTTTTCGGGACGAGATCGACGCCTGCGCCGTGGCGCTGGAACCGCACCTGGGACGGGATTTGCGGACCCTGCTTTATCCCGGCGCGGCGGACACCGCGGCAGCACAGGAGCAGATCACGCAGACCGCCATCACCCAGCCGGCGCTGTTTGCCGTCGAATATGCGCTGGCCCGGCTGTGGTACTCGTGGGGCATCGAACCGTCCGCGATGATCGGGCACAGTCTCGGCGAATATGTCGCCGCGTGCCTCGCCGGGGTGTTTACGCGCGATGACGTGCTGCGCCTGCTCGCGCGGCGCGCCCGCATGATGCAGGATCTGCCGTCGGGTTCGATGCTCGCGGTGCGCAGTTCCCTCGACGCCATCGCGGCCGAACTCACGCCGCAGACTTCCGTCGCCGCGATCAATGGGCCCAACGCCATCGTGGTGGCTGGCGATCACGCCGCCATTGCCGCGCTGGAGGCGCGTCTCGCGGCGCGCGACATCGAGTGCCGGCGGCTGCCGACGTCCCACGCCTTTCATTCGGCGATGGTGGAGCCGATCGTCGCGCCGTTCGCCGAGTTTGTGTCCACCGTTCCGAGGACAAAACCCGCGCGACGGTGGATATCGAGCCTCACCGGCGAGCCGATCACCGATGCCCAGGCGACGGATCCCGCCTACTGGGCGCAGCAGATGCGGCAAGCCGTGCGCTTCATGGATGGCCTCCGCCACGTGATGGATCCGGCGCTGGGATTGATCGAGGTCGGGCCCGGCCAGGCGCTCACCAGCCTTGCCCGCCAGCATCCTCAGCGCAAGAGCAGTCAAACAGTCGTGACCTCGCTCAATCCAAGCCAGGATTTCAAGTCCGACCTCGACGCCATGCTCGTCGGCGCCGGACGGCTGTGGGCAGCGGGGCTCGAGATGAACTGGTCGGCATTCAACGCCGATTGCCGGCGCCGGCGAATCCCGCTGCCGACTTATCCCTTCGAACGCACGCGCTACTGGATCGAACCGGGACGGAGCATCGAGTCTCCGCAACCGGCCGCCAGTGCCCCCATGGCAACGACCGCTCCAACATCAGAGGAAGTCATGCCCGACACCGCGACCCTGGACCAGCATCCCGCTTCCGACCATACCGCGCAACTGGTGAGGCGACTGCAAACGATCTTTGCCGAGCTTTCCGGTATTGACGCTGCCGCGCTGGATCCCCACTCGGGATTTCTCGATCTCGGACTCGACTCGCTGTTTCTCACGCAGGCCAGCAACGCGTTGCAGAAACAGTTCGCGGTCAGGATTTCACTGCGCGAGCTGCTCGATGAGTGCTCTACGCTGCACGCGCTCGCCACACGCCTCGCGCCTGGCGTGGCGCCTGAATCCCCGCCAGCGCGGCCGTGTGTTGCCGCCGCTTCAACGAGCACGAGCGCACCGCTGGCGGCACCACCGGGCCTCAACGTGGTTCCTCCGATGCCGCAGCACGCCGGCACGTTGCAGCAGGTGCTCGCGCAGCAGCTCGAACTCATGTCACGTCAGCTCGATATGTTGCGCGGCGCGGGCATGCTGCCCGACCCATCGCCACCGCAACCGCAACCGACCCCAACGCCGGCGGCGAAAGCGGAAACACCACCCGCCGCCCCGGTCCAGGGCACCGCGCAGGCAGACCGCACGCCGATGGCATTCGGGCCCTATCGACCGCCCGCCAAGGGAACTTCCGGCGGTCTGACCCCGCTGCAGGAACAGAATCTGCGCGCCTTCATCGAAAAATATGTGAAGCGCACGGCGGGATCGAAGCGGTTTACGGCGGCCAACCGCGCCCATCTCGCCGATCCGCGCTCGGTAGCGGGGTTCCGGCTGGCGTGGAAAGAAATGGTCTATCCCATCGTGGTCACCCGCTCTTCGGGATCGCGGCTGTGGGACGTCGACGGGAACGAATACATCGACCTCACCAACGGGTTCGGCACCATCCTCTTCGGTCACAATCCCGATTTCGTGCGCGACGCGATCAAGTCACAGCTCGATCACGGCATGGAAACCGGGCCGCAGACACCGCTCGCCGGGGAAGTGGCGAAGATGGTATGCGAGATGACCGGCATGGAGCGCGCGGCGTTCTGCAGCACCGGGTCGGAAGCCGTGACCGCCGCCATCCGCGTCGCCCGCACGGTAACCGGACGCGACAGGATCGTGCTGTTCGCGGGTGCCTATCACGGCATATTCGACGAAGTGCTGGTGCGCCCGACGGTGGTCAATGGCGTGCGCCGCTCCGTGCCGATCGCGCCCGGCATCGCACCGAACATGGTGGAAAACGTCGTGGTGCTCGACTATGGCAGCCCCGAATCGCTGCAGGCGATCAAGAACATGGGGCGCGAGCTCGCTGCGGTTCTGGTCGAACCCGTGCAAAGCCGACGCCCGGAGCTGCAACCACGCGACTTCCTGCAGGAGTTGCGCAGGATTACGGCCGAGACCGAAACACCGCTGATCTTCGACGAAGTCGTCACCGGGTTTCGCACGCATCCCGGCGGCGCGCAGGCGCTCTTCGGTGTGCGGGCCGATATCGCGACCTACGGCAAGGTGATCGGGGGCGGGCTTCCGATCGGCGTGGTCGCCGGCCGCGCCGCCTATCTCGATGCCCTCGACGGCGGGGACTGGCGCTACGGCGATCAGTCCAGTCCGGAAGTCGGCGTGACCTTTTTCGCCGGGACTTTTGTCCGCCATCCGATCGCGCTCTGCGCCGCACGAGTCGTGCTCCAGCGCCTGCAGAAGGAAAGCCCGGACCTTCAGCGCACGCTCAATCTGCGCACGACCCGCTTTGTGGAGTCGCTCAACGCGCACGCGGAAAAAGTTCACGCGCCGGTGCGCATGACGCACTTCGGTTCCTGGTTCTGCGTCAACTTCCCGCACGATCTGCCGCTCGCGAGCCTGTTCTACGCCTGCATGCGCGCCAAAGGCATACACATCTGGGAGGGCCGGCCCGCATTCCTCACGCTCGCCCACAGCGATGCCGACCTGGAACGCACCTTCAATGCCTACCGCGAGACGCTGGCGGAGATGCAATCCGCGGGATTTCTCCCCGGCGGCGAAGAACAGCCGCCGCTCCCCGGGGCGCGGCGCGGCCGGGATCCTTCCGGCAAGGAAGCCTGGTTCGTGCCCGACCCGCAGCGCGCCGGCAAGTATCTCCAGGTTGGCGAAACCGTTTAACCGCACGAGCGACGCCATGCACCGCGACATGCCCGCCACCACGCCGGTCGACTTCGACCCGTTCGCCGATACGCAGGGCGCGTATTCGCTGCCGCTCACCGAGCCGCTGCGCGAGATGTGGGCTGCGGCCCAGATGGGCGACGAAGCCTCGTGCTCCTACAACCAGAGCTTCGTGCTTACACTGCGCGGCGCGTTGTCCGTCGAGTCTCTGGAAAGCGCGCTGCGGCAGGTGATCGAGCGTCACGAGGCGCTGCGGCTCAGCATCGATCAGGAAGGAGAACGACAACACATCGCCGGAACCGTGTCCGTCGCGCTGCCGGTGATCGATCTCACTCAGCTCTCGCGGGAAGCGCAGCGCGAGGAAGTCGACAGGATTCTCGATGCGGAAGCAGCGCAGCCCTTCGATCTCGCGGTGGCGCCGCTCGTGCGCGCGAAGCTGGTTCGCGCATCCGAGCAGTTGCACCGGCTGATCGTGACCATCCATCACATCGTGTGCGATGGCTGGGCTTCGGCCGTGGTGCTGGGCGACCTCGCGCGCCTCTACGCCGCCGACCGCCACGGTCTGAGTGCGCAGCTCCCTGCCGCCGCCTCATACCGCGAATACGTCACCCGCGAGACGGCGCGCAGCGCAGACCCGGCATCACGCGCGGACGAAGACTACTGGGTGCGGCAGTTCACCGACTCCATTCCCGTGCTCGACCTTCCTGCCGACCGGCGCCGTCCACCGATCAAGACCTACAACGGCGCGCTGCAGGTACTGCAGCTCGACGAATCGCTGTGCCGGGCGGTCAAGGCAACCGGCGCCCGATACGGCTGCACGTTGTTCGTGACGCTGCTCGCGGCGTTTGAAGCTCTGCTGGCCCGCCTGAGCGGTCAGGACGATTTCGTTCTCGGAATACCGATGGCGGGACAGAATCTTCTCGACAACGGACAGCTCGTCGGGCACTGCGTCAACATGATTCCGCTACGCTGCAGCGTGCAGGAAGACTCGTCCTTCGCCGACCACTTGCGGCGGGTACGCGGCACCTTCCTGGAGGCGCAGGCGCACCAGCAGATCACCTTCGGGAGCCTGCTGCGCAGGCTCAACGTGCCGCGCGATCCCGGCCGCACGCCGCTGGTCTCGGTAACCTTCAATATCGACCGGATCGGCGCGCCATTCGATTTCGGAGAGCTCGAGCTGGCAGGCGTCGAGACCGCGCCAAAGCGCCACGTCAACTTCGAGTTCGCCATCAACATCGTCGATAACGGCCGCGATCTGGTGGTCGAGTGCGAGTACAACACCGACCTCTACGAACGGGCGACCATCGTGCGCTGGCTGAACCACTATAAGGTTCTGCTCGGCGGTGCCGCGGCGAACCCGGAACAGCGCATGGACGAGGCGCCGCTGCTCACCGAGCAGGAGCGCGAGCAACTGGTCTACGGCTGGAATGCCACGGACGTTCCGCTTCCCGGCGAAACGCTGCTCCATGAACTGTTCGAAAGGCAAGTCGACCGCACGCCCGACGCGACGGCGGTACTCATGGACGATCAGCGTCTCACCTATCGCGAGCTCGATGCGCGTGCGAACCGGCTCGCGCACTGGCTGCAGAAGAACGGTATTGCGCCCGACAGCGCCGTTCCGATCTGCGTCGAGCGTTCCGTCGACATGGTGGTCGGTTTCCTGGGCATATTGAAAGCGGGCGGCGCTTACGTGCCGATCGATCCGGACCTGCCGGCGCAGCGCATCGCGTACATGCTGGAGGAAATCGACTCTCCGGTATTGCTGACACAGCAGCGGGTCGCCGCGCGATGCTCTTTAAGTGCTGCCCGCCTGGCGCATCTCGACGGCGACTGGAGCGTCATTTCGAAAGAGCCTCATACCCGGCCGGCGAAGCGAGCACTGCCCGCGAACATTGCTTATGTGATCTACACCTCGGGATCGACCGGGCGGCCCAAAGGGGTCCTCGTTCCCCACGCCGCGATCTGCAATCACATGCACTGGATGCAACGCGCCTTTCCGCTCGGGCCTGCCGATGCGGTTCTGCAAAAAACGGCATCCGCTTTCGACGCTTCGGTATGGGAATTTTTCGCGCCGCTGATGGCCGGCGCACGGCTCGTCATGGCACACCCGGGCGGTCAAGCCGATCCGGACTACCTCGCCACCGTGATACTCGACCACGGCGTCACCCGGCTGCAGCTCGTGCCCTCCCAGCTTCGCGTCATGCTGGAGGAACCGGCCTTCTGGCGCTGCGCGCCGCCGCTGAAGGACGTGTTCTGCGGAGGCGAGCCGCTGACCAGGGAGCTGTGCGTAGAGTTCTACCGCCGCCTGCCGCAGGCCACGCTCCATAATCTCTATGGTCCGACCGAAGCCGCCATCGATACGACCGCCTGGACTTGCCCGCGAACCGGCATACCCGATGCCATCCCGATCGGCCGGCCCATCGACAATGCCCGCGTCTACATCGTCAACCGGCGCACGCAGATCGCGCCGGTGGGCGTGGCGGGCGAAATTTTGATCGGTGGCGCCGGGCTCGCCCGCGGTTACCTCGGCAAACCGGACCTTACCGCGGAAAAATTCCTTCCGGACCCGTTTCGGCCGGCGGAGGGTGCGCGGGTATACCGGACGGGCGACGTGGCGCGTTACCTCGCCGACGGCAGCATCGACTACCTGGGGCGCAACGACCAGCAGGTGAAGATTCGCGGCTACCGCATCGAGCTGGGCGAAATCGAGGCGTGCCTGCTGCAGCATCCGGCCATGCGCCATGCCGCCGTAATAGCACGGGAGGAGCGAACGGGGGACAAGCGGCTGGTCGCTTATTTCGTCAGCGAGAACCAAAGCTCCGATCTCGCGGACCAACTGCGTAGTTGGCTGCGGACCACGATGCCGGAGTACATGGTGCCTGCTCACTTCATCCGCCTCGCGAAGCTCCCGCTCACCCATACCGGCAAGCTCGATCGCAAGGCCCTCCCGCCGCCGGATGTCATTCCGAATGCAACGCGTCCCGCTCCCGTGGCGCCGCGAAGCGCGCCGGAGGAACTCGTGGCCGGGGTGTTTCGCGATGTGCTGGCGCGCAAGGACATCGGCGTATTCGACAACTTTTTCGACCTGGGCGGCGATTCACTGATGGCAGCCCGCCTGATGGCCCGGCTGCGGGCCGCGTCCGGCCTCGATCTGCCGCTGCGCAACCTGTTCGAGCGTCCTACCGTTGCGCAACTGGCCGAAGCGCTCGACGCACTGTCCTGGGTGGCCGTTTCCAATACCCCGGCGCGCCACGCCGGTGACCGCGAACAAATCGAGTTGTGATGGTCCCCGCTTTACTCGAGCAGCTGCGCAGTCGCGACATCCGGATCCGGGCGGATGGCGACCGGCTGCAATGCGACGCGCCGGCCGGCGCGCTGACGCCCGAGCTGCAAGAGCAGTTGCGGCGCCGCAAGAACGAAATCCTGGCGTTTCTCAGGGAGGCGGAATCGCTGGCACACCAGCAACGGGCGATCGTTCCGCTTCAGCCGCTCGGTACCCGGGTGCCGGTTTTCGGCGTGGGCGGCCATAACGGCGACGTGTTCTGCTATCGGGCCCTCGCGCAGCATCTCGGCAAGGATCAGCCGTTCTTCGGGCAGCAGCCGCCCGGCCTCGATAATCACAGCGAACCGCTCATCCGGGTGGCGGACTACGCCGCCTACTTCGCACCGCAGATCCGTAAATTCCGGTCGAACGGCCCCTACATCATTGCCGGCTTCTGCGCCGGCGGCGGCATCGCGTACGAACTCGCACGCCACCTGACGCGCGCAGGCGCCGAGGTCGCGTTCGTGGCGCTCTTCGGCAGCCCCTATCCCACGGCTTATCGCGCGCTGCCGCAGCTGCGCATGCGCGTCGCGAGCGAAGCGAAGCGGCTGGACAACCACTTGCGCGCCTTCGCGACGCTGTCGTTTCGCCAACAGCGCGATTACCTGGCCAGGAAACTTGACGAACGTCGCGCCCGGCTGGCGGCGGCACGACCCGCAGAGCCGGATGCCGTGCTCGCGTTGCGCGCGCGCGTGGAGAAGGCTGCGATTGCCGCGGTGCGGCGCTACGATCCCGAGCCGTTCTCGGGGCATGTCGCGCTGTTTCTGCCGAGCAGGAGCTGGGCCGATACGCCCGACATTCCGCTGGAGTGGCGCACGGTGGCGCGGACGACAGCGGAATATTTCGGGCCCGACGAATGCAACGGCGACCTGATGCTGCGCGAGCCGTACGTCGGGATTTTCGCCGAGCTCTTCCGACAATGCCGCGAGGAAAGGCAGGCGAAATGACCTCGGGTTTTGCCAGCACGGCAACCTCCCCGGGGATTACGGGCCCGGTCATTTGCGCGGACGGCATCACCCGGTTGCGATGGCAGGATTGCGATCGCCGGCAATACGTCCAGGAGCACCTGAATGCGCTCAAGCCGGCGATCGTCCTCGGCGCGATCGACCACTGGCCGGCACGCGAGAAGTGGACCCCGCAGTTCTTCCATGATCGCTACGGCGCGCTCGCCGTTTCTGTCGACGGCGCAGCCTGGACGCTCGGGCAGCTCATCGAGCGCATCATCGCCTCCACGCCGAAGGATCCGGCGCCTTACTTGCACAACCAGCCCCTGGAAAAATGGCCGCGCGAACTGACGGCGGATATCTCGCCCATGCCGGACTGCACGCGCCCGAACTATCTCGAAAGCCCGTTGTTTCCGGCCCGTACTGCACCGACCTACGTCGAGTTCTATCTGGGCGGCACAGGCGCAAAGTTTCCCACCCTTCACTACGATGCCCTGCACACGCACGCTTTCCTGATGCAGCTCCATGGCACCAAGGAGTATCTCGTGTTCGCGCCGCAACAGGAGCGCTTCCTGTATCCGCGATCCGGTATAGAGGCGAATCGCTCGCGGATCCCGGATATCGAGAATGTGGATTTTTCGGTCTTCCCCCTCTACGCCCTCGCCCGGGGCATGCGTTTCCAGCTTCATCCCGGCGAGACGCTGTTCGTACCGGCCGGCTGGTGGCACACGGCGCGCATCCTGACCACCTCGATCACCGTATCGATCAACGGCGCCAATGCCGGCAACTGGCGGGACTTCCGGTGCGACTACTGCGCGGGCCTCGTTCGCCGCTCCAGGCTGAAGGGTGCCGTGGTTTCGGCTTATCTGACCTTGCTGGGCGGTCTGCTGTCGATCTACGAAGCATGATGAAACTGCCCATCAACGGCGAGCCGACCGCGTGCCCGGTCGGTGCTGCCGACATCTCAATCGCGGCATTGGACGTGCCCCCGGCAACATTGCATCGCCTCTCGCTTCTGCTTTCCGAGGACGAACTGCAGCGGGCCGGGCGTTACGCTTTCGAGCGCGACTGGCGGCGTTTCGTGGTTGCGCGGGGACGGCTGCGAGAGTTGCTCGCTGACAAACTCAGTGTGCGCCCGGAATCGATCGCATTCACCTGCGGCAGGCACGGCAAGCCGGCGCTCGCGCCGCCGTACTCGCACAGCGGTTTGCATTTCAACGTCGCGCATTCCGGAGAGCTGGCGGTGTACGCCTTCTCCCGCGACGGCGAGGTGGGCGTCGACATCGAAGCCCTGCGCGCCGTTGCGGATGCGGACGACATCGTGGCACGCTTCTTTTCGCCGATCGAAAGGGAAGCGTACCGGGCCCTCGGCTCCTGCCACAAGCGCATGGGATTTTTCAATTGCTGGACGCGCAAGGAAGCGTTCTTGAAGGCGCTGGGAGACGGCCTCCACTACCCGCTCGACGCTTTCGAAGTCTCCCTCGCCCCCGGCGAACCGGCCCGTATCCTGCGGGTCGCGGAGACGCCGGGAGAAGACTGCGGCTGGCACCTCGCAAGCTTTATCCCGGCACCCGGCTACCTCGGGGCGCTGGTCACTCGGACGGCGAGCAACGCCGTGCCGGCAATCAGAGCTGTTTGGTCAGCTCAGGCACGGCCTTGAAGAGATCTTCGACGAGCCAGTAATCCGCGACGGCGAAGATCGGCGCTTCCGGGTCCTTGTTGATCGCAACGATCACTTTGCTGTCCTTCATCCCGGCGAGATGCTGTATGGCGCCAGAGATGCCGACGGCGATATAGAGTTCCGGCGCGACGATCTTGCCGGTCTGCCCGACCTGGTAATCGTTCGGCACGAATCCGGAATCCACCGCCGCGCGTGAAGCCCCGACCGCGGCGCCCAGCTTGTCGGCCAGCGCTTCCAGTATCCTGAAGTTCTCGGCGCTGCCCATGCCGCGCCCGCCGGATACGATGATGCGGGCGGCCGCGAGTTCCGGGCGCTCCGACTTCGAGAGTTCCTGCCCCTTGAACTGCGCCAGGCCGCTGTCGGCTGTGGCCGCGAGGTTTTCCACCGGTGCGCCGCCTGCGGACTCGCCTGCTGGATCGAACGCCGTCGTACGGACGGTCACGACCTTGATGCGGTCCGACGATTGCACTGTTGCCAGGGCGTTGCCCGCGTAGATCGGCCGCACGAACGTGTCGGGCGACTCGACGGCGCTGATGTCGGACACCTGCTGCACGTCGAGCAGCGCCGCGACGCGCGGCATGAAGTTTTTTCCGAAGCCGGTGGCCGGCGCGACGATGTGCGTGTACTGCTCCGCGATCGACACCACCAGCGCCGCCAGATTCTCCGCAAGGCCGCCGGCGTAATGCGGCGCATCGGCCAGGAGCACCTTCTTGACGCCTTCGACCCTGGCGGCCGCCTGCGCCGCAGCCGCGCACTGATGTCCGGCGACCAGCACCGTGACCTCGCCGCCCATCTTCGCGGCGGCCGCGACGGCGTTGGTGACCCCCGGCTTAAGATGAATGTTGTCGTGTTCTGCGATTACCAGCGCGGCCATGTCAGATCACCCTCGCCTCGTTCTTGAGTTTCGCAACCAGTTCCTGCACGTCCGCAACCTTGACGCCGGCGCTGCGCTTCGGCGGCTCCTCGACTTTGAGCGTCTTCAACCGCGGCGTGATATCGACGCCCAGGGCGTCCGGCTTGATCACTTCGAGCGGCTTCTTCTTCGCCTTCATGATGTTGGGCAGCGTCACGTAGCGCGGCTCGTTGAGGCGCAAGTCGGTCGTCATCACCGCTGGCAGCTTGAGCGTGAGCTTCTCCAGCCCGCCGTCGATCTCGCGTGTTACCTCGGCGCTGTCGCCGCTGACCTCGATCTTCGACGTGAAAGCCGACTGCGGCCAGTCGAGCAGCGCGGCGAGCGTCTGCCCGCACTGGTTGGAATCGTCGTCGATCGCCTGCTTTCCCATGATGACGAGCCTGGGATTTTCCTTCTCCACGATCTTCTTCAGCAGTTTCGCCACCGCCAGCGGCTGTACCTCGGCGTCGGTCTCGACCAGGATGCCGCGGTCGGCGCCCATCGCCATCGCTGTCCTGAGCGTCTCCTGGCACTGCGGCACGCCGACCGACACGGCGAGGATTTCAGTGACCACACCCGCCTCTTTCATGCGCACCGCCTGCTCGACGGCGATCTCGCAGAAGGGATTCATCGTCATTTTGACGTTCGCCGTCTCGACGCCGGTGCCGTCGGACTTGACGCGCACTTTCACGTACGGGTCGATCACGCGTTTGACCGTGACCAATACTTTCATCACTGCTCCTCGTGGGAACTTACGGAAACGGAATATGCGAGGCCGGCATTTTACCCGATTGCCGGAGGCCGCGAAACCGCTGGAGCGGGCCCCGGGGCGAGGGCGTGCCGATGGAAATCGGTATCCCAGCCTGCTTGCCGCCTGCTTCTCAGCAGCGCGCCAGCAGCTTCAGGAAGTGCGCAACGTTCTCGCCCTGCTCGAAATGCCGGATGTCATGCAGCAGCGCATCGCACCATGCATCGTCGTTGACGGGCTCGCAGTTTGCTCTGAACTTTTGCTCCAGGTCCGCGTCCGTCATCGGATTTGCCGCCTCCCCCTTCGGGTCCAGGACCCGCCGCTCCAGTCTTGCGCCACCGCGCAAGGTGACTTGCACCACGCCGGACCGGGTTCCCGGGTAAAGGCGCTCGCACTCGTCATCGATGCGCGTATCGATTTTCGGCAGCAACCCGAGCACTTCGGCTCTTTGCAGGCTCTCGGGGAGAAATTGCGAGGCGCTCACCTGCCCGTCCACGATGGCGAGCGCCGCGGCGCACGGCGCGCTCATCTGCGCGTCGAGCAGCGTGTCGCAATGCCTGTGATCGTGCCCGGACACGCCTACCGCATAGAGACCGATATCGACGTGTTCGACATCGGATGCGCCAAAACCGTGCGCCTCCCTCAATGCACACAGTCCGTCGATGATGGCGTGATAGTGGCGGCAACAGGGATAGGGCTTGAAATAGACCTGCTCGATTTCGAAGCGCCGCCCCAAATCATCAAACAACCGGGACCACTTTATCCCGTCGCCCGCGTGCGTGTGAAAGAACCCGTAGCGGCCTTCAAGAATGCGCGAGGGGCCAGTGATGCCGCGATGTGCAAACTCGGCGCACAGCAGCCCGTCGCGCGCAGCCTTTCCCGGATGCACCCGCTTTACTTCCGCACCTTCGTCGAGATATTCGCGCGTGCCGCCGGCAAAGCTGCCCGCCAGCCCGAGCGCGTGGCCGGTCTGCGCCGCGTCGAGCCGCAACAGGCTCGATACCGCGGCGGCCGCGCCGAAGACCCCGGCGAGCGCGGTATTGTGAAAGCCACGGCGCGCGGTGGCGGGATGCATGGCGGCCGCGATGCGCAGCATCACGTCGTAACCGATCACCGCCGCGACGATTACCGATCGGGGATCCGCGCCGTGCTGCTCCGCGGCCGCCAGTACCGCGGGAAATATGGCGCCCGCAGGATGCGCCGACCCGTGGGTGTGGCCGTCGTCGAAATCGAGCCCGTGCGTGTTCGCGCCGTTCACCAGCGCAGCGTTGGGCGCGGAAAGCCGCACGTCACTTCCGATTACCGTGGCGGTGCGCGTCGCGTCGTTTTCCTCGTAATAGGACAGGAGCGCGCGCGACACCGGCATCGCCGAGCCCGAAACCGCGCAAGTCACGAAGTCGAGCAGCGCGCGTTTGAACGCGTGTACCGCTTCGCCTGGAAGCGCCTCATAGCGTGCTTTTGCGACGTGCACCGCCAACCGGCGGCTTGCGCCCCGGCTCAGTTCATGTAACGCCGGCACACGATCCACAGTGCCTACCTCTCTTGCTTCAGCATCCCGACACGCACTTTGCCTTGCCATCAAACTCCATGGTCTTGCCGCTCAACGGCAAGTGCGCCGGAATCTTAACCGCCTTGATGAAAGTTTCGGTCCGGGTTCCCGCCAACAACTTTCCGCCTTTGGTGGCGGCCTCGTTGGCGTGCGATGGAATCACGGAGTTCGGCTTAACCAGATCCGTAATTACAAATGCCGCTTCCGCCGGTCCGGTCGTGAAGACATTGCCGATATTGATAACCGCCAGATTAGCCTTGAAGAATCGCCTCACGACTTGATCCTGTTCCGCGGTAATGCCTGTATCTCCGGAGAGATACGCCACGAGTCCATTGCTGAATTGCAGCACATAACCTCCGGCAGGTCCTACATAGGCGGTCAATCCATTGGCAGCCAGTGCTGCGGCAAGCTCCTTGCCCAGAAATTCCGGCGCGAGGCCGTTGCTGTGAACAGCCGGCACGCTGGACACCGTGATGCCTCCCACCTTGGCCGAGGCGCCGAAGCGCAGCGGCTGAACAAGCGTCGGATCGCCCCCCGCCTCCTTGACCTTATGCGTGAAAAGGGAGTTCATCTCGCCGCCGACCAGAAACCGCGCCTTCTTGGCCACAACTACATTGACCGTGGTGGAGTTCGGCGTGGCCTTGACCGACAGGGCGGGCTTATTACATTCGCCAGCATTGGCGTCGGGCTGATGGTTGTTGCCCAGGTGATCCCAATGAACGTGAGTGAGCAGAACGGCGTCTATTTTTCCGAGTCGGGGATCACCAGGACCACGGGTCGTCACGCCGGCGTCATAGAGTATCCTTGTTCCGTCCGGGTCCTCGAAAATCATCGCGCGATCGAAGATGCAGAATTCGCCGTCGTGACTTCCGAGCGGGGTGATTTTGACATTCGCGGCGACGACCGGGAATGCCAGCAAGGCGGTAACCATGGTTACCAGAACAGCAATTACTGCAGGCGGGTTTTTCACTTTTGTCTCCTCCGTAAGGTGGTGCCGTGGCAGATGTTACTACGCTCGCAATCTTGTACGGCGATGCCAGATACTCATGGCGCGAAAGCAGGAAAAGGGCCTGCTGCGATGTGTGCTGATGCAAGGCCCCCTGGACAAGGCATCAATCAACCCTGTGCAAAGACGACCAGACCGTCGACCGCGACGACCCCAGCGCCCTGGTGCTTCACAATGAGCGGGTTGATTTCCGCCTCGCGCACGACCCGGTCTCGAAGACACGCAAGCAGGGAGGTCGCCCGGATGGCATGTGCCAACGCGGCACAGTCGCCGCGCGGCAGATTGCGAAAGCCGCCCAGCAGGGCAAACTCGGGCACTTCTGCGATCATCTCCATCGCGGTCTCGATACTGACCGGGGCATGTCTCACGCAGTAACTGCGCTTCAGTTCCGCCGCCACGCCCCCTGCGCCGAGCATCACGACCGGACCGACCTCCGGATCGCAGCGATAGCCGACGATCGCCTCTGACAAACCGCGTTCCATCCGCTGCACGAGCACCCCGTCGATGCGCGCCTCGGGAAATTCACTGCGTGCACGATGCAGCATGCGCTGGACTGCCGTACGGATAGCTGCACCGCTCGCGATATCGAGCTCAACCAGGCCGTGGTCGGTCTTGTGAGGAATGTCCGGAGAAAGAATCTTCACCGCTGCGGGAAAATCGAAAGGCGTGTTCGCACATTCCTCTGCGCTTGTTACGACACGGCTCTTCGCCGCCGGAATACCGAGCGCTGCCAACAAAGCGCAAGCGTCGTGCTCGTTCAACCGCGTACCTCTTGCTTCGGCGACAAACGTCTCCGCTGCCTGCAGCTCATCCCCGATGGCCGTTTGCTGCGCTGACGGAGTGCGCCAGCTCAGAAAGGCGCTTACCGCGTCGGCGCAGGACTCCGGCGTGCGGAATCCGGCGATGCCGTTTTGCTGGAGCGCCAGCAGCCCCTCTTCGGCTCGCGGCGCGAGAAAGACGGCGAGCGGTTTTCGTTCCCGCCCTTCGGCCTTGAATACGCGATCGACCAGCGTCTGCGGATTCTGCGAGCTCGAGCCGATCACCGATACGACCGCATCACAGTGATCCGAGCCGAGCAGCGTCGACAGGATCGCGGTATACGCGCCGGTTTCGCTCTTGCCCATGGGGATGTCGGTGATTGGCGCATCGTTGATCGGAAGATCGGTGCTGCGCAGCTTGTCGATCAGCGCGGGCGGCGGCGGCACCACTTCGGCGCCGAGCACGCCGAGACGGTCCGCGACCATCGCTGCGGCGCCTCCCGTTCCGGTGACCACAGCCACGCGCCGTCCCGCAGGAGGCTTACGGCCGAGGACCAACTGCGGCAGCTCGAACAGGCTCTCCAGCAAGTCGACCCGCATGATGCCGTGTGCGCGGAAAAACGCGCTTGCGAGTTCGTCGGCGCCGACCATCGCGCCGGTGTGCGAGGCTGCGGCGCGGCGTCCCACTTCCGAGCGGCCGAGCTTGTAGGCGATGACCGGCTTGCCAGCCGCGAAAGCGCGGCGCGCCGCCGCTGCGAGCCGTTCGGCATCACGGAACGTTTCCAGAAACAGCAGGATCGCGCCCGTATCGGAATCGTCCACCAGCAGATCCGCCAGCTCGCCCACCGCGAGATCGGACTCGTTGCCGACGGAAATGAGTTTCGAGAAACCGAGTCCGCGGGCCTGGGCGCGCGAAATCAGCGTGCCGAGGGTGCCGCCGCTTTGCGAGACCACACCGAGCGGGCCCGGCCTCAACGTCTCGCCCTCCAGCACCGCGTTGACGGAGAGCGCCGTCCTGTCGTGGACGCTGACGAGGCCCATGCAGTTTGGCCCGAGCAAGCGCACGCCGGCCGCACGCGCCATGGCGACCATGTCGCGCTGACGTTGGCGCCCCGCTTCGCCCAGCTCTGCGAACCCCGCGCTGAAGATAGTCGCGACCGGAACTTGCCGTTTGCAGCACTGTGCAATCACGTCGGGCACGGATGCCGCCGGCACCATGATGAAAGCGTGATCGATGGGGCCGGGCGCCGATTCAAGGTCGGGATAGGCCGTCTCGCCCAGTATCTCCGAATAGCGAGGATTGATCGGCAATATCCGTCCGGTGTAGCCGTGACGGCGGAGGAAGCGTTGCGGGCGCGAGTTGTTCTTCTTCAGATCCACCGATGCACCGACCAGCGCGACGGTTCGCGGTTGAAACAAGGCCTGTGCCAGGCGCGACGGACTGAGCGTTGCTGTCATGATTCAAAACCCAAAAGCCTTAAACGCAAAGGACGCAAAGGATAAACCAGGACCGCATACGGTAATGAAACATTCAGCGGTGCAGTGCCATCCGCGGAACTTTCTCTTGTGTTTCGTTGCGTCCTCGGCGTCCTTTGCGTCTAGGCTTTCGACGGACGCTGGG
Organism: Betaproteobacteria bacterium; assembly: GCA_052386775.1. GTDB lineage: Bacteria > Pseudomonadota > Gammaproteobacteria > Burkholderiales > SG8-41 > DSOT01. The sequence continues at coordinate 27,804 of JBQTJV010000212.1, forward strand.
AGAAGCGCCGTTCGAAAATGCTTTCCGCCAACCGATTCTTCATCATTTCGATCGAGCCGCCGGCGATCATCCAGCCGCGCGTGCGCCGCACGCAATACTCCACCAGCGTTTCCTGCGTATAGCCGAGGCCGCCCATGACCTGCAGGGATTCATTGGCCACGTCGAATCCCGTCTGGTTGCACATGAGCTTGGCGACGGTGGTCTCGTCCGGCGCGGGGAAGCCCTTGTCGGCGTTCGTCGCCGCGCGATAGAGCAGGAGCTGCGCTGCATCGAGCTTCACCTTCATGTCCGCGAATTTCCACTGCAATCCCTGGAACTCGCACAGCGCGCGCCCGAACTGCCTGCGGGTGAGCGCGTAGTCCCGCGCGGCGTTGAAACAGTAGCGGCCGAATGCCAGCGAGCGCGCCGCGTTGCCAACGCGTTCGGCGTTGAAGCCTTCCATCTGCCTTTTGAAACCGCCCGGGCCGAGCAGCACGTCCTCGGGCGGCACGTAGACCTTGTCGAAATAAAGCGGCGCCCAGTGCGCGCCGGACATGAACTTCGACGTCTTGCCGATCGAGAATCCCGGGGTTCCGCGCCGGATCATCACCGAGCCGATGCCGCCCACGCCCGAACCGTAGCGCACGTACACGAGATACTGGTCGGCGTGCGGATTGGGGAACACTTTCGTGCCGTTCACGCGATAGCCCGCGCCGTCCGCCGTGGCCGACGTGACGAGATCAGTGGTGGCGGAGCCGGCTTCCGGCTCGGTCATGGCGACCGCGATGATCTCTTCGCCGCGCAAGACCGGCGCCAGGAAGCGCTTTTTCTGGTCTTCGGTGGCGAATCGGGCCAGCACACGGATGGCGCCGAAATTTCCTTCCTGCACGAGGTCGGCGCTCCGTGGACAAACCAGTGCCACCTGCTCGATCGCGAGGACCGCGTCCATCAGCGTCCCGCCCTGCCCACCGTCCGCCTCGGGAATGGTGATGCCGAGCAGCCCGGCGGCAGCCATCTTGATGGCGACTTCCCGGGGATATTCTTCCGAGTGCGCACGGTGGAGCGCACTCGCCTCGAGCTCGCGCCTGGCGAAGCTGCGGACCGTATCCTGAAAGGCGATCTGATCGGCGCTGAGACTGAAGTCCATCGAGCAGTTATTTCGCAGCCTGCGCCTTGCTGCGTGCGGTCTCGCGCCGGCGCAGGTAGTGGACCAGTTCGCCGACGATCCCGCGCCGGAACGTCAGCACGCAGACCACGAAGACCAGGCCCTGAACGATCGTCACCCACGCCCCGAGCTGCGCCAGATAGTTTTCCATCGCCAGCACCACGAGTGCGCCGACGACGGGACCGAAGATGGTGCCCATGCCGCCGACCAGGGTCATCAATACCACTTCGCCGGACATCGTCCAGTAGACCGCATTCAGCGCGGCAAGCTGGAACACGAGGGCGCTGGTCGCCCCAGCAACGCCGGAGAGCGTCGCCGACAGCACGAACGCGAGCAGCTTGTAGCGGTCGGCGTCGTAACCGAGCGAGACGGTGCGCGGCTCGTTCTCGCGGATCGCCTTCAACACCTGCCCGAACGGCGAATGGATGATGCGGTAGATCAGCAGGAAGCCGCCCACAAATATGACGAACACCGTGACGTACATCGCCCAGACGTTGGAGAGATCGACGAGCCCGAAAAGCTTCCCTCGCGGCACCGCCTGGATGCCGTCCTCGCCGCCGGTGAACGGCGCCTGCACGCAAAAGAAGTAAACCATCTGCGCCAGCGCGAGCGTGATCATGGCGAAGTAGATGCCCTGCCGGCGGATCGCGATGAGCCCGGAGACCAGTCCGAGCAAAGAGGACACCGCCGTGCCGGCGAGTATCGCGAGTTCGGGAGTAAGACCCCATGCCTTCGCCGCGTACGCAGCGGTATAGCCGGCCATGCCGAGGAACATGGCGTGGCCGAACGAAAGCAGTCCGGTAAAGCCCAGCAGCAGGTTGAACGCACACGCGAACAACGCGAAACACATCACCTTCATCAGGAACACCGGGTAAATGACCAGCGGTCCCAATATGAAGAAAGCCAGCATGACGACGAAGGCAATGCGCTGCTGCTTCTGCTCCCGCGCCCTGACGGCCACGACGTTGGTGTATTGGTCCGCTGCCATCGCGCTACTTCGGGGTACCAAACAGGCCGGCCGGCCGGATCATGAGCACGATCGCCATGACGATGAAGATCACGGTGTTGGAGGCTTCCGGGTAAAACACCTTGGTCAGCCCTTCCACCAGTCCCAGGACAAACCCGGTGATGATGGAACCCATGATCGAGCCCATGCCACCGATCACGACCACCGCGAACACCACGATGATGAGATGCTCGCCCATCAGCGGATTGACGCTGTAGATGGGCGCCGCCATGACCCCTGCGAGCGCCGCCAGACCCACGCCGAAGCCATAGGTGAGCGTCACCATGCGCGGGACATTGATGCCGAACGCCTGCACGAGCTGCGGGTTTTCGGTGGCGGCGCGCAGGTACGAGCCGAGTTTCGTCTTCTCGATGATGAACCAGGTCGCAAGACACACGAGGAGCGAGAAGACGATCACCCACGCCCGGTAGTTCGGGAGGAACATGAAGCCGAGGTTCTGAGCGCCCTTCAACGCGTCGGGCATCGGATACGGCAATCCGGTGGAGCCGTACTCATTGCGGAACAGCCCCTGGATGATCAGCGCCAGCCCGAATGTCAGCAGCAGCCCGTAGAGGTGATCGAGCCGGTAGAGGCGCGCCAGCATCAGGCGCTCGATCGCCATGCCGGTTGCCCCCACGATGAGTGGCGTCAGGGCCAGCGCCCACCAGTAGCCCAGCCCGAACCTGGTCATCAGAAACCACGCGCAGAAGGCGCCCATCATGTACTGGGCGCCGTGCGTGAAGTTGATGATGTTGAGCAGCCCGAAGATCACCGCCAGGCCGAGCGAGAGCAGCGCGTAGAACGAGCCGTTGATCAGCCCGATCAGGAGCTGCCCGAACAGGGCCTGGGTCGGGATGCCGAATATCTCGCTCATTCGAGCTTGCCCAGTATCGTCATCCCGGCGTGCGCCGGCATCCAGGCGATTTCTGGATTCCGGCTTTCACAGGAATGACGAAAGTGGCGGCAACATGCTTCGAGAGGCGTCTGCTTACTTCACCAGCGGACAGCCACCGTCCTTTTCGGGCCGGAACGCCTGGTCCGCCTGGATCGTCGAGCGCAGCTTGTAATAGTCCCACGCCCCTTTCGACTCGGACGGCTTCTTCACTTCGAAGAGATACATGTTGTGGATCTTGCGGCCGTCCTGGCGCACGCGGCCCTTGCCGAACACCGGGTCGTCGGTCGGCAGCTCCTTCATCTTCGCCACCACCTTATCCCCCGGCGAATCGGATTTGAGCGCTTCCACGGCCTTCAGATAGTGCAACACCGCCGAGTACACGCCGGCCTGCCCCATCGTCGGCATCGCGTTCTTGTGCAGCTTGGCGAAGCGCTTCGAGAAGGCGCGGGTCTGGTCGTTGAGATCCCAGTAGAACGATTCGGTCAGGAGCAATCCCTGCGCAGTGTTCAGCCCGAGCGAGTGGACGTCGGTAAGAAACACGAGCAGGCCTGCGAACTGCTGTCCGCCTTTCACGATGCCGAATTCGGCGCCTTGCTTGAGGGCGTTGATGGTGTCGGCCCCGGCATTCGCCAGGCCGATGATTTTCGCCTTCGAAGTCTGCGCCTGGAGCAGGAACGAAGACATGTCGGAGGACGGGAACGGGTGCCGCACCTTGCCCAGCACCTTGCCGCCGTTCTTCAGCACCACCGCCTCGGTATCGCGCTCGAGCGCGTGGCCGAAGGCATAGTCCGCAGTAAGGAAAAACCAGGTGTTGCCGCCGGTCTTCACCACTGCAGTCCCCGTGCCGTTGGCGAGCGACCACGTATCGTAGGTCCAGTGGAGCGAATTGGGGGTGCAGGCCTTGCCGTAGAGATCCGACGTGGCACCGGTGGAAACGATCAGCACCCTGTTCTTCTCCCGCGCGACCTGGTTTACGGCCAGCACCACGGAAGAGGTGGGCACGTCAACGATGGCATCGACCTTGTCCACGTCGAACCACTGCCGCGCAATGCTCGACCCCACTTCGGGCTTGTTCTGGTGATCGGCGACGACGATCTCGACCTTCATGCCTTTCTTCGCCGCCCCGAAATCCTCTACCGCCATGCGCGCCGCGACCACCGAGCCCGGCCCCGCCAGGTCGGCGTAGGTGCCCGACTGGTCGTTCAACACGCCAATCTTGATCACGCCATCGGAGATCTGCGCCTGTGCGAGCCCGGCGCTCAACGCGAACACCGCCGCCATCTGCAAACCACGTTTTGCCAACATCGCTGGTCCCTCCTTGTAAAAGACTTTGAAGACAGACTTCACACGCCGAGATACTCGTGCAGCATGCTCGTTTTTTCCCTCAGTTCCGCAGCAGTGAACGACTGCGCAATCCTGCCGCCCTCCATGACGTAGTGCCGGTCCGCCAGCGGCGCCGCGAAATGGAAATTCTGTTCCACGAGCACGATGGTGAATCCTTTTTCCTTCAGTTGACGGATGACCCGGCCAAGCGCCTGGACGATTACCGGCGCGAGCCCTTCCGTGATCTCATCGAGCAGCAGCAGCCGCGCGCCCGTGCGCAGTATGCGCGCCATCGCGAGCATCTGCTGCTCTCCGCCCGAGAGCCGCGTGCCCTGACTCGTGCGGCGTTCCCGGAGATTGGGAAACATTTCGTAGATCTCTTCCACCGGCATTCCGCCCGAGTGTACCTGCGGCGGCAGCAGCAGGTTTTCCTCGGTCGACAGGCTGGCGAAGATGCCCCGCTCTTCCGGACAGTAGCCGATTCCCAGGCGCACGATGCGGTACGACGGCATCGCAATGGTTTCGGTGCCGTTCATGACGATGGATCCGCTGCGGCGCCCCACCATGCCGAGGATGCTCTTCAGCGTGGAAGTGCGTCCCGAGCCGTTGCGCCCCAGGAGGGTGACGACTTCTCCGCGGTGCACCACGAGGTCGACGCCGTGCAGAACGTGCGACTCGCCGTACCAGGCGTGCAGATTCGAGATCCGCAGCACTTCGCCGTTGTCAGGCATGGGCCGCCTCCGTTGCGCCAAGCGAGTACAAACCGGACATCGTGTCGGCAGCTGGCGGCACTCGCCGGGTCGCATCCCCATGAAATGGGGCGCGTCGTAGGGCGGAAGAGGGGCCCCTTTGGGGATCTGACCCCGAAGACGCGCATAGGATCGGCGGCAACGCGCCCACGATCGGCTCCACGGTCGCATCCCCGCAAGCGGAGCCCCTGCTCCGCGTTCCGCCGATCCCTGCTCCGCCGCTCATGCCGCGGTCCCCATGTAGGCCTCCATCACCTGCGGGTTTTTTGAAACCTCGGCGTACGGTCCCTCCGCCAGCACCGCGCCGCGCTGGAGCACGGTGATCGTGTGCGAAATGCCGGAGACGACGCTCATATTATGCTCGACCATGATGACGGTCCGGCCCTCGGCGACGAGCTGAATGAGCCGGGTCACCCGGTCGACGTCCTCGTGTCCCATGCCGGCGGTCGGCTCGTCGAGCAGCATCAATTCGGGATCCATGGCGAGGGTGGTGGCGATTTCCAATGCGCGCTTGCGGCCGTACGGCAGCTCCACCGTCACGGTGTCCGAAAATCTTCCCAGGTCCACGGCTTCCAGCAGCTCCAGTGCGCGCGCGTCGAGCGAATCGAGAACGCTCTCCGACTGCCAGAAATAAAAGGAATTGCCCAGCTTGCGCTGCAGGGCGACCCGCACGTTCTCCAGCACGGTGAGGTGGGGGAACACCGCCGAGATCTGGAACGAGCGGATGATGCCGCGGCGCGCGATATCGGCCGGCTTTTCGTGCGTGATGTCCTCACCCTTGTAGAGTATGGTCCCGGCAGTAGGCTCGAGAAACTTGGTCAGCAGGTTGAAGCACGTCGTCTTGCCGGCGCCGTTCGGCCCGATCAGCGCGTGTATCGTGCCGCGCCGGATCCTGAGATCGACGTTGTTCACGGCGACAAAGCCCTTGAACTCCTTGGTGAGTCCCTGCGTCTCCAGTATGTAATCGCCGTTGTCCGCCATCGCGCTCACGTGTCGATTGCCGTAGCCGACTTCACCTGCTCGCGCAGGAGGAATTTCTGGATCTTGCCGGTGGAGGTCTTGGGCAGCGGGCCGAAGACCACCCGCTTGGGCGCCTTGAAATGCGCCAGCCGGCTGCGGCAGTGCGCGATCAGTTCCGCCTCGCTCGCCTGCGCACCGTCCTTCAGCTCGACGAACGCGCACGGCACTTCGCCCCACTTCGGGTCCGGCGCCGCCACCACCGCCGCCGTCATGACAGCAGGATGGCGATAAAGCGCGTCTTCCACCTCCAGTGAGGAGATATTCTCGCCGCCAGAAATGATGATGTCTTTGGAGCGGTCCCGGATCTTGACGTAGCCATCGGGCTGCATCACGCCCAGATCCCCGCTGTGAAACCAGCCGCCGGCAAACGCTTCCTGCGTCGCCTGCGGGCTCTTGAGATAGCCCTTCATCGTCAGATTGCCGCGGAACATCACTTCGCCGATGGTCTCCCCATCCCAGGGCACGGGCTGCATCGTAACAGGGTCGATCACCGTCATGCGATCCTGCATGTGATACCACACGCCCTGCCGGCCGTTCAGCTCCGCACGCTTTTCCAGCGGGAGCGACGCCCACTCCTCGTGCTTGGCGCAGACCGCAGCCGGACCGTAGGTCTCGGTGAGCCCGTAGACGTGCGTGATGTTGAAGCCCATCCGCTCCATGCCTTCGATCACCGCCACCGGCGGCGCCGCGCCGGCCACCAGGCACGAAACGGTGTGATCGATGCCGCTGCGCCATTCGGGAGGCGCATTGAGCAGCATGCTGTGCACGATCGGCGCGCCGCAATAATGCGTCACGCGGTGGCGCCGGATCAAAGCGAAGACAAGCTCCGCGTCCACCCGGCGCAGACAGATGTTCGTTCCGGCGGCCGCGGCGATGGTCCAGGGGAAACACCAGCCATTGCAGTGGAACATCGGCAGCGTCCAGAGATAGACGGGATGCTGCGGCATGCCCCATGACACCATGTTGCTCAAGGCGTTGAGGTAGGCCCCGCGATGATGGTAGACGACCCCCTTCGGATTGCCCGTGGTCCCGGAAGTGTAGTTGAGCGAGATCGCGTTCCACTCGTCGTCCGGGACCGACCACGTGAATTCGGGGTCGCCCTCGGCCAGGAACGCCTCGTATTCGACTTCGCCCAGCAGCGCCCCTCCCGGGTATGCCGCATCGTCGACATCGATGACCAGCGGCCGCTTCTCGAGCTGCTTCAGCGCCGCCTCGACGGTGCCGGAAAATTCGCGGTCGCTGATGAGGACTTTCGCTTCCGCGTGCCGCAGCATGAACGCGATCGCGCCCGCGTCGAGCCGGGTATTGAGCGTATTGAGCACCGCGCCCGTCATCGGCACGCCGAAATGCGCCTCGTACATCGCCGGCACATTCGGCAGCATGGTGGCCACCGTGTCACCTGGAACGATGCCGCGCTGGACGAGCGCGGAGGCGAGCCGCCGGCAGCGCGCATACACCTCCGCCCAACTCAGCACGATGTCACCGTGCACCACGGCACGGCGTCGCGGGTAGACGTACGCGGTGCGCGCCAGCAGGGACAGCGGCGTCAGCGGCGTGTAGTTGGCTGGATTGCGGTCGAGGCCGGCGTCATAGGCATGAACGCGAGCCATCACTCCTCCTTTGATCGGGCCTGCGCAAAACCCGCGCCCCGTTTGCCAAGTCCCTGCAACTAACGCGCACAGTTACGTGCCACAGGATCGACATGGGCGCTCAACGTCGATGGTGTTCAGGATGCCAGACAATTTGCGCGACTGGAAGAGCGAGCGCAGCGCCTGCTCGTGAATGCCGCCGCCGAATGCTGAAGGTTCGACTGCCGTCATGCTGATCCACGGAAACGGGCAACCGCTTCTTCGATGCGATCCACCGCGATGACTTCGACGCCCGGGACCGCATGGCGCGGCTTGTTCGCCTTGGGAATGAGCGCTGCCGTAAACCCAAGCTTCGCCGCCTCCTTCAGTCGCTCCTGCCCGCGCTGTACCGGACGCACTTCTCCGGCGAGACCGACTTCGCCGAATGCCACCAGCTTCGGGGGCAGCGGCCTGTTGCGCAGGGAGGAGACGATCGCCATGGTCACGGCGAGGTCCGCCGCCGGCTCGGCAATGCGAACGCCGCCTACCGCATTGACGAACACGTCCTGGTCGAAGCACGCAATGCCCGCGTGCCGGTGCAGCACGGCGAGCAGCAGCGCGAGCCGGTTCTGTTCGAGCCCCACGGAAAGCCGCCGCGGATTGGGCGCGTGAGATTCGTCCACCAGCGCCTGAACCTCGACCAGCAGCGGCCGCGTGCCCTCCTGCGTCACCGTCACGCACGACCCGGCCACCTCTCCCCCATGCTGGGAGAGAAAAAGCGCCGACGGATTGGACACCCCCCTCAGCCCCTTGTCGGTCATCGCAAAAACGCCCAGCTCGTTCACCGCGCCGTAGCGATTCTTGAAGGCGCGAATCAAGCGGAAACTGGAATGCGTGTCCCCTTCGAAATAGAGGACGGTATCGACCATGTGCTCGAGCACCCGCGGCCCGGCAAGCGTTCCTTCCTTGGTGACGTGCCCGACGAAAACGATGGTCGTGTCCGAGGCCTTGGCCGCGCGCGTCAATTGCGCGGCGCACTCGCGGACCTGTGCGACCGAGCCCGGGGCCGACTGAAGGTCATCGGAGTACAGCGTCTGGATCGAATCGATCACCGCGACTTCGGGACGCTCTTGCTGTATCGCCTGCTGTATCTTCTTGAGGTCCGTTTCCGGCAGCACCTGCACCGAGTTCGAATTCACGCCGAGGCGCTTTGCACGCAGGGCGATCTGCTGCGGCGACTCTTCGCCGCTGACGTAGACGACCTTGCGCGTGCCGCCGATCTCGGCCAGCGCCTGCAGCAGCAGCGTGGACTTGCCGATTCCGGGGTCGCCGCCGATGAGGACCACCGCGCCCGGCACCAGTCCGCCGCCCAGCACGCGGTCGAACTCGGGCACGCCGGTGGGCACGCGGCTTTCTTCCCGTGCCTCCACCTCCGAGAGCCGCTGCAGCTTGCCGCCGGGAATCAGGCCGAAGCGGTTGGCGGGGGCGGCGGCGTCCGCGACCGTCTCGACGAGCGTGTTCCACGCCTGGCAATGCGGGCACTGGCCCTGCCACTTGAGCGCCTGGCCGCCGCATTCGGTACACGCGTAAAGGGATTTGGCCTTCGCCATGGGATTACTTGGTCTTGATGCGACGTCCGCCGCGAACGCCCGCGATCGATCCATGATACACCGCCGTTATGGGCCTTTCACGCCGCCGGCGGTCTCGACTACGGGCACCCGCGCGGCGAGCGCGCACATCAGCTCATACCCTACCGTTCCGGCGGCGGCAGCGACGTTCTCTATGGGATTCTCTGCCCCCCACACCACGACGCGCGATCCAACCCGCGCCTCCGGCACGCCGCTCAGATCGCCGCACAGCATATCCATCGAGACGCGCCCCACGGTGCCGGTGAGTCGGCCTGCCACGGCGATGGGCGTGCCACTGGGCGCGTGCCTGGGATAACCATCGGCATAGCCGCAGGCGACGACTCCCACGCGCATGGCATGCTCCGCCGTGTAGAGGCCGCCATAGCCTACCGCATCGGCGGGCTGGAGGTGCTGTACGGCGATCAGTTCGCTCGTCAGCGTCATCGCCGGCTTCAAACCGAGTTTTTCAGCCGTCGTGTCGCCGAAAGGCGAGCAGCCATAGAGCATGATGCCCGGACGGACCCAGTCGGCGTGCGTCTCGGGATAGCGGAGGATGGCCGCCGAGTTGGCCAGACTGCGCGGCAGTTGCAGGTCCCTGGCCGCCGCTTCGAACCGCTCCATCTGCCACGCCACGCCGCGCGCGTCGTCGGCGTTGGCGAAATGCGTGAGCAGCGTCACAGCGCCCACGCCCGGAATCGAGTGGAGGGCGGCGAGCGCACGGCGCGTCTCCTCCGGGGCGAATCCCAGCCGGTTCATGCCGGTATTGATCTTGAGCAGCACATCGAGGCCGGCGCCGCCCGGAAGCGCGTGCAGCATGGCCAGCTGCTCGCGGCTGTGCACCACCGCGGCCAGGTTATGCGCGACCAGCACCGGCAATTCCGCCACGTCGAAAAAACCTTCCAGCAAAGCGATGCGCTGGCGATATCCCACCTCGCGCAGCCGGACCGCGGCGTCGAGTTCCACCAGGGCGAATCCGTGCGCGGCGTCCAGCGCGTGCGCGGCGCGCAGCAGCCCATGTCCATAGGCGTTTGCCTTGATGACGGCGAACACTTTCGACCGCGGGGCGTGACGCTGCGCGAGGCCAAGGTTGTGGCGCAGCGCGTCGAGATCGATCGCCGCCGCGATGGGGCGCGCCATCGAACTTATCTCACGTTTCGCTCGACACCATCTGCCGCATGCGCGCCGTGGCGAATTCGCTGAAAGTCGTCAGCAGCCGGGAACGGAACTTCTCCTTCTGATACACGAGGGAGAAATTGCGGATGAGACGCGGCCGCAGCGGCACCGGGGTCAGCATGCCGAGCTTGCGCTCCTTGGCCACCCGCGTGCGCGAGATGATCGCCACGCCGACGCCGGTTTCCACGACACCCTTGATCGCTTCCGGGCTGCCCAGTTCCATGACGATGTTGAGATCGTCCGGCGAGACGTTGCAGCTGCGCAGGTATTGATCGGTGAACTCGCGCGTCCCCGAACCGACCTCGCGGCTGACGAAAGGCTCGCCCAGAATGTCCTGCGGGGTCACGCTTTTCGCACGCGCAAGCCGGTGGCCCGGCGCGCAGATCAGCACGAGCTCGTCCTCGCAGACGGATTCGATCTGCACGGTGGGCAGGTGCGCGGGCGACTCGATGAGGCCCATGTCCAGCGTGTGGTCTGCGACCCGGTTCTCGATGGTCTCCGAGTTGGCGACCGACAGGTGCGCCTGCACCTGCGGATAGCGCGCCTTGAACTCGCCCAGTATCTGCGGCAGGATGAACTCGGCGACCGTCGTGCTGGCGCCCAGCAGCAGCGGCCCGCTCACGACGCCGGTCATCTCGGCGACCCGTTTTTCCAGCTCGTCCGAAATCCCCAGTATTTTCTCGGCGTATTCCATCACCAGCCGGCCGGCGGGCGTCAGCGCGATTTTGCCGTGGCTGCGCTCGAACAGCCGCGTGCTGAAATGCTCTTCCAGCTGCTTCACCTGGAAAGTGACCGCCGGCTGCGTCATGAAGAGCTGCTCAGCGGCCTTGGTAAAGCTGAGCTGCTTTGCAACGGTGTAGAACACCTGTAGTCTGCGATCCGCCATGGTGCCTTTCATTCAACCATATTTGTGGGGCGGAGAGTAGGCGCGCGAAGTATGGTATAAAGCGCCGGATTTCACTCCTCCACAAAGCCCGCTCAGACGGCTGCGTTCCCCGCTAATGCCTTTTGGCTTCTACATCATCATGGCGGCGCAGTTTTTCTCGTCGCTTGCCGATAACGCGCTCCTCGTCGCCGCCATCGCGCTGCTGCTGGAAATGCACTCGCCGGCATGGCTCACGCCGATGCTCAAGTTCTTCTTCACCGTGTCCTACGTGGTATTTGCCGCCTTCGTCGGCGCTTTCGCCGATTCCATGCCGAAAGGCCGGGTGATGTTCATCACCAATACGGTGAAGATCCTGGGCTGCCTGATCATGTTCTTCTACGAGGCGCTGTCCTCCGCCGGGCCGGCGGCATACGTCGTGGTTCTTTTCGCCTACTCCGTGGTGGGCCTCGGCGCGGCCGCTTATTCGCCTGCGAAGTATGGCATTCTGACCGAATACCTGCCGCACCAGAAGCTGGTCGTCGCCAACGGCTGGATCGAGGGGTTGACCGTGGGCTCGATCATCCTGGGCACGCTGCTGGGCGGCGTACTCATCAGTGGCGCCGTCTCCTCCCGCCTTTTGGGGCTCGATTTTCCCTGGATCAACACCGGTATCGATACCGCGCCTGAAGCCGCGATCGCCATCATCATCGTTTTCTACGCGATCGCGGCGATCTTCAACCTTTACATACCCAATACCGGGGTGGATCATCGCGCGCCCAGCAAGAACCCGATCTATCTGGTGCACGAGTTCGCGCATTGCGTGAAACTGTTGTGGACCGACAAGCTGGGGCAGATTTCGCTCGCCACCACCACCCTGTTCTGGGGGGCCGGGGCCACCCTGCAGTTCATCGTGCTGAAATGGGCGGAAGTGGCCCTCGGCTACACCCTCTCCCAGGCAACGGTGCTGCAGGGCCTCAGCGCGGTCGGGATCGCGGCCGGGGCAGTGATCGCCGCGAAGTTCGTCCCGCTCAACCGGGCGGTGAACGTGGTGCCGGTCGGCATTGCGATGGGACTCATCGTCATCGCAATGAACTTCGTGCGCACCCTGGAATTCGCCATCCCGCTCATGATCATGATCGGCGGCCTCGCCGGGTTCTTCGTGGTGCCCATGAACGCGCTGCTGCAGCACCGCGGCCACATTCTGATGGGCGCGGGCCACTCCATCGCCGTTCAGAACTTCAACGAGAACCTGTCGATCCTCACGATGCTGGCGGTCTACGCGCTGCTCATCATGCTGGATTTTTCGATCTATACCGTGATCGCACTGTTCGGGATTTTCGTGTCGGTCACGATGTGGCTGGTGCGCAAAAGGCATCTATACAACCTCAAGACCGGACCCCTGCCGGCCATACCGTCCGACGCGCACCACTGAAGCCGGGGTTTGAGTGCTCGCCGTCTCACGGACGGCTTGGCTTCCAGCTTCACTTGAGATCCGGGCTGTCCCAGATCGTCTTGTAATTGACCGGCGCGAACAGCTCCAGAAACGCGAAGGTTTCCTGGGTGTGGTTCTTGAACCAGTGGCGCTCCCCCTCGAACACCGCCACGAAATCTCCCGCCTTCACCTCGTGCGCGGCATCGTCGATGTACATCGTGCCGCGGCCTTCGGTGACGTAGAACAGATGCTCCGTCCCTACGTGGTGGTGGCTTGCGCCGGCGGCGCCGGGCGGATAGACCACGATTTCGCCGCAGATGTTCTTGAGTCCCAGCACGTTCTCTTTCACTGCCTCGTAGCGAAAGCGGTCATCCTTCTGCGAATACAGGCGGGGAACGTCCAGGGTATTCACGATCTTTGCCATCTACTCCTCCGTGAGACTTGAAAGCCCGGCGAGGGCGCGTGCAACTTATCATGTCCGGCACGGCCTGTGAAGCGACACCGCTGCGGACGTTCGAGATGGATTATGATCGACACTTCAAAGCGCAGGATCCAGGGAGGGATCGTCATGAAAAGCGTCATGCTCGTTTTGATCATCGGGCTGTCAGCCGCCACCACCACCATAGCGCAGTCTTATCCCGTGCGGCCGATCAGGGTGCTCGCTGCGCAATCGGCCGGCTCGTCGCTGGACACGATCGCCCGCATCGTCACCCCCAAGGTGTCCGAAATCCTCGGACAGCAGCTGGTGGTGGACAACCGCGGAGGGGCAGCGGGAACCATCGCGCTGGAGATCGGCGCGCGCGCCGCGCCGGACGGGTATACCGTCATCGTCGGCGCCTCCAGCTCGATGATCGTCTCGCAATTCACCTACAAGAAACTCGCCTTCGATGCGTTCAGGGACTTCGATCCCATATCGCTGATCGTGAACGCCGACGGCGTCATGGCCGTTCACCCGTCCGTGCCCGTCAAAAACGTCAGGGAACTGATCGCGCTCGCCAAGGCGCAGCCCGGCAAGCTCCACATGTCTTCCGCGGGCGTGGGCTCGTCGAGCCATCTATCGGGGATCATGTTCACCAGCCTCGTCGGCATCAATACCGTGCACGTTCCCTACAAAGGCGGCGGGCCGATGGCTGCGGCGGTGGTCGCCGGCGAAAGCCAGTGGCTGATCGCGCCGGCGGCCTCGATCATGGGGCACATCAAAGGCGGCCGCATGCGGGCTCTGGGAATCACGTCGAAATCCCGCTCGCCCTTGCTGCCGGAGCTGCCGACGATCGCCGAGTCCGGCGTCCCGGGATATGAATTCAACAGCTGGAACGGCTTCTTCGCACCCCGGGGAACGCCGCGCCCGGTCATCAAGACGTGGCACGGGGCGATACAGAAGGCGCTCGCGGCGCCGGAGGTGAAAGCGCTGTACGCGAATCAGGGACTGGTGCCCGCCGGCAGCACGAGTCCCGACGAATTCGGCAAATTCGTCCGCGGCGACTACGATCGTCTCGCCAAGCTGGTGAAGATCGCGGGCATCAAGCCCGAGATGTAGCAGCTATACCGCCATGTACTTGTGGCGGCGCACGGTCTCCATGTTGACGCCCTCGATGCGAATGAGGCGCGTGGATCCGGTGCGGGTGGGCGAATGGAGATCGCCTTCGTTGTAGACGTGCGCGACGCCCGGGGTGAGCTTGTAGGTGCGCACCTTGCGGACCTTGCCCGGCTTCTCTTCGCTTGCCGGCTCGAGCAGCTCGTAATCGCTCATCTCGGTTTCGCCGACAGCCTGTCCGTAGATCGCCCACGACGGCCCGTGATCGTGCGGAGGGCTCGTCTTGGCCCCCTGGTAATGGTGCGCAAGGATGCAGAACTTGAGCTGCGGATCTTCATAGAGAATCTTGCGCTCCGGGGTCTGGTCGGTGAGATTGTTGGCGACGAACTGGGGATCCTTGAGCGCCTCCTGCAGCAGCGCGCAGACCTTGGCGCGACCGGACGGACCGGGCTCTGCGGTGAGGATGTCATGCGCTGAGGCAGCGAACTGTTCGAGGGTGTGAGACATCTTGCCGTCCTCCTTGCCGGGTAAGCATTTCAGACCGGTATTTTGGCCCACAAGGCGCTCCTTTGGGAAGCGGCGGATGCAGTAACAATCGTTGCATCGGCCTGTCCTATTGCGGCAATGATTGTTGCCTGGCTGGGACCGGGGTGCTATAAGGCAAAGCGCCATGACATTGTCCGAACTGGTCAGCTCGCGCCGCCCGCAGCTCACGGAAGCTGACCGCCGCCTGCTCCAGACGCTGCTCGAAAAACCGCGCGAAACGGCGCTACTCTCCACGAACGCGCTGGCGCAGCGGGCTGCGGTCCATCCAACGTCTGCCGTACGCTTCGCGCGCAAGCTCGGGTTCAAGGGCTATCCGGCCCTGCGCGCCGCGCTGCAAATGGATCTCTTTGGCGCCTCGGAGGCAGCCGACCGGGTGAGGCAGCGCATCGAACGCCTGGCGGCCAACGGCATCGTCAAGCCTTTCGTGGAAAGCGAGATCGCCGCCCTGCGGCAGCTTCCCGAGCAGATCGACGACTCATCGATAAGCGCCGCTGCCCGCGCGATTTTGCGTGCGCGGACGGCATTTCTCTTCGCTACCGGGCATGGCGGGGTGCTCCTACGCCTGCTGCAGACCCGGCTTAGTCGGGCCGGCTACCATACTCACGCGCTTGCGCACGAAGCGCGCGACCTCGCGGCCGGTCTCCTGCTGGCGCGGCGCGACGATGTCTTCGTGCTGGTTGCGCTCAACAGGCTCGATCGCCGTATTTCCGACATCGTGGCGCAAGCCCGCGCTTGCCGTGCGACAAGCGTACTGATCACCGACGTAGCGGTAACGGCGGGTGCTCGCCGTCCGGACGTCGTGCTGGCGGCCCGGCGTGGTGCCTCCGGCGAAGCGCGCTCCCTCACCATACCCATGGCGATATGCAACATGATCATGGTGGAAATCTCAAAACAGGACCGGGGAAAAACGATACGCAACCTGGAACAGTTGACGCAGCTCAGCAGGCAGATGGGAGAGTGACCAGCTTCTGCGAACCGATCCGGACGACCGGCAGTTTGTTGAACTTTCAATAAGAGGAGAGCCGATGAAGAAGGCAATCGCGCGAGTTGCATTGGCCGCAGCGGCGGCGGCCAGCTTCTCGCTGAACGCCATAGCAGCCGATACGCGTCCCGACGTGGTGGTGGCCGTCAATGAACTGCCGCGGGGACTCGATCCGGCAGAGACCCACGGCAATGTCGACGTGCGGGTCACCTATTCTATCTTCGATACGTTAATCCGACGCGACTTTACGTCCGACGGTGGCGGGCGCGAAAGCCTCAAACCTTCGCTCGCCGAATCGTGGCGCCGGCTCACGCCGTACGTACTGGAGCTGCACCTGCGTCGCGGCGTCAAGTTCCATGACGGCTCGGAGTTCACTGCCGATGACGTTCTCTTCACGTTCTCGCCGGAGCGATTGATCGGTCCCAGCGCCGTGATTCCGGAAGGCAGACGCTATTTCGGCCACCTGGAAGCGGTACAGAAGATCGATTCCCATACCGTGCGCTTCGTCACTTCCAAGCCGGACGTCGTGCTCGAGCAGCGGTTGGCGAGTTACACGAGCTGGATCGTCAGCCATAAACACTGGACGAAGCACAAAAGCGCCGATCCGAAGTGGATGGAGCGCGCGCTGCGGGAAGTGCGCTGGAACCCGGTCGGCACCGGCCCGCTGAAATTCAGGGAATGGAAGAAGGACCAGTTCGTGGCGTTCTCGGCGCATGACAGCCACTTCGCAGGAAAGCCTGCATTCAAGTCGGTGACCTTCCGCGACGTCCCGGAGCTTGCGACCCGCATCGCCGGCCTGGTAAGCGGAGAGTTCGACATCATCGTGGATGTGCCCCCCGATCAGATATCGGTAATCAACCGTTACCGCGACGTGGAGCCCCGCTCCGTGACACTGGAGAACTCGCATGTCGTCGTTTTCAACAGCAACGCGCCGGTACTCAAGGACAAGCGGCTGCGCCAGGCGCTCAGTCTCGCGATCGATCGCAAGAAGCTGCGCGATGCGCTATGGCAGGGCAAGAACTACACGCCGAATGGCCACCAACTGAAGTCCTTCGGCCCGATGTACGACGCGCAGCGCAAGGGCTACGTCTATGATCCGGACCGCGCCCGCAAGCTGGTCAGGGAGTCAGGATACGACGGGCGCGCCATCAGCCTGCGCGTGATCCCGAACTATTATCTCAACGGCATGGAGGCAGCGCAGATCCTGCTCGAAATGTGGAAAGCGGTGTGC
>JBQTJV010000213.1:0-18831 GCA_052386775.1 Betaproteobacteria bacterium
ACCCGCGTCATGGCCAACACCCGCTCCTACGCCCATGCCTTCAGCCTGGAGCTGCAGTCGCTCAAGCGTCGCCTGGGGTTCATCGGCCCGCGCGAGCGCGCGCGCGAGGCGGGGCTGGGCGATACCCCATAGCGGCGGCGGTCGCGAGTCTGAAGGGTAGAATACCCCCGTGACTATCACGACAGTATGCATATTTGGCGGCAGCGGATTCGTCGGCCGGCATATCTGCCATAGGCTCGCTGCACTGGGATATCGTGCGCGCGTCCCCACCCGCGATCGCGAGCGGGCCAAGGAACTGCTGCTGCTTCCCACCGTGGATGTCGTTCAGGCCGACGTACACGACCCCGCTGAGATCTCGCGCGTCATGCGCGGTTCGGAGGCAGTCATCAATCTGGTCGGCGTGCTCCACGGTGGGCGCGGAAGCCGGAGTTTCGAAGAGGCCCACGTCGGGCTGGCGCGCAAGATCACCGCGGCCTGTCACGAAAACGGCATCCGGCGCTATCTGCATATGAGCGCGCTCAATGCCGAGCGCGACGGCCCGAGCGCCTACCTGCGGTCCAAGGCCGAGGCCGAGCGCATCGTGCTCGCCACGCAACTGGACGTGACGGTGTTCCGCCCTTCCGTGATCTTCGGCCACGGCGACCGTTTCTTGAATCTCTTTGCTTTCCTCCAGCGTTTTCTGCCCGTCGTCGTGCTCGGCAGCCCCGGTTCCCGTTTTCAGCCGGTCTTCGTCGAAGACGTGGCGGCGGCGTTCACGGCCAGTCTCGAAGACGTGCACAGCTTCGGGAAACGCTATGAGCTATGCGGGCCCACCGTATATACGCTGCGGGATCTGGTGGAATATGTCGGCCGAACGACGGGCCATCCCCGGCGCGTGATCGGGCTGGGCGACCGTCTGTCCTACTGGCAGGCTTACTGGATGGAATGGCTGCCGGTGAAACTGCTTACGCGGGACAATTACCATTCGATGAAAGTCGACAGCGTGTGCGGGTGCGAATTTCCCTTCGGCATACGACCTGCCGCGCTGGAGGCGGTCGCCGCGGGGTGGCTGGGCCAGCGCACGCCGCGCGCGCGTTACGCCCGATACCGCAACCAGGCGGGACGCTGACAGAGGGGCATGCAGCCTGCTGCGCCGGCTATGAAAATCTACACGGTCGGCGGTGCCGTGCGGGATGAAATCCTGGGGCTGCCCGTCAAGGACCGCGATTACGTGGTCGTGGGTGCGACGCCTGAAGCGATGATCAAGCTCGGTTTCAAGCCGGTCGGCCGGGAATTCCCCGTTTTTCTCCATCCCACGACGCGCGAGGAGTATGCGCTGGCGCGCACCGAGCGCAAGGTCGCGCGCGGCTACCACGGCTTCGAGTTTCGTGCCGCACCGGACGTCACCCTGGAGCAGGATCTCGCGCGACGCGATCTCACCATCAATGCGCTTGCCAGGGACGAAGCCGGAAGCCTTATCGATCCGTTCAACGGCCGGGCGGACCTCGAGGCCGGCGTGCTGCGCCATGTCAGCCCCGCCTTCGCCGAAGATCCGGTGCGGATCCTGAGGGTGGCCCGCTTTGCCGCGCGCTACGGCTTCGACGTGGCCGCGGAAACGGTTGCGCTCATGCAGCAGATGGTCGAAGCCGGAGAGGCCGATGCCCTGGTGCCGGAGCGCGTGTGGCAGGAGTTTTCCCTCGGCCTGATGGAAAAGACACCGTCGCGCATGTTCCATGTCTTGCGCCAGTGTGGTGCGCTGGCACGCATTGCGCCGGAGATCGACGCAGCGCTCGAAGACTCGGGCGAGAGTGCGCTGGCGGCACTCGATGCCGTTGCCGCGCAGGGCGGATCGCTCGCAGCGCGTTTCGCTGCGCTCACGCGCCGGCTCGATCCGCTTGCCGTCGAAGCGCTCGCCGGGCGGTTGAAAGCGCCCGCCGCGTGCCGGGAGCTGGCGTTGCTCGCCGCGCAACACGGCAACGTGATCGCCGATGCGGCGGCGCTTGACGCGGATGCCGTGCTCGAGCTGCTCGACCGCGCGGACGCCTGGCGACGTCCTCAACGGTTCTCCGACCTCGTGGCCGCCGCGGTCGCCGCTGAGCCGGACGCGAAGTCGGTGCCGTCGTGGCTGGAAAGCGTACTGAAGGCCGGGGCCGCGGTGGACGCCGGGGCGCTCGCACGCGACGCGTCCGGCCCCGACGAAATCAGGCATCGGCTCCACGCGGCGCGGCGCGAAGCGATCGCCGAAGTCATCAACAAGCGAAAAGGAAGTGCATGATAGAGCTTTACACTTGGACGACGCCCAATGGACGCAAGGTTTCGATCATGCTCGAAGAACTCGGATTGCCCTACCGCGTTCATCCGATCGATATCGGCAAGGGTGACCAGTTCAAGCCGGAGTACGTCGCCGTCAATCCCAATTCCAAGATCCCCGCCATCGCCGATTCGGAAGGACCGGACCATGCCCCGATACGCATGATGGAGTCCGGCGCGATCCTGATCTACCTTGCGGAAAAGACGGGAAAGCTGCTGCCGCAGTCAGGTGCCGCGCGTTATGCGACGCTGGAGTGGCTGATGTTCCAGATGGGTGGCGTCGGCCCGATTTTCGGCCAGGTGCATCACTTCCTGCGCGCGGCGAAGGAGCCCGTGCCTTATGCCATAGAGCGCTACACCAAGGAAACGCGGCGCCTCTACGGTGTGTTGAATGCCCACCTGTCGCGCGAGCAGTATCTGGCGGGCGACTATTCGATCGCCGACATCGCGACTTATCCGTGGGTCGCGCGGCACGAGTGGCACAAGACGGACCTCAACGAATTCCCGCACGTCAAGCGCTGGTTCGATGCGATCTCGTTCCGGCCCGCGGTGCAGCGGGGAATGAAAGTGCCGTCGTAAACGCATGGCAACCGACACCACGCGCAGAAGGATGCTCTTTGCCGGTCTTGCGCTCCTGCCGCTGCCCGGCCTCGCTCGCGCGCAGCAATGCCGCGTCACGCCGCGCGATGCGCTGGGACCGTTCTATAAACCCAATGCGCCGGCGCAGGCAGAACTCTGTGCCGGCGGTTCAGGCGGCGCACCAAAGCTCCTCGTCACCGGCCGCGTCTTCGCAATGCCGGATTGCAGGCCGTTGCCCGGCGCGCTGGTCGAGGTGTGGCAGGCCGATGCGGCGGGGCACTACACGCAGGTCGGGTCGAAAAAGGACGATGAAGCCTGTCTGCTGCGCGCGCGTCTCACGACGGACAGTGAAGGCCGTTACCGGTTTTCCACCATCCTGCCGGGAGAATATCCCGGCCGTCCCCGGCATATCCATTATCGGGTGAGCCATCCCAAGCACCCGCCGCTCGTGACCCAGCTTTATTTCGAGCGCCAGCGCGGGGTGCCCGACGCCCTGGTCGTCGCGGTGGCAAGCGGGGCACCAGGCGCCGCCGCTGCGTCATTCGACATCACGCTCGCCGCGACGTAGCCGCTGTTCCTAGACGGTCAGCACAGCGGCGCCAGTGAGACCGCCTGCGCGCAATCGGGACAGCGCCGCGTTGGCCGCGCTCAACGGAAAGGTTTCTACTGTCGTCCTGACCGGAACCCGGGGGGCGATCGCGAGGAATTCCTCGCCGTCGCGGCGCGTCAGGTTGGCGACGGAACGTACGACACGTTCGCCCCATAGCAGACCGTACGGAAAAGCGGGGATCTCGCTCATGTGGATGCCGGCGCAAACGACCGTGCCGCCCTTGGCCGTGGCGCG
This sequence comes from Betaproteobacteria bacterium, assembly GCA_052386775.1. GTDB lineage: Bacteria > Pseudomonadota > Gammaproteobacteria > Burkholderiales > SG8-41 > DSOT01. The sequence continues at coordinate 3,713 of JBQTJV010000213.1, forward strand.
CAGCGCCGCCACGACCAGCGCCCCGACCGGCGCGAAGATGATGGCCGCATCGAGCGGCTCGGGCGGCGTCTCGTCGGAATCTCCAGCCCAGGCGGCACCGAGCGCGCGCGCGAAGCGCTGCGCGTTGGTATCGCCGGGGCGCGTAAACGCGTAAACCTTGCGGTCCTGGTACCGCGCGATCTGCGCGACGATGTGAGCTGCGGCACCGAAGCCGTAAATCCCGAGCCGCGGCGCGGCGCCGGCCAGCACCAGCGCGCGGTAACCGATGAGTCCGGCACACAACAGCGGCGCGGCCGCGACATCGTCGTATACGGCCGGGACGGCGAAACAATAGCCTTGGTCGGCGAGCGCGTACTCCGCATAGCCGCCGTCCAGGTCATAGCCGGTAAATCGCGGGCGGTCGCAGAGGTTCTCGCGACCCGTCGTGCAGTAGGGGCAGTGACCGCAGGTGTGACCCAGCCACGGTATGCCGATCCGTTCCCCGATCTGGAAGCGTTCCACTCCGCTGCCGCACTCGAGCACCTCGCCAACGATCTCGTGACCGGGAATCAGCGGCAATTTCGGATGGGGAAGCTCGCCATCGACGATGTGCAGATCGGTGCGGCAGACCCCGCACGCGCGAACCCGAATCAAGAGCTGTCCGGCGCCGGGGCGGGGTATCGCCACATCGGCGAACCGGAGCGCCCGGCCCGGTGCATCGAGCAGCATGGCTTTCATGAAGGCTACCCCCCGCCTGCGCGACGGGCGTAGCGCTGCAGGAACCGCACAATCTCCTCGGTTTTGAGTTCCGGTACGGTGCGCAGCTCCGGCGGGCCGACGATGGTATTGGCCCACCTCATGTGCTGTGTCATTCGCTCCACGACGGTGGGCCATTCACGGCTGGTGTGCTGTCGCGGATCGGGCGCCGCATGGCACTGCGAGCAGGCGATGCTGAACATCCTGCCCGCTTCCGTCCTGAGGCCCGGGTGGGCAGGGTCGATTTCCTTCTGGCTATGCTTCTGCAGGTAGCGGTTGAGCACGGCCAGCTCATCCGGCGCCGGCGCCTGGACACCGGCCATCATGTCCTTCATGAGCGGACCCATGTTGCCCTTGCCCTGCATGCGCCACACCATCCGGTCGACGGTGGTAATCCATTTTTCAGCGGTGTGCATCTGCGGGTTGGGCAGATGATGGCACTGCACGCAGTAGCGCGCGGTGAGCCGGGCACCCTCGGACTGCGGCTCGGGCAACTGCTCGGGCGTCACGGCAGGCGGCAGTATGCGTTCCAGCATCCGGCCATGGGGACTTTGCGACCAGAGCTCTCGCGCCTTGGCGATGTCCGAAGCTGCCGAGTTGGCGCGGTCTGCTGCATGCAGCTCCGGGCTGAAGAAAACCGCGGCCAGGAATACCATCGCCGCGCGGCGCGGCAGGGGAGAGGTGATCACTGTGAACATGATAGGCCACGGCATGATAGCGCACGGGATTACTGCACAAAATACTGCGCCCCTGCCACGCGAAACCGGAGCGATCACGGACAGGATCTTGCGCGACGAACGGTTGCAGGCTGCGTGCTGATACGCTTCTGAAGACGCGTGCCGGGCTCCATGCGGGCTTACAGGGTATGCCGCTTGTCGCCGCTCGCGAATCCGAGCAGCGGTTCAGCAATGCCTTTGCCGAGGGCGATGACCTTGAAGAGTTCACCCATCTCCGCCGGGCTCGTGAGCTTCTGCGCCTGCGCCGCGAGCGGCAGATAGGCGCGGGCCTCCTCTGGCGGTGTGCGGGCCATGAGGTCCGTCATTCCGCAGTTGATGAGAAATTGCGCCTGATTGGTGTAGCCGAGCACGGCCAATCCGCTGGCTGCGCCGGCCTCGGCCATCGCGGTGAAATCGATGTGGCTGGTGATGTCCTGCAGGCCGGGAAGGAAAAAAGGATCGTCGTGGGCGTAATGCCGGTAATGGCACCGCAACGTGCCGTGAGCCCGTTGCGGGTGATAGTACTCATGACGCGGAAAACCGTAATCGATGAACAGCGCGGCGCCCTGCTGCACGACGGCGCCGAGTGTCCTGATGAATCCCTGCGCGTGCAGCTGGACTTCGGAGCAATAGCCTTCCCCCGCAAACCAACTTTCATCCAGCCGAGTCCTGAGCGCCGCCTCCAGCGGTCGCATGCGCCATGTGAAGTCCTCGCCCGACAGGCCGATGCCCCGTTCCTGCAAGGCGCTCTCGGCGCGGCATACGAGCGATACCGGCATCGCATCCAGGACCTCGTTCCCGAGCACGCAGCCGCTGAAGGCGGGTGGGAGCTGGTTGAGCCACGCAATGCGTTCCATGAGATGCGGCATGCGCGCCGCAAGCGTGTCGCGGCTGCGGCGGCGCAGTTCCGGGGACAGTTCGAGCATCAGATAGCGGGCAGGTAACGCGTCCCGGCGCTCCAGTTCGGCGAGCAGCGAGGCGGCGAGGGCTCCCGAGCCTGCGCCCACCTCCAGCACCTCGTTCGCGGAGGCGGCCAGGATCTGGCTGACCTGAGCGGCAAGCGCCTGCCCGAAGAGTTCCGAAATTTCCGGCGCGGTGACGAAGTCGCCGTCCGCCCCGAGCTTGCGCGAGCCCGCCATGTAATAACCAAGTCCGGGCGCGTAGAGCGCGAGCTCCATGTAGCGCGCAAAACTGATCCAGCCGCCGGCCTGCTCAATCTCCTGTCGAATGGCGCCGGCGACTCGTGCGCTGTGTTCGCGCGCCGCGCGAGTCGGCTCGGGAAGGCTCATGCGTGCTATGGTGGGTTAATCCAGTAAAATCCGCAAACTCGACCGTTACGGATCGATTACGGCAGACGTGTACATGGCCTCCCCGCTCCAGGGCAACGTGGTTCTGATCACCGGCGGCGCCAGACGGGTCGGCGCGGCGATCTGCCGTCGTTTGCATGCGGGCGGTGCGCAGATCATGGTGCATTACCGTTCGTCGGCCGCCGAAGCGCGCGCTTTGGAAACGGAGTTGAAAGGCAAGCGTCCCGACTCGGTTGCACGGGTGCAGGCAGACTTGCTGAAAGTGTCCGCGCTGAACGGGTTGGTGAAAGAAACGGTAAAGACTTTCGGCCGGCTCGACGCGCTGGTGAACAATGCGTCCAGTTTCTATCCCACGCCGGTGGGGGAAATCAACGAGCAGGCGTTTGACGATCTCATCGGCACCAATCTCAAGGCGCCGCTGTTCCTGGCACAGGCGGTCGCACGAGAACTGCGCAAGAACCATGGCTGCATCGTCAATATCCTAGACATCCACGCTGAAGCACCGATGAAGAACCATGTCGTCTACAACGCGGCCAAAGGCGGCCTGCTGGCCCTGACGCGCTCGCTCGCCCGCGAAATGGGGCCGGAGGTGCGCGTGAATGGCATTGCACCCGGCACCATATTGTGGCCCGAAAACGACATGTGGCAGGACGAAGTCTCGCGCCAGCGCATCATCAACCAGACGGCGTTGAAGCGCATCGGCGAGCCGGAGGACATTGCAAAGGCGGTGGAATTTCTCATCGCCCAGGCGCCGTACGTGACCGGGCAGGTTATCGCGGTCGATGGCGGTCGCAGCCTGAATGTTTAAGAGTGCCTAAGTGACCATCCACCGAGAGGCGCGGCGGCTTGGCAGCGCTGCCCGATTCTAGCGAGCGACAGATATGGATATCCGCGTAGTCCACCTTGAACCGCGCAGCACACGGGAACGACGGCAGTCGTACGAGGCGAACAAGCTCGCGAAGCGGCTGAGGCGGCTGGCCGGTCAGGCGATCGCCGATTTCGACATGATCGGCGACGGCGACAAGGTGATGGTATGCCTGTCCGGCGGCAAGGACAGTTACGCGTTGCTCGACGTGCTCCTGCATCTGCGCGAGCATGCGCCCGTGCGGTTCAGCCTCGTGGCCGTGAACCTCGACCAGAAGCAACCGGGCTATCCGGAGCACGTGCTCCCCGGATATCTGGACGGTCTGGGCGTCGACTATCGGATCGTGGAGCAGGACACCTACAGCGTGGTGAAGCGGGTCATCCCCGAGGGCAAGACGATGTGTTCGCTTTGTTCACGCCTGCGCCGCGGGGTGCTTTACCGCGTGGCCGACGAACTCGGCGCGACGCGCATCGCGCTGGGGCACCATCGGGACGACATCATCGAGACCTTCTTTCTGAATCTTTTCTACGGCGGGACCTTGAAGGCCATGCCGCCCAAGCTCCTGTCCGACGATGGCAGGCATGTGGTCATCCGCCCGCTGGCCTATTGCGCGGAACGCGATCTCGCCGACTATGCCGAGGTCAGGCAGTTTCCGATCATCCCGTGCACCTTGTGCGGCTCGCAGGACAACCTGAAACGCAAGGAGATCAAGGCGCTGCTTCGCGAGTGGGAAAAACGCCATCCGGGGCGCGTGGAAACCATCCTCACGAGTCTGCAGAACGTCCGCGCGAGCCATCTGCTGGACCGCGGGTTGCACGCCTTCCAGTTGACCCGGCCGCTGGACGTAGCGGGATGAACAAGGCAAGTTATTGATATTCTGCGTAATTTACTTGTAGTTAGCGCACACTTCTCCAAGCGGCTTACACGAACGGCGCGTTTCTGGTTTGTCAAAGTAATTTTGACATGGTAGTCTCGCGGCCGAGATCACCCATGAACTGCGCCGAACGCCTCGTCCAACTCTTCGGCAGCCAGGCCGAAGTCGCCCGCCACCTGCGTCTGGACCGGGCCGTGGTGAGCAACTGGATCAAATCGGGCTACGTACCGGCGCGTTGGGCGATGGAAGTCGAGCACATCAGCGGGGGCGACATCCGCGCGCTCGACGTTCTTAACGAAGCCAATTCGATGAAGCCGATCCGCCTCAAGTCGCGGCCGGACGGCGAAACTTTTTTCGGTTCCCCACTTACCGGGAGTGACACCATGAGCAGCTACGCTCCGGCCAAACACATCAGCTCTTTCCATCCCCCCCAGCGCACCCTGATGGGGCCCGGCCCCACCGAGATTCATCCGCGCGTGCTCACCACCATGAGCCAGCCCGCCATCGGTTATCTCGACCCGGTGTTCGTCGAAATGATGGAGGAGCTGAAGTCGCTACTCCGATACGCCTACCAGACGAAGAATCCGCTCACGTTTCCGATCTCCGGTCCCGGCTCGGTCGGTATGGAATACTGCTTCGTCAACCTGGTGCGTCCGGGAGACAAGGTCGTCGTCTGCCGCAACGGCGTCTTCGGCGGGCGCATGATCGAAAACGTCGAGCGCTGCGGCGGTGTGCCGATCGTGGTCGAGGACAAATGGGGGGAGCCGGTCGATCCGCAGAAACTGGAAGACGCGCTGAAAAAAAATCCAGACGTGCGAGTGACCGCATTCGTGCACGCGGAGACCTCCACCGGTGTCTTGTCGGACGCCAGGACGCTGATCGAGATTGCGCACCGGCACGATGCGCTGACCATCATGGACGCCGTGACCTCGCTCGGCGGTTCGCCCGTTCTCGTCGACGAGTGGTCGGTGGATGCGATTTACTCAGCGAGCCAGAAATGCCTGTCCTGTACGCCCGGTCTCTCGCCGGTGTCCTTCAGCGACCGCGTGGTCGATTACGTGAAGGCGCGCAAGGACAAGATCCACAGCTGGTTCATGGACATGAACCTGCTGTTGGGATACTGGGGCGCCACGACCCGCACGTATCACCACACGGCGCCGACGAATTCACTTTTCGCGCTGCACGAGGCGCTGCTGCTGATCCGCGAGGAGGGGCTCGAGAACTGCTGGGCGCGCCACAAGCGCCATCACACCGCGCTCAAGGCGGGCCTCGAAGCGATGGGCCTCAGGTTCCTGGTGCAGGAGCAGCACCAGATCCCGCAGATGAATGCGGTGACGTGCCCCGATGGCGTGAACGAAGCCGAAGTCCGCAAGACGCTGCTCGGCGAGTTCGGCCTGGAGATTGGCGCGGGTCTCGGGCCGCTTGCCGGCAAGATATGGCGCTTCGGGCTGATGGGTTACTCGTGCCGGCCCGATAACGTCATGCTGTGCCTGTCGGCGTTGGGATCGGTGCTCGACGATATGGGGTATCCGGTGCACGTGGGTGACGCCGAGGCGGCGGCGCATGGCGCCTACGCCTCGATGCACGCGAAGGCCGCTCAGGCCAAGAAAAAATCGCACTCCCGGGTTGCCGCCTAGTCAGGCACGACCGCAACGCACTGGATTTCCAGCATCATCGCCGGGCGCGCAAAACCCGCGACCGTGATCAGCGCGCTCGCCGGGTACTGGCCATCCGGGAACGCTTCCTTGCGGATGTCGATGAACCGGTCGCCATAACGGGCATCGATGAGGAATACCGTCATGGTCACGATGTCCGCGAGTTTGCCGCCCGCCTGGGAAAGCGTGGCGGCGATATTCCTGAACGCCTGCCGCGCCTGACCGTCGAAGTCGCCCTCGAGCGGCTTGTCGCTGCCGTGGAGTCCGCCGTGTCCGGCGATCCACAGTGTGCGCCCGCCGCGCGTCTCCACCAGCGGCGAAAACGCGCGCTGCTGCTGCCACGTGCCCGGATGGTAGGTTTTTTCCATACGCACTCCTGCTGTTGACGGCCTTGCCGTCAAGTCCTAGATCGTGTTCACATCCGCGCGCTGCCAGAAAATCACCCGTTTGCGCACGATGGTGATGAAGACGTTGAGCGCGACGCCCATGACGCCGAGGATGACCAGCACGGCGAACATGCCGGCGACATCCATGGTGTAGTTCATCTGGATGATGAGGTAGCCGAGCCCGGCTTTCGCGCCGACGAATTCGCCGACGATTGCGCCCAGCACGGCGAGCACGATGCCGATCTGCAGCCCGGCGAAGATATATGGCAGCGCTTCGGGCAGCTTCACCAGGAAGAAGGTCTTGGTGCGGGAGGCGGTGAGCGCATGCATGAGTTCCAGCTTGTCCGCCGAAGCCGACTTGAGACCGGTGATCGTGTTCACCAGCATCGGAAAGAACGAGACGAGCGCGGCGATGATGATCTTGCTCTCGATGCCGAGCCCCACCCACACCAGGATCAATGGCGCGATCGCGATCTTGGGCAGCGTCTGCAACGCGACGACGTAGGGATAGATCGTCGCTTCGAGCAGGCGGATCTGGCTGATCAGCGTGCCGAGCACGAAAGCGACCGAAGCAGAGAGCAGAAAGCCGAGCACGATCGCCTGCAGCGTGACGGCGAGCGCCTTGAGGTAGAGGCCGCTCGCCAGCCCGGAATAAAGCGCGCGCACGATCTGCGATGGCGGGGGCAGGATGACGGCGCTCACCTGGTAGGCTTTTACGTACCATTCCCAGCCGCCGATCGCCAGCACCAGTGTGATCGGCACGCAGACCCATTCCGGCCGGCTGCGGATGTGCAGCAGCAGCCAGTGCAGGGGGCTGCGGGCGCCCGCGCGGGCCACGGGCGAGGCCGGCGGTGCGAGCGCTTCGGGCGGCGCCTGGTCCATCAGAGCTTGAACTCGCGCGCCTGCTTCACGACCGCGGCCTCATCGAATTTGTTGATTTCGTCGATGAGATCGTTGGTGTAGTAGCCGCCGACATCGATGGCCTTGGGCACCACCTCGGTTTCCACCAGGTACGCCTGGAACTTCTCCATGACCTCACGCGGCAGATCGCCCCACTTGCCGGTGTTCATGGCGTTCTTGGAAATCAATTTCGTGCGCACGGCGAGCACGTTCAGTTCCCGTTTGACCACGGCATCGGTAATGCCATCGCGGGGTGCGGTCTGCGGATACACCTTCCAGTGGATGCGGATCGCGGCCTCCGGGTTGGTGTACTGGAAAAGCTGCGCTTTCGCGATGGCGCGCGCCACGCCGATCAGCGTCTTGCGCCGCGCGGTGAAGTCGGAATTCTTGGCGAGGATCGAGCCGACGGCGTGGCCGTCGGCACGCGGATCGCGAATGATGGTGGAAAACGGGATCCCGCTTTGCTGCAGCGATACGTAGATTTCGTCCCACAGCGAGAAGGCGTCTATCTGTTTGGATTTATAGGCGCCCGCAGCCCGTGCGCCGACGCCCACTTCCACGATGTTGTAGTCCTTTCCGGACTCGAGGCCGATGGTCTTCATCAGGCCCTTGACGTAGTTGGTGCCGCCGCTCGCGAAGCTCGACACGCCGATGGTTTTGCCCTTGAGATCGGCGAGACTTTTCAGGCCTGTTTCAGCGGGCAGGGCAACGCCGAAGATGTCGCCGCGTATGGACGTGTAGTAGAAGCGCACGTCCGCACCTTTCTGGATCGCGATCATCGCCCCGGACGGATTGCCGATCGCGAAATCGGCCCGGCCGCCGACGACCAGCTGCATTGCCGCCGCGGCGCCCGCCATCGGGTTGACTTCGACTTCCAGCCCTTCCTCCTTGAAGTAGCCGAGATACACCGGCAGCGAACTCGAGTAGGCGAAGGCGGCGGTGATCTGCGGCTGCGAATGCAGCAGGGTGATTTTCTGCAGCGCTTGCGCGGGCGCCTCCTGGATGGGAAACCACCATGACAGCATGACTGCGACCGATGCGATGATCCATTTCATTTGGTATCTCCTTGTCTTAGGGGCAGCGGGATAGCGGTTTTCAATCCAGCGCGCCGCTGGCGGCGAGCTGATGGCGGATCTCGGTCACGAGCTTCCCGAACTCGGGTGTGCCCATGACGTCCAGCGTGCGGGGGCGCGGAAAAGTGACGTGCAGTTCCGCGATGATGCGGCCAGGCCGCGCCGACATGACGACCACGCGGTCCGCAAGAAAGACGGCCTCAGTGATGCTGTGCGTAATGAGAAAAACCGTCTTGCCCGCCGCCGCCCAGATGCGCTGCAGATCGAGGTTCATCTGCTCGCGGGTGAGCGCGTCGAGCGCGCCGAACGGCTCGTCCATCAGCAGCACCGCCGGATCGTGCACCAGCGCGCGGGTGATGGAGACCCGTTGCTGCATGCCCCCGGACAGTTCGAAGGGATACTTCCGCTCGAAACCGCTAAGCCCCACCATGCGCAACAGATGGTGGGCCCGTTCAGTGTAGGTTTTGCGGTTCAGGCCCTGGACATCCACGGGCAGCAATGTGTTCTGCAGCACGTTGCGCCACGGCAGCAGCGTGGCGGTCTGGAACACGATGCCGATGTCGCGGCGCGGCCCGAGCACCGGCGAGCCGCGGATAAAGATCTCGCCGGCGCTCGTGGGCAAGGTGCCGGCGAGCAGCCGCAGCAGCGTGCTCTTGCCGCAGCCGCTCGGTCCCACGACGGTCAGGAATTCACCTTCCCGCACCGCAAGCCCGATGTCGGCCAGCGCGTGGATGCGCTCGCCTTCAATCGTCTCGTAGATCTTCGCAACGTCGCAACAAAGGATGGTCGCGCCGTCCCCGGCGCGCGGGCGGGCATGAATACCGTTCGGCGGATCTGCAGTGGCCGTGGCCATCATATCCTTCGTGGACTGACGACTCCTGTCATGTAACCTTCGCCGGTAGCGCCATTACTTCACGGCGTCCCGGTTGCAAATGTCGAGCGCGGCATCCAGGTACACCTTCGCGGCGATCACCAGGTTTTCCACCGGGACATGTTCGCCGACCGCATGCATCAGTCCCTTGGCATCAGGATGAGTGCGGCCTCCCGGTCCATAGCAGATGCAGGGAACATCATAGCGGTTGAGGTGCGTGGAGTCAGCGCCGGGCCGGCGAATGATGAGTTGCGCCTCTTTGCCGGTCACGCGCTGGTGGGAGGCGCGCATCACCTGGGTGATCAGTGCATCCTCGCCGATCACGGTCGGCGGATCGTTCACAAAGAACTCGAGGACGGGCTCCGGCCGGCTGCGGGTAGCGGCAAACTCGCGCAATACCCGGCGCAGCGAGCGTTTGACCTGGTCCATGGTCTGCCCGGGCACCGTGCGGATGTCGAGGTAGAGGCTGCACTCGAACGGGTTGCGCGCGAGCCGCCAGGGCATGCCGCCGCGGATCGCCGCGACCGTGACGTTGGGATGCTCGCCCATGTACACGTGCTGCTTCTCGTACTCGGCGGTCCAGTTTTCGAGGGCCGACTGGAGCGCATGCATCTCGCGGATCGCGTTGACGACGCTGGGATCGCGCGCGAGCGCGGCGTGGCTCACCGTGCCGCCGACCGTAATCTTGGCCCATAACGCGCCCATGTTCGCCGTGCACACTTTCAGACCGGTAGGCTCACAGAGGACGGAATAGTCGCCGGTGATGCCGTGGAGAACCATGTGGCGCGTTCCCACGCCGTACCCCGCCACCGCCCCCCCCTTGAATTCATCGACCGCGGCTTTTTCCGTTTCTCCCACCACCCCGCCGTAGGCGATATCGCCTTTCAGCGCGATGCCCTCCCGGCAGATCGCTTCCACGGCGACCAGCGCCGAGGCGAGGCCGCTCTTCATGTTGTTCGCGCCGAGCCCCCAGATCCAGCCGTCGCGCAGTACGGCCTTCGCCTTGAAGCCCTCGCCCTTGAGATAACCCTCGTCACCGTCGTAGGACGTGTCCATATGTCCGGTGAAGAGCAGATTGGTGCCGTTGCCGGTGCCGGGCCGAACACCAACCGCGTTGGGCCGGTTTTCGCTCACTTCCTGCAGCGCTGCGTTGAATCCGGCATGGGTCAGGCGCGCCACGATGTATTTGGCGAGTTCTCCCTCGCGGCCGGTAGGGCTCGCGATGTCGACCATCTCCATCAGCGTCTTGGTCACCGCTTCAGGCGTGATATGGCGGGCGGCGCGCGCATAATCGGGGTGCGTCATTGCTTGATGTTCTCCAGTTGATCTCGAAATCGCGAGTTCCGGTATCGCCGCGATTAGGGGTCCTTTTCTGCAGGCGATACGGTCCGGTCCGGGCACCGACACCCTAACAAGTTTTTCCTGAGCGTGCCAGAGACGACGCAACCGACTGCCGGCTGGCCGGCATGGCGTCGGGAGCCGTTAAACGAGGGTGTTAGTATGTGCCGCCTTCGCGGCGCTCCCCTCGGAGCACGCACCTTCAGAGGAGATGCACATGGAATATAGCCTGCGTAATTTCGCCCCGCTCGCCCTGCTGTTCCGCCGTCTGGATAAGCATGCACGGCCGTTGCAGATGGCGGCCGCCACGCAACCGCCTTTCATGCTGCGCCATAGCAATCCTGCGGGCCTGTGGCATTCCCCGCGCCTGACGCAGATGGTCGAAGTGCAGGGCGCCCGCATGATCTATCTTTCGGGACAGACGCCGGCCGATGCCAACTACAAGGTGCGGGGAAGCGATGTCCGGGCCCAGGCGCACGCCGTGTACGACAACATTGAAATCGCGCTCACAGCGGCCAATGCCACGTGGGACAATGTCGTGAAGACGACGACTTATCTCACGGACGCGGCCCTCATCCCGGATTTCCGGGAGGCGAGAATGGAACGCTTCGGAAAACTGAAGGCCACCCCGGCCAACACGCTGCTCATCGTCAACCGGCTCGCGGAGCCGGAATTTCTGGTCGAGATCGACGTGGTTGCGGCGGTCCCCGCGCGCTGAATCGCTACAGGCCGAGCCGCTGCCAGATCGTCATGGTGAGCACGGCCTGGTTGAGCGTATAGAAATGCAGTCCGGGGGCGCCGTTGCGTAGCAGCTCGTCGCACAACGCCGTCACCACGTCGAGCCCGAAAGCCCGGATCGATGCCGCGTCATCGCCGTAGCTCTCCAGCTTCCTGCGGATCCACCGCGGGATCTCGGCCCCGCAGGCATCGGAGAAGCGCGCAAGCTGCGAGAAGCGGCCGATCGGCATGACCCCCGGCACGATCGGAATGGTGAGCCCGATCGCCGTGCACTGGTCCACGAAGTGATAGTAGCTGGCCGGGTTGTAGAAATACTGCGTGATGGCGGCGTTTGCGCCCGCTTCAACCTTGCGCTTGAAATTGAGCAGGTCTTCCTGCGGGGTTCGCGCCTGCGGGTGGTACTCGGGGTAGGCCGCCACCTCGATGCTGAAATAGTCGCCGAACTGTTCGCGGATGAAACCGACCAGCTCGTTGGCATAGCGGAACTCCCCGGCGGTGGCAAGACCCGAGGGCAGATCACCGCGCAGGGCCACCAGGTGCCGGATGCCGTGATCCTTGTAACGCTGCAGCATCTCGCGCACCGATTCGGTCGTCGAGGCGATGCACGAAATATGCGGTGCCGCCTCGTACCCATGGGCGCGGATGTCGAGAACCGTGCCGAGCGTGCGCTCGCGCGTCGAGCCGCCTGCTCCGAAAGTCACCGAAAAGAACGCGGGCTGGAGCTGCGCGAGCTGCCGGGTGGTCTCGCGCAGTTTCTCCTGTCCCTCCGGCGTATTGGGCGGGAAGAACTCGAAACTGAAGGTGCGCCGATTGTCCGGTGGCGAGGCCATCAATAGCGATAGTGGTCCGGCTTGTAAGGGCCGCTCATGTCGACGCCGAGATAGCGGCTCTGCGCTTCGGTGAGCGCAGTGAGCTGCGCGCCGAGTTTCTTGAGGTGCAGGCGCGCCACCTTCTCGTCGAGCTGCTTGGGCAGCACGTACACCTTGTTTTCGTACTTGCCCGCGTTGTTCTTGAGCTCGATCTGGGCCAGCACCTGGTTGGTGAACGAGTTCGACATCACGAAGCTGGGATGACCGGTGGCGCAGCCGAGGTTCACCAGGCGCCCCTCGGCCAGCACGATCAGCCTTTTGCCGCTCGGAAAAATGACGTGATCGACCTGCGGCTTGATGTTCTCCCACTGATACTGGCGCAGACTGGCGATGTCGATCTCCGAATCGAAATGCCCGATGTTGCAGACGATGGCGTTGTGCTTCATCCGCACCATGTGCTCGTGCGTGATGACGTTGATGTTGCCGGTCGCGGTGACGAAGATATCGCCCTTGTCGGCGGCCTCGTCCATGGTCACGACGCGGTAGCCCTCCATCGCGGCCTGCAGCGCGCAGATCGGATCGATCTCGGTTATCCAGACGCCGGCGCCGAGCCCGCGCAAGCTCTGGGCGCAACCCTTGCCCACGTCGCCGTAGCCGGCGATGACCGCGATCTTGCCGGCAATCATCACGTCGGTCGCACGTTTGATGCCGTCGACCAGAGATTCACGGCAGCCATAGAGGTTGTCGAACTTGGACTTGGTCACCGAGTCGTTGACGTTGATGGCGGGAAACGGCAGCCGGCCCTCTTTTTCCATCTGGTAGAGCCGGTGCACCCCGGTCGTGGTCTCCTCCGTAACGCCGCGAATGCCGGAGAGAACTTTTGCATACCAACCGGGCCTGCGCTGCAAATTGCCTTGAATGGCAGCATAAAGCACGCGCTCTTCTTCGTTAGTCGGGCGTGCGACGATCGAAGCATCCTTTTCCGCCTTGGCACCCAGGGTTGCGAGGAGGGTCGCGTCCCCGCCGTCATCGAGGATCAGGTTGGGGCCGCCGCCGTCTGCCCATTCGAAAATGCGGTGGGTGAACTCCCAGTATTCCTCGAGGCTCTCCCCTTTGTAGGCGAACACCGGAATGCCGGCGGCGGCAATCGCGGCCGCAGCGTGGTCCTGCGTGGAGAAGATATTGCACGAGGCCCAGCGCACCTCGGCGCCGAGCTTGACCAGCGTCTCGATCAGCACCGCGGTCTGGATGGTCATATGCAGGGATCCCGCGATGCGTGCGCCCTTGAGCGGCTGCCGGCCCTTGTACTCCTCGCGCACGGCCATGAGGCCCGGCATTTCGGTCTCGGCGATGCTGATTTCCTTGCGGCCGAAGCCGGCCTGCGCGATGTCGGCGACGCGATAGTCGGCCGCCTGATTCGTTTTGACTGCAGCGTTCACAAATGCACTCCTGATGCGGCGGGCGCCGTTCCCAGTAAAAGGCGTTTTCCGAGCCTGGCCAGTCCGCCGGTCGCAGCGCCCCTCGGAAAATCGAGCCACCAAAAGCAAAGCGCTCGCACCGTTTCCGATGCGAGCGCCGTTTGTTTATGCTGAGCCTGGCCGGACAACGATCCGGTTGCAACGCTCCTCAGCAGCCCGGATTATACACCCCGCTACAGGCCGGCCTCGGCCCGCAGCGCGGCGGCCTTGTCGGTGGCCTCCCAGGTGAACTCGGGTTCGTCGCGCCCGAAGTGCCCGTAGGCTGCGGTCTTGCTGTAGATCGGCCGCAGCATGTCGAGCGACTGGATGATGCCCTTCGGGCGCAGGTCGAAATGCTTCTCCACCAGCTTCGAGATCTTTTCTTCACTGAGTTTTCCCGTGCCGAACGTATCCACGAGCACGCTCACCGGACGCGCCACGCCGATCGCGTAAGCGACCTGAATCTCGCACTTGCGCGCGAGCCCTGCGGCGACCACGTTCTTGGCAACGTAGCGGGCGGCGTACGCCGCGGAGCGGTCCACCTTGGACGGGTCCTTGCCGGAGAATGCGCCGCCGCCGTGACGCGAATAGCCGCCGTAGGTGTCGACGATGATCTTGCGGCCGGTAAGCCCGGTGTCGCCCATCGGTCCGCCGATCACGAACCTGCCGGTCGGATTGATGAGAAAGCGGGTGTCCTTGGTGATCATGTTCTTCGGCAGCACCGGTTTGACGATCTCCTCGACCACCGCCTCGGTCAGGGGCTCGTGGGAGATGTCGGGGCTGTGCTGCGTGGAAATGACGATCGTATCGACGTGGTGCGGCCTGCCGTCGACGTAGCGCACGCTCACCTGTGACTTCGCGTCCGGACGCAGCCACGGCAGTCGACCGTCCTTGCGCAGTTCGCCGTGGCGCTCCATGAGCCGGTGCGCGTAATAAATGGGCATCGGCATGAGCTGCGGCGTCTCGTCGCAGGCGTAGCCGTACATCAGCCCCTGGTCGCCGGCGCCCTGCTCCAGATCGAGACCTTTGCCTTCGTCCACGCCCTGGGCGATATCCGGCGATTGCTTGTCGAACGCCGTCAATACTGCGCAGGTGCGGTAATCGAAGCCGACGTCGGAACTGTCATAACCGATGCGCTTGATGACCTCGCGCGCGAGTTCGCCGTAATCCACCACGGCGCGGGTGGTAATCTGGCCCGCCATGACCACGAGCCCGGTTGCGACCAGCGTTTCCGCGGCGACGCGGCCGTGCCGGTCCTGCGCGAGGACAGCGTCGAGCACGGCGTCGGAGATCTGGTCCGCGACCTTGTCGGGATGGCCTTCCGACACGGACTCCGAAGTGAAGAGAAACTCACTCATTATTTGATTTCGGGAAATGAAAAAGGCGCCTACAATA
>JBQTJV010000214.1:0-13030 GCA_052386775.1 Betaproteobacteria bacterium
CTGGGAAAGAGCTTGAGAACCGCGGCGGTGATGATGCCGAGCGTGCCCTCGGCGCCGCCGAAAAGCTGCTTCAAGTCGTAGCCGGTATTGTCCTTGCGCAGCGCGCGCATGCCGTTCCACAGGCGACCGTCCGGAAGCACCACTTCCAGCCCCAGGAGGAGGTCACGCGTGTTGCCATAGCGCAGCACGTTCACGCCCCCCGCATTGGTCGATAGGTTGCCGCCGATCTGGCAACTGCCCTCCGCGCCGAGGCTGAGCGGGAAAAGGCGATCCGCTTCGGCGGCGGCCTGCTGGATGTTGGCGAGTATGCAACCCGCTTCCACTGTCATGGTGTTGTCGAGCGGATCGACCTCGAGGATGCGGTTCATGCGCGCGAGCGACAGCACGATCTCGCTTCCTGTCGCATGGGGCACGGAGGCGCCGCACATGCCGGTGTTGCCGCCCTGCGGCACGATTGGCGTGCGGGTGTCGGCGCAGAGCCGGACCAGCGCCGCAACTTCGGCCGTGTTCGCCGGCCGTACCGCCGCCAGCGTCGTGCCGCGGAAAATGCCGCGCCAGTCGACCACGTAGGGCTCCAGATCGGCGGGCTCCGTGACGAGACCTCGCGGACCGACGATAGCCGCGATGCGTTCCAGGAGGGAATGCGCAGTCATACGCACCGATTATATAGGCGCCAGGACGACAGGCCGGCGTCTTGCGCATGCCGGCCTGCGTGGGGCGGTGCCTGGCGGCAACCGCTCAAAACTGCTCTCTCTCGCGTGAGCGGAGAGCGCTATGCAAGCAACTCGCGCAGCACGTAGGGCAGGATCCCGCCGTGCTTGTAGTAATCGACCTCGATGGGGGTGTCGATGCGCAGCCGCAGCGCGACCTTGTCGGTCTGCCCGTTCCTGCGATGGACCACCATGGTGACGTCCTGCATCGGCGTGATGCCGTTCTCGATGCCCTGGATGTCGATGGTTTCCGAGCCGTCGATCTTGAGCGACTGCACGCTCGCGCCGTCCTTGAACTGCAGCGGCAGCACGCCCATGAAGACGAGATTCGCCCGATGGATGCGCTCGAAGTTGCGCACGATCACGGCCTTGACGCCGAGGAGCTGCGGACCCTTTGCCGCCCAGTCGCGCGAGGAGCCCTGTCCGTACTCGTCGCCGCCGAACACCACAGAGGGCACGCCTTCCTTCTCGTAGCGCATCGCGGCGTCGTAGATCGGCATCTGCTCGCCGGACGGGTGGTGAACCGTGATACCGCCTTCGCTTCCGGGAACCATCAGGTTCTTGATGCGGACGTTGGCGAACGTGCCGCGCATCATCACTTCGTGGTTACCGCGGCGCGCGCCGTAAGTATTGAAGTCCGCGATCGAGACACCGTGGCTCTGCAGGTACTGGCCGGCCGGCGTGGTGGCGCGGATGCCCCCCGCGGGACTGATATGGTCCGTTGTGATGGAGTCGCCGAAAATGCCGAGCACGCGCGCGCCCTTGACCGGCTGCACATTGCCCGGTTTCATGGAGAAGCCGGCGAAGTAGGGCGGCAGCCGCACGTAGGTCGACTTGTCGTCCCACTGGTATGTCGCGCCGACCGAAGCCGGGATCTCGTCCCACATCGGAGTGCCTTCCCCGAACGCCGAGAAGAGCTTGCGGTACATCTCCGGGTCGGTGGCGTACTTCATGACTGTGCCGATTTCCTGCGTCGAGGGCCACACATCCTTAAGGTAGACCGGCTTGCCGTCCTTTCCGGTTCCGAGCGGATCCCTGGTGAGATCGATGTTGACCGTGCCGGCGAGGCCGAATGCAACGACGAGCGGCGGGCTCATCAGGAAGTTGGCGCGGATGTTCTGGTGGATGCGCGCTTCGAAGTTGCGGTTGCCCGAAAGCACGGCGGCCGCGACGATGTCGTTCTTTGCCACCGCCTCGTCGATATGACCATCGATCGGGCCCGAATTGCAGATGCAGGTCGTGCAGCCGTAGCCGGATACGTAATAGCCGAGCTGCTCAAGATAGGGAAGGAGGCCTGCGTTCTTGAGATACTCGGTGACGGCGAGCGAGCCCGGTCCGAGCGAGGTCTTGACGCGCGGATGCGGCTTCAAACCTTTCTCCACCGCCTTCTTCGCAAGCAGTCCCGCGCCGAGCAGCACGCCGGGGTTCGAGGTGTTGGTGCACGAAGTGATGGCCGAGATCAGGACGTCGCCATGACCGACGTCGATGCCTGATTGGCTCGTCGGCACGCGCTTCTGGAGCTCCGCGGCCTTCCCGTAGCCGCCGTCCACGAACGGCTTCTGCATCAGTTCATTGAACTTGCCCTTGAGCGCGTCGAGATCGAGCCGGTCGTGCGGGCGGCGCGGCCCGGACACGGCGGCTTTCACCGTGCCGAGATCGAGCTCCACCACTTCGCTGTAATCGATATCGCCTTTCGCGGGCATGCCGTACATGCCTTGCGCCTTGTAGTAAGCCTGGGCCGCAGGGACGATGTCGCCGCGCCCGGTCATGCGCAGGAATTCGCAGGCCACGTCGTCCACCGGGAAGTAGCCGCATGTGGCGCCGTATTCCGGTGACATGTTGCCAATCGTCGCGCGATCGGGAACCGGCAGTGAGGCCGCGCCCTCGCCGAAGTATTCGACGAATTTGCCCACCACTTTCTTTTCGCGCAGGAGCTGCGTAATGCGCAGAACAAGGTCCGTGGCCGTGACGCCGTCCCTGAGCCGCCCGGTGAGATGGACGCCGACGACGTCGGGCTCGAGAAAGTACATCGGCTGACCCAGCATCGCCGCTTCGGCTTCAATGCCGCCGACGCCCCAGCCGAGCACGCCGAGGCCGTTGACCATCGTGGTGTGCGAGTCGATGCCCACCAGGCTGTCGGGATAGTACATGCCGTCCTTGTGCCAGACCACGCGCGAGACGTACTCGAGGTTGATCTGATGGCAGATGCCGTTGCCGGGAGGGATGATGTGGAAGGTCTTGAACGCCTGCGCGCTCCACTTGAGAAACTGGTAGCGTTCGCGGTTGCGCTTGAACTCGATTTCCATGTTCTTCCTGAGCGCATCCGGGCTGCCATAGTGGTCGATCTGCACCGAGTGATCCATGATCAGGTGCCCCGGCACGATCGGCTCGATGATTTCCGGATTCTTGCCCTGCGCCCTGGCCGCTTCGCGCATCGCCGCGAAATCGACCACCAGCGGCACGCCGGTCATGTCCTGCAACAGCACGCGGGCGACGACCAGCGGCACTTCCTCGCTGCGCGGTGCCCGCGGTTTCCATCCGGCGAGGGTCCTGAGATGGTCTTCGGTGATCTTCTTGCCGTCGAAGTTCCGCAGCGCGGACTCGAGGACCACGCGCAGACTGACGGGGAGCCGGGATACTTTGCCGAGGCCCGCCTTTTCGAGAGCGGGCAGCGAGTAGTACTTGCCTTTCTTGCCGCCGAAGGTGAATTCCTGCAGGGAACTGAACAGATTGTGGCTCATGCTTGCTCCTGGATTGGAACGTGCGGACGCCGCGCGGACGCCGCGCAGCGATGACGTTGTTCGGAAAAGTGGACGACGGCGCAGCTCGCAGCGATCGGAGTAGAGGGGCCAGTCATTTCGCTTTGATCGGACCGGGAGCGGAGCCTGAGGATAGCCCGCGAAAGTAAACGATGAGCTTATGCGGTGTCAAGGCTGTGCTACATTTACGCGCGGTGTACACCTGTCCACATCGTGTCAGAGAAATCCTTGCCTAATACGGCGACAATCATCGCGCGCGCCCTGAAGGAAGCGGGTGTTCGTTACGCCTTCGGCATTCCCGGCGGCGAGGTGCTCGAACTGCTGGAAGCGTTGCGCCGAACCGGCATCGAGTTCGTGCTCACCAAGCAGGAACTGGGCGCAGGCTTCATGGCGGACGCGACGTATCAGCTCACCGGCGCTCCCGGAGTGCTGGTGGCTACGCTCGGCCCCGGAATCACGAACACCGCGACGGCGGTGGCGCAGGCGCTGCTCGATCGATCCGCGCTCATCGTGGTGACCGGCGAGATTGCCACGCATCTGAAAGCGGTCTACACGCACCAGATCATCGACCAGGAGTCGCTGTTGCGGCCGATCGTCAAGTGGTCCACCGGCATCGCGCGAGGCGGTGCATATGAGCAGGTGCGCAAGGGCATCGCCATCGCGTGCTCTCCGATGCCGGGTCCGGTTCATTTCAACCTGCCGACCGATGTAGCGCCGGCCGAACAAAAGGAGGGGCGCGCTTTCGCACCGATGGCAATCCCGAACGTGCCTTCAGCATTTGAGACGACGCCGGTGTTGGGGTGGCTCAAAGGCGCCCGCCGCCCGCTTGCCTTTGTGGGCGTAGGCGTGCAGCTCGACGGTGCAGTGCTGGAGTTCAAGGCTTTCATCGAGAAGTGGCGCATCCCGTTTATCGCCACCTACAAGGCGAAAGGCGTGGTGCCGGAGGATCATCCGCTCTGCATCGGCGCGACCGGTCTCAGTCCGGTCATCGACCAGATCCACATGGAGCGCATCAAGCAGGCCGATCTCATTTTCACGATCGGGTTCGATCCGGTGGAGCTGCGCAGCGACTGGATGGCGCCGTGGGATGAAAAAAAGCGGACCGTCAATATCGATCTCGTCGCGAACAATCACCACGTCTTTCGCAGCGCCGTGGAATACGTCGGCGGCATCCGCGGCGCTCTGGCCGCACTCGCGCGTGCCGCCCCGGTCAGGCGGCCGGCGCGCTGGCCGGCAGCGGAGCTCGAGCGGTACCGCAGCGCCTTGCGGGGCGCGATCGCGCAGCGGCCCTCGCGCGGCATCGGCCCTTATCAGGCCGCACTCACGCTGCGCGAGGCGTTCCCGCGCGACACGATCGCCACCATCGACACCGGCTCGCACCGCATTCTCATCAACCACGTCTGGCAGGCTTACGAGCCGCGGCGCCTGCTGCAGTCGAACGGCCTCGGTTCGATGGGTTACGCGCTGCCGGCGGCGATTGCCGCGAAGCTGCTCTACCGCAAGCGCCCGGTGCTCGCCATGATGGGGGAGGCGGGGCTCGACATGGTGATCGGCGAGATGGCGTTGCTGGAGAAGCACCGGCTGCCCATCGTGATCGCCGTCTTCCGCGACGACACGCTGAGTCTGATCAAGCTCAAGCAGGAACGCATGAAGCTCCCTGAAACAGGGGTGGCGACCGGCAGCCCGGACTACGTCCTGCTCGCCAAGGCCTACGGCGGCAACGGCATGGTGGTGCAAAGCGCCGCCGAACTCCGAAAAGCTGCACAGGCAGCGCTCAGGTCCAGAACTTTTACGCTGATCGAGATCCGGATAGATCCCGCCGAATACCGCAGGCAGATGTAAGACGGTCGGAGGAGGTTGGATACGCAATAGTGTCCGGAGGGCGCCGCACCACATGGTGTGCAAGACAGCCCCTGAAAACTTGGGTAACATGTCGCGCACATATCAGGGAGGCGGAAGCACCTGCGAGGGAGCTTTGGCTTAGAACAAATGCGCTGAGCGCATCAGCGCCGCCATCGGAGGAGTCGCGTCAGTGGCTGACCGCGTCATATTCGTCTGCATCATCGTACTGGCTGCGGTGTACTTCTATGCGACCGCGCAGATTCCGTCCCTGGAAATAGGAGATCCCCTCGGGCCCAAGGCGTTCCCGCGACTGCTCGGGATCGCGCTGCTGTTCACCGGCGCCATGCTGCTGTTCGAAATGTGGCGTGCACCCGATAACGGCAAGAAAAGCGTAGGTGCGGCACCGGATCGCCGCGTCGTCGGCGTCATCGCCGTCGTCGTGGTGTGGACTGCGGTTTACTTCGCCGTTTTCGAGCCGGCCGGTTATGTCATCGCAACCACGCTATACCTGATCCCGCTGACGGCGTATTTCAACCGCGGCCGCTGGGTCATGAATGTGACGACGTGCGTGCTGTTCGCGCTGGTGAGCTACATCATGTTTACCAAGATGCTGGGCGTTTCGCTGGCCCGCGGCATCTTTCCGTTCTAGGGGAGCGGCATGGAAACCTTGACCCACATCATCAACGGGTTTGCCGTCTGCCTTCAGCCCATCAACCTGTGGTACACGTTCCTCGGCGTGTTTCTCGGAACCATCGTCGGCGTTCTTCCCGGCATTGGCACTTCCGCCACCATTGCGCTGCTCATTCCGGTGACCTTCGGAATGAATCCGACCTCTGCACTGATCATGATGGCGGGCGTGTACTACGGTACCAAGTATGGCGGCTCGACGACGGCGATCCTGATCCGCACGCCGGGCGAAGCCGCCTCCGTCATGACCACCATCGACGGCTACGAGATGGCGCGCAAGGGCCGCGCCGGCGCCGCCCTGGCGGTCTCTGCGATCGGTTCCTTCATCGCGGGCACGATCGGCGTGGTTGCGCTGACGATTTTCGCGGTGCCGCTCACCTCGATGGCGCTCAAGTTCGGCCCCGCCGAGTACTTCACGCTCATGCTGTTCGCCATGACCGCGGTCGCGTCGCTCACCGGCAAGTCCCCGGCCAAGGGCATGCTCGCCACCGTCATCGGGCTCATGATCGCCACCATCGGCATCGACCTGCAGAGCGGGCAGCCGCGCTACACCATGGGCGTGCCGGAATTCCAGGACGGCGTGGGCTTCATCGTCGTGGTGGTCGGTCTTTTCGCGATGGCGGAAGTGTTCCGCGGTCTCGAGGGGCTGTTCCGGGGCACGGCGCCGCAGGCGATCAAGATCTCGGGCAAGCTGTGGCTCACGCGAGAGGAGTGGCGGCGCTCGATCGGACCGATCTGGCGCGGCGGCATCATCGGATTCATCATCGGCGTGCTGCCCGGCGCCGGCGGCACGATCGCCTCGATCCTCGCCTATACCACCGAAAAAAGACTGTCGAAACACCCCGAGGAATTCGGTCACGGCGCCATCGAAGGGGTCGCCGCGCCGGAAGCGGCGAACAATTCGGATACGGCCGGCGCGCTCGTTCCGCTGCTGACGCTCGGCGTGCCGGGAGGCGGGGCGACCGCGGTGATGCTGGGCGCGTTCATCATGTACGGCATTCAGCCCGGGCCGCTGCTCTTCCAGAACCGGCCGGATCTCGTGTGGGGGCTCGTCGACAGCATGTACATCGGCAACATCATGCTGCTCATCCTGAATCTGCCGCTCATCGGGCTGTTTGTGCGCCTGCTGTACATTCCCGCCGGCATACTCTACCCGCTGATCGTGGCCATCTCCGCGATCGGCAGCTTCGCGATCAACGGCAGCACGCTCGACCTCTACCTGCTGCTGTTCTTCGGCGTGGTCGGCTATATTTTCGACAAGGTCGATATTCCGGTGGCGCCGCTGGTGCTATCGCTGGTGCTGGGGGGTATCATGGAGCAGTCGTTCCGCCAGGCGATGACCATTTCGGGCGGCAATCCCAAGATATTCGTGGGCAGCACCATCACCGTGACGTTGCTGGTGTTCACCGTAATATCGATTGCGCTGCCGTTCATCCTGCCGCGGCTGAAGGCGCTGAGGCAATCCGAGGACGCGGCTTAAGGTTTTCTTGAAGGTCTGAAGTGCATCGTATAACGCTCATACCGGGCGATGGTATCGGCCCCGAAGTCACCCGCGCCGCCTGCGACATCGTGCTCGCATCGGGCGCGCAGGTCGAGTTCGAGGAGGTGCTCGCCGGGCAGCGTGCCGAGCGCGAACTCGGCACGCCGCTGCCGGCTGCCGTTTTCGACTCCATCGGCGCGAACCATGTCGCGCTCAAGGGTCCGACTGCCACGCCATTCGGCGGCGATTACCGCGTGCACATCCAGCGCAGGGACGCCAGCGGTGTGCTGGAGAAACGCAGTTACGCGAGCATCACCATAGCGCTGCGCAAGGAACTGGGGCTGTTCGTCAACGTGCGCCCCATCAAACGCTACCCGGGCGTCGAGTCACGCTTCGAGCACGTCGATCTCATCATCTTCCGCGAAAACAGCGAGGATCTCTACGTCGGGGCCGAGCGCATGCTGGACGAAGGGACCGCCGAGGCAATCAAGATCATTTCTCTGCGCGCAAGCGAGCGCGTGGCGCGCTTCGCGCTCGAATACATGCGCAAGCTCGGGCGGCACAAACTCACGATAGGCCACAAGGCAAACGTCATGAAAATGACGGACGGCCTGTTCCTCAAGACCGCGCAGGAGACGGCGAAAGCGTACCCCGATATCCTGGTCAACCAGCGGGTCGTCGATGCGCTGTGCATGGAACTCGTGATGAAGCCCGAGACCTTCGACGGCCTCCTGCTGCCCAATCTGTACGGCGACATCGTTTCCGATCTGGCGGCCGGCCTTGCCGGCGGCCTGGGGGTTGCTCCCGGCGCCAATATCGGGACCAATTGCGCGACGTTCGAGGCGGTGCACGGCACGGCGCCCGACATTGCCGGCAAGGACGAAGCCAATCCCATGGCGATGATCCTGTCGGCGGTGATGCTGTTGCGGCACATCGACCAGGGCAAGGCGGCGGATCGCATCGAGAACGCGCTCAAGGAAGTGCTCAAGGAGAAGCGCGACGTGACGCGCGATCTCGGCGGCGAGGCCGGCACGCAGCGCATGGCGGCCGCCATCATCGAAAAGCTGAAAGCCTGATGGGCAAGAAAATCGTAGTGGTGGGCGCCGGCGCGATCGGCGGCTACGCCGGCGGGCACCTGACCCGCGCCGGTCATGACGTGACGTTCATCGATCCGTGGCCGGAGCACGTCGAATACATGCGCGCGCACGGACTGCAGCTCTCCGGGCTCACGCCCGAGGAGACGCATTCCATTCCAGTCAAGGCTCTGCACCTCTGCGAGGTGCAGAGCCTGATCAAGGACCGGCCGATCGATATCGCCTTCATGTGCATGAAGTCCTACGACACCGAGTGGGCGACGCACATGATCCGGCCCTATCTCGCGCCGGACGGGTTCGTGGTTTCGCTGCAGAATTGCATCAACGAGGAGCGCATCGCCGCCATCGTGGGTTGGGGCAAGACGCTCGGCTGCATCGCGAGCCTGGTGGCCGCGGAGCTGTATGCACCGGGGCATATCAAGCGCACCGTGCCGATCGGCGGCGAGAAGCACATCGTATTTCGCGTCGGCGAAGTCCACGGCCGCGTCACGAAGCGCGCACAGGAAATCGCGGAGATGCTGAAAGCCGCCGACAGCTCCAAGGTCACCACCAATCTCTGGGGCGAGCGCTGGTCGAAGCTCGTGGTCAACTCGATGCGCAACGGCCTCTCCGCGGCGAGCGGCCTCAACGGCAATGCACGGGACACGGCCGAGGGGCCGCGCTGGCTGTCGATCCGGCTGGGGTCGCAAGCCGTGCGCGTGGGCCAGGCCCACGGCTTCCAACTGGAACGCATGCTCGGCATGGAACCGGAGACGCTGGCGCGCGCCGGCGAGGGCAATCGCGACGCGCTTGCGGAGATCGTGGACATCCTCCTTGAGGCATCGAAGAAGCGCTCGGACGAGCAGCGGCCGTCGATGGCGCAGGATATCGCCAAGGGGCGTCGCACCGAGACCGACTTCATCAACGGTTACGTCTTCGCCAAGGGTGAAGAGATTGGCGTGCCGGCGCATACCCACGCCAGGATGAACGAGATCGTGCGCAAGGTCGAGCGCGGCGAACTCAAGGCGAGTCCGGACAATATCGCGGGGTTGTAAGACATGGCGGCATCGACGATGTTCGAAAAGATCTGGCGCAGGCATGTCATCGCGGAAGAAGACGGCGAACTGCTGCTGCACGTGGATCGGGCGCTGATCCACGAGGGTTCCTCGCACGCCTTCGAGAAGCTCGACAGCCAGCAGCGCACGGTCGCCCGGCCGCGCCAGGTGTTCGCGTTCAACGATCACTACGTGCCGACCACCGGGCGGGACAAGGGCGTGGACGGCATCGCGATACCCGAAATCCGCAACATGGTGCTCAAGCTCGCCGCCAACACGGCGAAGCATGGCATTACGCTGTTCGGCATCGACGACCCGCGACAGGGAATCCTTCACATCGTGCCGCCGGAGCAGGGGATCACGCAGCCCGGTCTGCTCATCTGCGGCGCGGATTCTCACACCTCGACGCACGGTGCATTCGGGTGTCTCGCGTTCGGCATCGGCGCCTCCGAGATGATGCATGTCATGGCGACGCAGACGATCTGGCAGCGTGCGTCGAAGACGATGCGGATCACGATAAACGGCGCGCTGGGCTTTGGCGTGGCGCCGAAGGACGTGATACTCGCCATCATCGCGAAGATCGGCGCGGGCGGCGGCGTCGGGCATGTCATCGAATACGCCGGCCCGGCCATCAAGGCGATGACCATGGAGGGGCGCATGACGGTGTGCAACATGTCGATCGAAGGCGGGGCGCGCGCCGGCATGGTGGCGCCCGATGAAACGACCTTCGAGTACATGGCAGGCCGGCCTTACGCGCCGATCGGCCCGGCGTGGGAGGAGGCGCTCGCGTTCTGGAAGAC
Organism: Betaproteobacteria bacterium; assembly: GCA_052386775.1. Classification (GTDB taxonomy): domain Bacteria; phylum Pseudomonadota; class Gammaproteobacteria; order Burkholderiales; family SG8-41; genus DSOT01. The sequence goes on from JBQTJV010000214.1 coordinate 10,407, forward strand.
AGTGCCGTCCGATGCCGATGCCGCCTTCGACCAGGAAGTGGCCCTTGAAGGCAGCGATATCGCGCCGATGGTGACCTGGGGCACGAGTCCGGAGCACGCGTCGCCGATCACCGGCACCGCGCCCGATCCGGATCGCGCTCCGAATGAAACCAAGCGCGCGGAAATCGCCGCAGCCCTCGAATATCAGGGCCTTGCGCCCGGCATGGCCTTCACCGACATCGCCATCGACCGGGTCTTCATCGGCTCGTGCACCAACAGCCGCATCGAGGATCTGCGTGCGGCGGCCGAGGTGGCGCGGCGCGGACGGACGCGTGTGCCGGCGTGGATCGTGCCGGGATCGCGAGCGGTGCAGCGGCAGGCGGAGCAGGAAGGGCTCGATCGCATTTTCAAGGACGCCGGTTTCGAGTGGCGCGATCCGGGCTGTTCGCTGTGCACCGCCATCAACGGCGATCAGCTCAAACCCGGCGAGCGCTGCGCCTCCACCTCGAACCGCAATTTCCGCGGGCGTCAGGGAACCGGGAGCCATACGCACCTCGTCAGCCCGTCGATGGCCGCAGCGGCGGCATTGACCGGCCGCCTCACTGACGTGCGCGAACTGTTGGGCAAAGGTTGATGCTCGGCACCTTTGCCCTTCAACAAGCTCAGGCGAGCGGTGTTTTGAAAAGTAACCCGTTCGTGTTGAGTTCGTCGAAACATGAACGGCAGGGAACCCGATGACGCCATTCACAAAGCTCACCGCGATTGCGGCGCCGATCGACGAGCCGAACGTCGACACCAACCAGCTCTGCCCCACGCGCTTCAACAAGGTGCCGCGCGGGCCGGGGCACGCGCGCATCCTGTTCCACGACCGGCGCTTCGCGCTCGACGGCACGCCGAAGGACCACATCCTCAACCGCGAACCGTTCTCCCGCGCGCAGATCATCGTCGCCGACCGTAACTGGGGCTGCGGCTCCTCGCGCGAGAGCGCGGTCTATGCGCTCTACGAATTCGGCATCCGCTGCGTCATTGCACCGAGTTTTGGCGACATTCACGCCAACAACTGCGCCAAGAACGGCCTGCTGCCCGTCGTGTTGAGCGACCCCGAATGCGCCGCCATCCGGGCGCAGTTGAATTCACGACCGGGCGCGACGCTGAGCGTGGACCTTGCGGCGCAGACCGTTACCGCTGCCGATGGCGTCGTTCATCGCTTCGACATCCATCCGGTGCGCAAGAAATGCCTGCTGGAAGGGCTCGACGACATCGCGCGCACCCGCCAGTACGCCGAAAGAATCGAAGGCTTCGAGGAAGCCTACCGCAACGAACGCCCCTGGCTCTATTCGAATCCGTAGAGGCGCGTGGGATTCTCGACCAGGATCTTTCGGCGCAGGCTTTCGTCCGGTGTCCAGGTGTTGAAGAGATCGAGCAGGTGCCCGTCATCGGGCATCGGTTCCTGAAGCCGCGGGTGCGGCCAGTCGCTGCCCCACACGACCCGCTCGGGGTTCGCTTTTACCAGCGCTTCGTGAAACGGGCGCGCATCCGGATAGTCGGGATAGCGCTTCGAGATGCGGTAGGCGCCTGACACCTTCACCCACAGTTTCCCTTGCGCAAGCAGCCGGCAGGTCAGCTCAAACCCCGGTTGATCAACCTCGAGCGCCGCATCGATGCTGCCCATGTGATCGAGGACGATGGGCAGCGTCAATCCGCTGAAGTAGGGCACCGCATCCTCCAGAAAATTGACGTCCATCATGAATTGAGCGTGCAGGCCGAATTCGGCCATGCGGGGGGCAAGCGCAGCAAAAGTCTTCAGGCCCAGCGGGCTGTAGCCACGGCCTTTCGGCATGTGATGGAAGCGCAGTCCACGGATACCGGCGTCCGCCATGCGCTTCAGTTCCGCAGTGCGCACGTCGTCGTTCACGATTCCCACGGCGCGGAGCCGTTGCGGAAAACGGCGCAGCGCATCGATCAGCACGGCATTGTCGGTGCCGTGCGCGTTGCCCTGCACGATCACGCCGCGCGCGATGCCCAGGCGTTCGTGCATTGCGAGCAGCGCTTCCAGCGGTGCGTCCGCCGGGGTATATGCACGCTGCGCGGAGTAAGGAAATCTTTCGCGCGGGCCGAACAGGTGGAAGTGCGCGTCGCACGCGCCTGTCGGAGTCGGCAGTTCGGGGCGCTTCGGATCGGCAATGGGCGGCGGGCAGGGAATTTCCACGGGCTCACCTGGTCGGGAAATACTGCATATTAAATCAAAGAAGTGGAAGAACTCTGTCGAAAGAGCGGAACGCAAGCGGGAAAGCGACGGTCCCACCCCCTTAGCGAGGCCCGGCTCGCAGCACTCCTGAAGAAAGGCTGTTGAGAAAGCTGAATGCGCTCCATGAGCTCCCCATTGTTTGACGACAACCCTACCATCCTGGCGGTGGACGACCAGGCGACGAATCTGCTTTCGCTGGAGGTCGTCCTGCAGCACCAGTTCAACCTGATCCCGGCGCATTCGGGAGCCGAGGCGATCGCCATCCTGCAACAGAGGCAGGACATCGACGTGGTACTGATGGATGTCCACATGCCGGTCATGGACGGATTCGAGACCGCCGCCCAGATCAAGAAGATGGCGCCCTGCCAGGAAATCCCGATCATCTTCATCACGGCCA
>JBQTJV010000215.1:0-2209 GCA_052386775.1 Betaproteobacteria bacterium
CGAACATGTCGAAAACGTGGGGCAGCGCCGCGGCAGAGTTGCCGATCCCCGTATCGATCACCGTCACAATAGCATCACCATCCTCGCGCCGCGCGGTGATCTCGATGCGGCCGCCCGCGTTGGTGTACTTCACCGCGTTGTTAAGGAGATTCGAAAAAACTTGCGCCAGGCGTACCGGGTCGGCTTCCACGACGAGCGGCTGCTCCGGCAGCGTCACCGTAAGCTTGTGGTTCTTGGCGTCGATGAGCGGCTGGGTGGTTTCCACGGCCGCAGCGATCACCGCGCCAAGCTCCAACGCATCTCGACGCAACTCGATCTTCCCCCGCGTAATGCGGGACACTTCCATGAGATCATCGACCAGGCGCACCATGTGGTTTATCTGACGGTCCATCATCTCCCAGATATTGGTGCCGGTCGCGCCGGCACCCGACATACGCAGCAGGCTCACCGAGTTGCGGATCGGGGCGAGCGGATTGCGAAGCTCGTGGGCGAGCGTTGCCAGAAACTCGTCCTTGCGCCGATCCGCCTGCTCGCGCTCCTGCAGATAAGTCCGCGTCTGGTATTGACGCTCGCGGGCGCGCAATGCGCTGCGCACCGTGCTGGCAAGTGCAGCAACGCGAAGCGGACGCTCGAGGAGCGTCACGTTTCCCAGCGTACTGAGCGCCCACGTCACGGTCGGGGAATCGGCACCCGGCCGGGTAAGCAGAAGGACCGGAAGATCGGACCACGCCGGCTGCCGCGCGATAATACCTTCCAGCTGGCCGTCACGTGTTGCCAATGCTTCCTCGGCGATCAGGATGACAGCCCCACCCTGCTCCAGTTCGCGCGCCAGGCCTTCGAGGCTCGAGCACGCGATACACGGAATCGCCGCCTCGCGCAGCATCGCTTCAATAAGCGCGCCGTCCCTGCCCATGGGCGCAAGTATCAGTACCCGGCGCTCCGTGCGCTCGATCGTCGGTCCGGTCACAGCTTCGATACGCTTTCTGGAATGCCGGAGAGTACGCCACGATAGCCGCGAAGCGGCTCGCCGATGCTGATGCGGCTGCCTTTCATGCTGAACTCGCGCAGTGTACGCTCGTGTGCGCCGCCGCGCATCTTGACCACGGAGATCGCCTGCCTCACTTCGCCTTCAGCCTCGAAGTATCGCAGCAACACGACCGAGTCGGCGAGGTAGCTCGCATCTATCGGCCCGCTAATCTGGCTGCCGATCAGTCCATGCTGCGCGGCGACCAGCACGGTAGCGACGCCTTTTTGCCCGAGGTAGCTCAGCAGCTCGTGCAACTGAACGATCAGGAACTTTTCGTCCGGCATCGAATTGAGGAACCCGTTAAGGCTGTCGATGACCACCAAGCTCGATCGCTGCTCTTCAACTGCACGGCGAATCGCATGCACGAATTCACCCGGCGCGAACTCCGCGGGGTCCACCGGGTGCACAGCGATGCGACCGGATTCCGCATGCGCCTTAAAGCTGGTGTTCAGACCTTCCATGCGGCTGAAGAGCGTATTCACGCTCTCGTCGAAGATAAACAGTGCGCTGTGCTCGCCGCGCTCGGCGGCGCGCGCGGCGAAGAGGGCGGCGATGGTCGATTTACCGGTTCCCGCGGCGCCCTGAATGAGCGTGCTCGTGCCGCGCTCCAGGCCGCCGCCGAACAGCGCGTCGAGCTGGGCGATTCCGCTCTTCAGTCGCTCCCGGCTGGATTCGGCGCGATGCTCGGCCGCCACCAGGCGCGGATAGACTTCGATGCCACCGCGCCGGATGGTGTAGTCGTGGTAGCCGCCGCGAAAATCGCTGCCGCGGAACTTGGTCACGCTCAAGCGCCGGCGCGGCACGCCGAACGCCGGGATGCTTTGCTCGAGCAGCAGCGCGCCATGCGAAATGCTCTGCACCTGCAAATCGCGGTCGCTGGTGGTCATGTCGTCCAGCATCAGCACGGTGCAGCGGCGCCCGGCGAAAAAATGCTTCAGCGCGAGGATCTGCCGCCGGTAGCGCAGCGCGTTGCCGGCGAGCAGCCGCAGCTCGGAAAGGGAATCAAAGACGATGCGCGTCGGCCGGTTGCGCTCGACATCGGCAAGGATCTTCTTGGTGGTCTCGAACAGCTCGATCTCGGAGGGATGGAAGACGGTGTATTGCTCGTCGGGCTCCATCGTCTGCCCGTCCGGCACGAGCTCGCGGACCGTAACGCCATCCAGCGTCCAGCCGTGCGAGCGC
>JBQTJV010000216.1:0-12671 GCA_052386775.1 Betaproteobacteria bacterium
CGACCATACCGTTGAAAGGCAGCTACGCGAAGCAGGATCTGGGGCGCACGGCACGGCTGCTCGGCATTCCGTTCAAGTTTCCTGCCAAGTTCCCCATCGCGGGCCAAGCGCCGAGCCGGGCGTACTACTGGCTGTCGGATAAAGACCGCACGGCCGCGATCAAACTCGCGCAGGCGCTCTACCATGCGTACTTCGCCGAAGACCGCGATATCTCGAGCCCCGAAGTGACGGCGAACGTGGCGGCCAAGCTCGGGCACGATCGTGCCGCCGTGCTCGCCGCGCTCAACGATCCCGCGGTCAAGGAACGGCTCAGGATCGAAGTCGACGCGGCGATCGAGCGGGGCGTTTTCGGCTCCCCCTACGTCGTCATCGACGGCGAGCCGTTCTGGGGCGCCGACCGGCTGGATCAGGTGGAGAAGTGGCTCGCTACCGGCGGCTGGTAGGTGGCTGACCCTATCGCCATGCACTCAAGACTCGAAGCGCTCCGGGCCAACATCGTCACGCTGGAGGTGGACGCGATCGTGAATGCGGCCAATACCACGCTGCTCGGCGGTGGCGGCGTCGATGGCGCGATCCATCGCGCCGCGGGCCCCGAGTTGCTGGTGGAGTGCCGCTCGATAGGCGGATGCCCGACCGGCGAGGCGCGCATCACCAAGGGTTATCGTCTGCCTGCCCGCCATGTCATCCATACGGTGGGACCGGTATGGCAGGGCGGGCGGCAGCGCGAACCGGTGCTGCTGGCGTCCTGCTATCGCACCAGCCTGGCGCTCGCGGTCGAGTACGGCGTAAAGACGATCGCTTTTCCCGCGATCAGTTGCGGCGCGTATGGCTATCCCGTGGCCGACGCGGTGAAGATCGCGGTCGGCGAATGCATGCGGGCGGCGGCGATCCACGCTTCGCTGCACAAAATCGTGTTCGCCTGTTTTGATGACGACATGCTGCAACTTTATCGCAGCGCAATCGGGCAACGTCTAGCGCCATGAGCGTTATCGCATCCCGGATCAAGCCTCAGTCAGCGGAGTTCCGAGAGGCGGCGCAGGCAATGCGGGGCCTGGTGGAAGAACTCAACGGCCGGTTGGCCGTGGTGCAACGCGGCGGCGATGAGGCCGCGCACATGCGACATCGGGCGCGCGGCAAGCTGCCCGTGCGAGCACGCATCGCTGCGCTCCTCGACGCGGGAGGTTCGTGGCTGGAACTCTCGCCGCTTGCCGCCTGGGACGTGTATGACGAACCGGTGCCCGCCGCAGGCATCGTCACCGGCATCGGAACGGTGTGCGGTCAGGATTGCGTGGTCATTGCCAACGATGCGACCGTCAAGGGCGGAACGTATTACCCGCTGACCGTCAAAAAACACCTGCGCGCGCAGGAAATCGCGCTCGAGAACCGGTTGCCGTGCATTTACCTCGTCGACTCGGGCGGCGCGCACCTGCCGAGCCAGGATGAGGTGTTCCCAGATCGCGACCATTTCGGGCGGATCTTCTACAACCAGGCCAACATGTCGGCGCGGGGTATCCCGCAGATCGCGGTCGTCATGGGCTCGTGTACGGCCGGCGGAGCGTACGTGCCCGCGATGTCGGACGAGACGATCATCGTGAAAAATCAGGGCACGATATTTCTGGCGGGCCCGCCGCTGGTCAGGGCGGCGACCGGGGAAAGCGTCACGGCGGAGCAGTTGGGAGGTGCTGACCTTCACACGCGGGTATCCGGCGTGGCCGACCATCTTGCCGAGGACGACCGCCACGCGCTCGAGCTCGCGCGTCGCGCGATGAAAAACCTGAACCGCCCCGCGAAGGCCTCGCTGCAGCGCAGCGAGCCGCGGCCGCCGGCTTACGACCCCGCCGAGCTGTATGGCGTCATTCCGGCGAATCCGCGGACGCCGTTTGACGTCCGCGAGATCATTGCCCGTCTGGTCGACGCCAGCGAGTTCGACGAATTCAAGGCCCGCTATGGCGGGACGCTGGTGTGCGGATTCGCCCGCCTCGATGGTTCTCCGGTGGGTATCGTGGCGAACAACGGGATACTGTTTTCCGAGTCGGCGCTCAAGGGCACGCACTTCATCGAGCTGTGCTGTCAGCGCGGCCTGCCGCTGCTCTTTCTGCAGAACATCAGCGGGTTCATGGTCGGCGCCAAGTACGAGGCGGGCGGCATCGCCAAAGACGGCGCGAAGATGGTCACCGCCGTCGCGTGCGCCAAAGTGCCCAAGTTCACCGTCATCATCGGCGGCAGCTTTGGTGCCGGCAACTATGGCATGTGCGGCCGCGCTTTCGGCCCGCGCTTTTTGTGGGCCTGGCCCAATGCGCGCATTGCCGTCATGGGGGGCGAGCAGGCGGCCCACGTGCTCGCACAGGTCAGGCGCGACACGCTGGAGGCGGCGGGCAGATCATGGAGCGCCGACGAAGAGACCGCTTTTCGCGCGCCCATTACGGATCAGTACGCGAAGCAGTCCAGCGCGTGGTACGCGAGCGCCCGAATCTGGGACGACGGCGTGATCGATCCCTTGGATACGCGCGCCACGCTGTCCCACGCGCTGTCGATCAGCCTCAATGCGCCGATCGAGAAAACCGCTTTCGGCGTATTCCGGATGTAGCGCATGAGTCGCAACGCGCGGCGCGTATAATCGCGCTCTGCCGATATTGCGGTTTCCTGGACAGCCCCATGAGCGATCGCGTCATCGTCGATCTCGACTCCTCAGGTATTGCCAACCTCACGCTCAACCGACCCGAGGTGCACAACGCGTTCGACCCGGAGATGGTGCAGTCACTCACCGTCGCGCTGGAGCGGCTGGCAGGCGACGATCGGGTACGGGCGCTGGTGCTGCGCGGGGCCGGCAGGAGCTTTTGCGCCGGCGCGGACATCGAGCACATGAAAAAAAGCGCCACTTACTCGGCTGCGCAGAACATCGACGTGGCCCGTCACTCGGCCCGCATGTTTCACATGCTCTATTGCATCGGCAAGCCGACGCTCGCCTGTGTTCACGGCGCGGTGCGGGGAGGCGGATGCGGACTCGTGGCGGCGTGCGACATCGCGGTTGCGGCCCGGAGCGCGAGCTTTCGCCTGTCCGAGGTGAAGATCGGCGTCATCCCGGCGATGATCAGCCCGTACGTGATCGCCGCGATCGGCGAGCGCATGGCACGCCGTTACATGATCACCGGCGAGCAATTCGATGCCCTCGAAGCGCAGCGCATCGGGCTGCTGCACCAGGCGGTGGACGACCCGCAGCTCGAGGCGACCGTGGCCGGCATTCTGAATCATGTGCGCACCAGCGGACCGGCCGCCATCCGCGCCATCAAGCAGCTCATCCCGGTGAGTGCGCACTCGCCCATCGGTCCGGAGATCATCGAAGAGACGGCGCGGCGCATCGCTGCCATCCGCGCGACCCCCGAAGCGCAGGAGGGATTGTCCGCCTTCCTCGAGAAGCGCAAGCCGGCGTGGGCCGTTTCCGCCGCGCGGGACGCGCCGAAATAGATGTCGATGCCGCGCAAGGTCAAGCTGGTCGAAGTCGGTCCGCGCGACGGACTGCAGAACGAAGCGCTGCCGGTCCCTGCATCCGTAAAGATCGAATTGATACACCGGCTGCAGGATGCCGGTCTGCCTGTCATCGAAGCAACGGCGTTCGTATCGCCCAAGTGGGTGCCGCAGATGGCCGACAACGCCGAGGTGATGGCCGGCATCAGGCGCAAGCCCGGCGTCTCCTATCCTGTTCTCGTGCCCAACGCCAAGGGTCTGGATGCGGCGATCGCGGCGGGTGCGGAGGAGGTCGTCGTATTCGGCGCCGCGACGGAAAGCTTTTCCCGGCGCAACACCAACTGCTCGATCGCCGAAGGGCTCGCGCGGTTCAGCGCCGTGTGCGAGGCGGCGCTCGCCGCCGGGCTCAAGGTGCGCGGCGACATCTCGGTTTGCCTGGGCTGTCCCTATGAAGGCGACGTAGCCCCGGAGGCCGTCGTGCGCGTTGCCCGTGAACTCGATCAGATGGGGTGCTACGAGATCACCATCGCCGACACCATCGGCGTCGGCACCGCGGGACAGACGCGCACCGTGTTGGAAGCCGTCATGAATTACATACCGGCCGCGCGGCTCGCCGGCCACTTCCACGATACCTACGGCCAGGCGCTGACCAACATCTACGCCGCGCTGGAGTGCGGTGTGGCGACGTTCGACAGCTCCGTAGCGGGCTTGGGCGGCTGCCCGTACGCGAAGGGGGCCACCGGTAACGTCGCCACCGAAGACGTGGTCTACCTGATGAACGGGCTCGGCCTCGAAACCGGCGTGAATCTCGGCAGGCTGATCGATGCGGGAAACTACATCTCCGCCATCCTGGGCCGCCCCACGAATTCACGCGCCGCGCGTGCGCTCATGGCCAAGGCGCAGGTGTCTTGAACCCACACGCTGCAACCACATCGGAGTCGGCATGCCGTTGACCAACCCTGCCCGGCGCAAGCTGATGCATACCCGGACCGTCGAATGCCGCGGCTACGAGCGCGAAGACGGGTTATGGGACATCGAAGCGCATCTGGTGGACACCAAAACCTACACGCATCTGCGCCGCCACGGCGGCCGCGAGCGCGAGCCGGGACAACCGGTGCACGACATGTGGCTGCGCCTCACTATCGATCTCGACCTGAAGGTGCACGACGCCGAGGCCGCGACCGAGGAGGGTCCTTACCCGCACTGTGGTGCAGTGGCCCCGGCGTTCAAGGCGCTGATCGGGCTTACCATCGGACCCGGCTGGCGGCGCAAAACGCTGGAGTTGCTGGGCGGCACGCGCGGCTGCACGCACCTGGTGGAGCTCCTGGGGCCGCTCGGCACCACCGCGTTCCAGGCCACGACGCGGGCCCGCGAGCCGCGCACGGCCGGAAAGCCGACCCGCAAGCCGTATCAGCTCAACGCCTGTCACGTCTACAAGGACGATTCCGAGGCGGTCCGGGAACGCTGGCCCGATTTCTACACCGGTCCCCGCAAGTGATTCCGGCGCTGCGGCCCGCCTGACTCTGCGTTCAACCGATCTGCCATTCGTGCGCGCACTTGCGACAGCGCACCGTCAGCATCGGCTCGGGTTTGCCTTCCGTAGACCAGCGCACCACCTCCAGCGCACCGTAGGTTGAACACTTGCCGCACGTGGAATGCTCGGCCGCGCGAACGGCTTGCCCCAGCATGAACTGGTAGCGCCGGAACGCCCACGCGCACAACACCCCGCCGCCCGCGACGAGCGCCACCATCAGCAGGCGCGTGGAGCCTTGCGCCGTCGCGCTGTAGCCCTCCAAGCCTGCGACGACCACGATCAGGCTCAGAAACGCGGTAACGAAATAAACGTGGCTTTCGATCAGCTGGCGTTCGTACCAGCGCCGGAAACCGAATCGCCGTATGCCTTCGGCCAAGTCGACCATATGAAATGACTCCTGTCGGATCCCGGCTGCGTCAACGGCTCCGAAGATACACCCACCTTGCCAGCGGAGCGAGCGCCCCGAAAATACCGATGCTCGCGAACCCGAGGCCCCATGCCATCAGGCTGCGGTTGCCGCCCGCGAGATCGAGCACCGCGCCGAACACCAGCGGCGCCAGGAACGCGGCACTGAAACCCGAAAACGAGTAGACCGCCATGGTGACCCCGCGTTCATCGGGCGGTGCGGAAGCGATGGCGCCGGACGTCAGTGCGGCCGAATCACCGAGCATCAGCCCGTAGTGCACGCACATCAACACAAAGACCACCGTCCACGGCAGCGGGGCGGAATAGCCGAGCACGCAAGCCATCATCCCGGAAGCGCCCATGAACGTGAAGATGATGCGCGTTCGTCCGTGCCGGATGGCGAGTTCGTTGCCGATCACGCTCATCACCGGTCCGAGCAGATTGATCACCGCGGCGAGGGTGGCGGCACTGATCAGCATCGGCGCCTCGGCCGGCTGCAGCGCCGCGCAATAGACCAGGAACGCCACCATCCACGAGCGCTGCCCGAACAATTCATAGTTGTGTGCCGAGTAACCGACGATGAACGGCAGCGCGCGGCGATTGCGCAGTACGGGCCGGAAATCGAGCAGCGCCGGCGCTGGGGTGCCGGCCGCCCGCGTCCGGCCGCGCGGCATGCCGAAGGCCACCGTGGCCGCCGCCAGCATCGGGCCGATGGCACCGTAGGCGAATGCCCACTGCCAGCCGTACGCCGCGCCGATCAGGCCGCACACGAAAATGGAAAGCGAGGAGCCGATGCCAAAGCCGGCGGCATAAAAACCAACCGAACGCGACTGCCCCATGCCTTCGAGCTGATCGGCCAGCATTTTCAAGCCCGGCATGTAGCTGCCCCCGAGCCCCGCGCCGATGAGGCACTGAAAGAACATCGCGCTCCACAGGCCCCCGGCAAACAGCACGAATCCCGCCGCGCCGAGACAGGACAGCAGGCACGCACCCACATAGATGTAGCGCGAATCGAAACGGTCCGTGAGGCTGGTCAGAATCGGCGTCGCCGCGACGTAGCCGGCGAAGTAAACGCCGCTGATCAGCCCGGCTTCCGAGTTGGAGAGACCCCATTCGCCCTGCAGAACCGGAAGCAGCGTGGTGTACGCCGCGAAGCCGGTCATCGAAAGCGCTTCGGCGGCGCACATGGTTAGCGTGAACCGCACCGCCGACCGCGAGCCGGTCAAATAGCCCCCGCCTGGCGCAGCAGGGCCGCCACCGCTTCCGCGACCTTGCGGTAGCCCCGCGCATTGGGGTGGATCGGATCCGCCTTCATCTCGGCGGCATAGAGCACGGTCTTGAGAATCTCGCCTTCATAGGGGATGGCAAACTCGCGCGCCAGTTCGGGATAGAAGTCCGGCGGACTCGACAGCAACGCCGGCTGCGGCACCCCGATCAGGACCACTGCGATGCCGCGCTCCTTCAGCATTTTGATGATGGCGCGCAGGTTGGACCGGGTGTCCGCCATGCTGAGCCGCTTCAGCATGTCGTTGCCGCCGAGGCATACGATCACGAGCCGCGGTCGGTGTTCCTCGATGATCGATTCCAGGCGCTGCAGCCCCTGTGCCGTCACTTCGCCCGGAACGCCCGAGCGCACGATCTCGCGCCCGATGAGCTGACCCAGTATCGCCGGGTAGCTCTCCTGCTCACTCGCGCCGGTGCCGTAGGTCAGGCTGTCACCGAACGCGACGATGACATCGTCCGCCGCGAGTTTGGGCAATTTCGCCGTCTCGCTGCAGCCCCAGAACACGACGAGCAGCGCAACGACGGCGAGATGCGCGACGCGGCGAGTACAGCTCGATCGACGGGTTTGCATTTCAGCGTCCTTTTCCCGGGCGCAGATCGGCCATTACCACCCGAGCTGCGTTTGCCCCCGCAGCGCCCGCGATCGCCCCCCCCGGATGGGTGCCGGGGCCGCACAGGTACAGGCCGCGTATCGGCGTGCGATACGAGGCCCATCCCGGTACCGGACGCATCCATAATGCCTGATCGAGAGTGAGTTCCGCGTGATGGGGCTGACCCTGCGGAAATCCGTACCGCGTTTCCAGATCGGGTGGCGCAAGTACGCTGCTGGTTTTCACCGCGCGATCAAAGCCGGGGATGGCTTGCGCGAGCAGGGCCACGGCGCGCTCGGCGAGCGCGCGGCGCTGCGCCTCATCCCACGGCGCGTCCGACAAGGCATAAGGCACGTACTGCATATCCACGTCCACCGTCGAACCGCCATTCGCGGAACCCGAAGCTCCTGCCCGCGCTTCAAGGTAAGGTTCTCTGGAAACACGGCCGTACTTGACGTCATCATAGCCGCGTTCGAGGTAGTCCAGTGACGGCGCGATGCACAAGGTGTTGAAGCCAGCCGCGCGTTCCAGTTTCAGCGTGACCCGTGCCACCACGCCCCGGCTGCGAACGTGTCGCACCGCGCGCGTGAAATCCGGACTGAGCCATCCGGTATCCAGCCACCCGAGCAATGTGCGTCGCGGATCGGCACCGCAGAGCACGAGCGGGGTCTCGATTTCCTCGCCACTGGCGAGCACCACACTCGCCACGCGCTCTTCCCGCACTGCGATGCGGACCACCGCGGCCTCCCGCCGCAGCGAAATGCCGCGCCGCGCTTCGAGAACGGAGCGCAGGTTGGAGACCGGCGGACGAAACACGCCGGGCGTGTTGCCCACGTGATGATGGAGCAGCCGGAAAGCCGTCCCGCCCGAGCGCGGCCCCTGGCGCAAGTGCATGACGCCTGCTGCGCCGAGGATGCCTTTCAGCGCGTCGCATTCGAACCAATCGTCGAGCAGATCGGCCACCGGCATCGGCAGCACGCGCATGAGGTCCTCCACGCCTTCACGACCCAGCCGCCGGATCGCGAACGCAAGGCCGACAAGCCGCGCCAGCTCGGCGGCATTGCCGGTCATGAGATCGGGCGGAGGCGCACGGTACAGTTTCCCGAGCACGCGCGCGAGGCGCGCCATGCGGGCACAGAAGTCGGGCCAGCGCCCAGCGTCTCGCGGGTTGAATCTGCGGATGGATTCGGCACACCGCGCCGGATCGTTCCACAACTCGAGTCGCTCGCCGTCGGGCAGCACGCCGACCATCCACGGGTCCGGTCGACGAATCGATAACGCGGCAGCCGTGTCGGATGTTTTCTGCAGATCGAGGTCGCGAATGATGCCCGGCGGGATCCACCCGCTGTCCAGCAGCGCATCCTCGGTCGGCGTGTTCTGGGCAAGCACGAGGACCTCATGCCCCGCTTTCGCAAGATAATGCGCGGCGACCAGCTCGTTCGCGCCGCTGCCGATAACCACGGTCACGCTCATGCGGCCTTGCCCAATATGGTCATCGCCGCCAGGCGGCCGGAGGCGCCCATGACGCCGCCGCCGGGGTGCGTGCCCGAACCGCACTGGTAGAGATTGCGCACCGGGGTGGCATACCGCGACCACTGCGGTACCGGGCGCAGAAAAAACATCTGCTGCAGGCTGAGTTCACCCTGGAAGATGTTTCCTTCGCTCAAGCCGACGATGCGCTCGATGTCCGCCGGGGTGATCACCTGCCGATGGAGGATGGCCGACTTGAGGTTCGGCGCATACTCCGCCAGCGTGTCGATCACCGCATCACCGAACGCTTCGCGCCGGGCATCGCTCCACCCGCCGTTGACAGCGTAGGGCGCGTACTGCGCAAAGATCGACATCACATGCTTCCCCGGCGGCGCCATCCCCGGATCGATCATCGACGGGATCACGATGTCGAGATAGGGCCGCCGCGAAACCTCGCCGTATTTGGCATCATCGTAAGCACGTTCCAGGTAGTCGATGCTGGGACTGATCGATATGGCGCCGCGTAAGTGCGGGCCGATGCCCGGCAGGCAGGTGAAATTAGGCGGCTCGCTCAACGCCAGATTGACTTTCGCGGAAGCGCCGCGAAAGCGATAACGCGCGATGGATGCGATGAAGTCGTCCGGCAGATGCCGGCGTTCGACCAGCCCCATGAAAGTGCGCCGGGGATCGGCGCCCGAGACAACGATGTCGGCTTGAATTTCCTCGCCGCTTTCGAGTACCACGCCGGTCGCGCGTCCGTTGGCAACCATTACGTGCGCGACGGGCGCACTGGTGCGAAGCTCAGCACCCGCCGCGCGCGCAGCGCCGGCGATGGCCGCGCTCACCGAACCATTCCCGCCCTTGGCGAAGCCCCACGCCCGAAACACGCCGTCGATTTCGCCCATGTAATGATGGAGCAGCACGTACGCCGTGCCCGGAGAACGGGGTCCGAGCATCGTGCCGATGATGCCGCTGGCGGACTTGGTGGCCTTGAGCGCTTCAGTCTCGAACCACTCCTCGAGGTAGTCCGCCGCACTCATGGTAAGCAGCTTCCACAGCGCGTGATACTTCTCGCTGCCCAGCGAACGAAAGTAACGCCCCAGTCCGGCAACTCTCAACATGTCGCGCGGCTTCAGCGAAACCGGATCGGGCGCCGGCATGCTGAGGAAAGGTTTGACCGCGCGCGCCATCTCGTGCATGAGCCGGCCGAAATCGTCATAGGCCTCCGCATCGCGCAGCGAATGACGCGCCAGCTCGCGGCGATTCTGATCATGGTCATTCCACTGCGCCAGATAGTCGCCGTTCGGCAACGGCGTCAGCGTGCTTTCGAGGGGCAGAATATGCAGTCCGTGGCGTGGCAGATCGAGATCGCGAACGATCTCCGGACGCAGCAGGCTCACGACGTAAGAGAATTTGGAGAACCTGAATCCGGGAAACGCTTCCTCGGACACCGCGGCGCCGCCCAGCTGCTCGTTGCGCTCGAGCACGAGCGTTCGGCGGCCGGCGCGTGCGAGGTAAGCCGCGCACACCAGGCCGTTGTGCCCGCCGCCAATGACGATGATGTCGTAGCGGGGCGCCATGCTAGCGGCGCTTGCGCTCGGGATTGAAAAACGGCTTGTGCGCGACCGCGGCCCGAGTCCGCTTGCGCCGGTGCTCGACCGTGATTTCCATTTCGAGCGCGGTTCCACTTGCGGCCCAGCGCGCAGCGACGTGCGCCAGGGCGATATACCTTTTCAGCAGCGGCGACCACGTGCCGCTCGTGGCGTAACCGACCTGACTGCCGGCAGCGTAAAGCGGCACGCTCGCGCGCCAGGCGGCATGCGGGAGCTGCGGCGCCAGCCCGACCGTCGCGTAGAGTTCCTCGAGCGCCTCCCACTCGATTTCGATGCCGACGAACCGCCACTGCGGGTCCTGGCGCGACTCCGCCGCCAGCGCGGGTTTGCCGATAAAGTGCTCCTTGTCGAGTTTCACCGCCCATCCCAGATCGAGCTCGAACGGTGAGGAAGTCTGGCTCGCGATCAGCGCCTTTCTGGCCGGCACGTAATCGACGTCGATCAGCATCAGTCCCGCTTCGATGCGCGCCACGTCGAGTGCGAGCATCCCGGCAGGGGTGATGCCATACCCCGTCCCCGCGTCGATCAACGCGTCCCAGATGGGCAGCGCGTGGTTCGCATCGAACCACAACTCGTAGCCGAGGTCGCCGGTGTATCCGGTGCGGCTCACGCCCACGGGTATGCCGCGGAGTGTGGCGGCGACGAGACCGAAATAGCGGACGGCACCCAGATCCACATCGGCGAGCTGCTGCAGGATGGCGCGGGAGGCGGGCCCCTGCAGCGCAAGGGCGGCGGT
Source organism: Betaproteobacteria bacterium (assembly GCA_052386775.1). Taxonomy (GTDB): domain Bacteria; phylum Pseudomonadota; class Gammaproteobacteria; order Burkholderiales; family SG8-41; genus DSOT01. The sequence goes on from JBQTJV010000216.1 coordinate 11,098, forward strand.
CGAAGCGGACACGTCCTCGATCGTCACCTCGAGGCGCCTCGCATTCTCCTCCAGCCAGCGCAGATTCGGTTCGGCGCAAGTCATGCGGAAAACCGCCTCTTCCAGCCGCGCGACGGTTCCATCGTCCATAACCTTGCCGGTGGCGTCACACCACGGTGTATAGAGCACCTGCCCGAGCTGCGCGCGCATCACGTCTCGCGTAACGACACGGTCCAGAAGTCGCGCCGCGTCCTTGCCGCGCACCAGATACTTGTAGAGCGGCGTGATGTCCATCAAGGCTGCCGAACTGCGTATCGCATGGTACTCGCGCTCGTGGGTGAGCTCGTAAGAACTGGCGACCACGTAGCCCGCCCAGCGGCGCCACGCGTGGCTCACGCAAAGCGATGCGGTGCGCGGATGGAAAGGCGTCGTCTTCAGCATCGGGTTGTCGCTGCGAGCCGGCATTATCCCGCGTACGGCGGCAGGAATGCACGGCAGGAACCTTAACTGCCCGGCCTGCACTCTAACATCCCGGAGTCTGGACATGCACCGCTGCTCGAGCCTCATCGGGGCCGTTCTCATCGCGCTGCTCATGGCAGGGTGCGCGACCGTTTCAACCGAGATCGTTTTACTGTCGCCGGGACTCAAGTTCGCGCCGACACCTGGCGTCGATATCCTGTTAGAGAAACCGCGGCGGCCCTACCGCGAGATCGCGCTGCTGGAGTCGCGCGGCATGATCGGAGACAGCGAGGCACAGTTGTGGCAGGACGCACGGGAGAAAGCCCAGGCGCTGGGGGCCGACGCGCTGATCCGCGTCGAGGTCCATAAGACAGCGGTGCCGCCGATGGCGGTCTATGACCCGTTCCTCACGCCGTACTATTCACCGTTTTATCCCACACCCTACTTTTTTCCGTACCCGTTTCCCGAATACCGCGTGCTCCCGGGGGGCGTGGCCTCTACGCTGAAAACCGTGGCTATCAAGTACGAGGCGCCCGACAAGTAAGAGCGAGGTAAGGTGCGCGCGTCAGACAACTTGCGGTTTCTGCGCTACTGGCAGAAGCCGGTTCCGGTTTCCTCTCCGCAGGAAGCTCCATTCCCCGGCCCCATTGCGATAAATGAGCACGGCACATGGGCCTGTGTTAGTGTCGAAGATCAGGTAGGTCGCCCGACGTGACCGCATTTCTGGCCGAACCCGCGAAAGGAAGATGTCCCATGAGCACGAAAATCAAGGACGCGCCGAGAGCACTCGATGTCGTCCCCGAGGCCCTACCGACACTGACACCGCAGCAGATCATCGAGCGCACCGCGCGCCGCAAAGCCAAGGCTGCGCTCCTACGCAAGAAGAATGCGGATTCGCTGCGCTGATATCCGCAATCGCGAAAGCGCCGGATATTTTTCTTTTGCAGGAAACCCTCGGGGCCTTCAATTGCTGCCGTGTGCACTGGCAGCGACCCGGAACAACGCTACGCGGGCGTAGCGTTTTGAATGGGTGGCGCGCCCGGCGGGAGTCGAACCCACGACCTTCGGCTTCGGAGACCGACACTCTATCCAACTGAGCTACGGGCGCGTGGCGAGCGCGGAGTTTAGCACAGCGC
>JBQTJV010000217.1:0-12595 GCA_052386775.1 Betaproteobacteria bacterium
GCCGTTGCACGTGGTGCACCCGTAGCCGACGAGGTGAAAGCCCAGCGCCGCCAACGCGGTATCCAGTTCCGCGCGCTGCAGATAGTCCATCACCGCTTTCGAGCCGGGCGCCAGCGATGTCTTGACCCAGGGTTGCGACGACAGTCCGCGGGCGACCGCGTTGCGCGCCAGCAAGCCGGCCGCCACCATGTTCGCCGGATTGGAGGTGTTGGTGCAGCTCGTAATCGCCGCGATCACGACATCGCCGTCGCCCAGCGTAAAGCTGCGTTCCGCGACCGGCGCCCGAACGGCCTCCTGCGTTCGGCCGTGGCGCACGAGCGCCGGGATCTCCGCGGCGAACCGGCGCGCGACTTCACCGAGCGGCACGCGTTCCTGCGGCCGGCGGGGTCCGGCCAGGCAGCGCTCGATGCGCGCGAGGTCCACCTCGACTTCCGCCTCGAAGCGCGGTGCGGGTGTCGTCGCATCGCGCCACAGACCTTGCGCCTGCATGTAGGCTTTCACCAGCGCCACGTCCTGCGGGCTGCGCCCGGTGAAGGCGAGATAGTCGACGCATTTCTGGTCCACCGGAAAGTAAACGCAGGTCGCACCAAACTCGGGCGCCATGTTGGCGATCGTGGCGCGATCGGCGACGGGCAAAGCGTCCAGGCCGGCGCCATGGAACTCCACGAATTTGCCGACGACGCCGATACGGCGAAGGTGCTCGGTGATCGTCAGCACGAGGTCGGTCGCGGTGGCCCCGGCCGGCATCTCGCCCGTCACGCGCACGCCGAGGACTTCCGGAACGCGGAGCATCAGCGCCCTGCCCAGCATCGCGGCTTCCGCCTCGATGCCGCCGACGCCCCATCCGAGCACGCCTATGCCGTTCACCATGGTGCTGTGGCTGTCATTGCAGACCATGGTATCGGGACAGGCGATCGTCACGCCGTCGCGCCGGTCGCTCCATACCACGCGCGCCAGGCGCTCGACGTTGATCTGATGCACGATGCCGCTGTCGGGCGGCACCACGCGGAAATTGCGGAACGCGCGCTGGCACCACGCCAGAAATTCGAAGCGCTCGCGGTTGCGGGCATACTCGAGCGCGACGTTGCGCGCCTGCGCATCGGCCGTCCCGGCAACATCAGCGATGATGGAGTGATCGATGACGAAATCGACCGGGATCCGCGGGTTGACCTCCATCGGATCGCCGCCCGCTGTCGCGATCGCTTCGCGCAGCGCCGCGAAATCCACCATCACCGGCACCCCGAGCAGGTCCTGCAGCAAAACACGGGCGGGGCGGAACGGGACTTCGAAACCGCGCTCCCCCGCAGCGAGCGCCTTCAGCATGTCCGGCGCGACGTCGGGCGCGTCGGCATGGCGGAGCAGGTTTTCGGCGAGGATGCGCAACGAAAAAGGCAGTCGCGCAAGATCGGCCAGTGCGGCATCCGCCGTACCCGCGGCGGGCAGGCTCCAGTAGCGATATTTGGTTCCGGCCGCCGCGATCTCGTGCAGCGCGCCCTGAGCAATGCCGGTTTTCATGCTGGCGATGAATCGAGCAGCGGCGGTCTAATCGCCATTGCGCGAGGCGCCGCTGCCCAGCCGGCTCTCTTTGCCCGCCAGCAGGTTTTGAATGTTCGACTTGTGACGCCAGATGAGCAGCACGGAAATCAATGCCACGCTCCAGAAGTAAGGATGGTGCGCGTTGTAGAGGATCAGCGCAAAAAAGGGTGCAAAGATAGACGACACCAGCGCGGCCAGCGAGGAGATGCGGAAAAAGAGGGCCATGACGATCCAGGTCGCCGCGGTGCCCGCGGCCAGATACACGTTGAGCCCGATCAGGACACCGAGCGCCGTGGAGACGCCTTTCCCGCCCTGGAAACGATGAAAGAGCGGGTACATGTGACCCACCACGGCAGCCGCGGCTGCACCGGCCATCGCCGCCTCCGCCACCGCGGGCGCCGCGAAATGCTGCGCGAGAAAGACCGCGAGCCAGCCCTTGGCACCATCGCCGAGTAGCGTCAACGCCGCCGCCACCTTGCGGCCGGTGCGCAGCACGTTCGTCGCGCCGGGGTTGCCCGACCCATACGTGCGCGGATCGGGAAGCGCGTACGCATGGCTCACCAGCACTGCAAACGAGATCGAACCCAGCACATAGCCGAGCACGGCAAAAACTGTGATGCCCATGGGATTTCACATAGAATGTGCTTCAATTCTATCCGAAACGCATCATCAACCGACGTTGCGCGCTGCGCCGTTCTCCGCCCTCCCGTGCCATGGACACCATCTTCATCCGCGACTTCAGGCTCAACATCCTGATCGGCATTCACGAGTGGGAAAAGCGCGTTCCCCAGACGATTCAGTTCAATATCGACATCGCGATTCCGGAAAAGGAAGGGCCGCGGACCGACCGCATCGGGGAGACCATCGACTACTCGAAGGTCGTCTCCCGGATCGAGGAGTCATTGCGCACGCAGCAATTTCTGCTGCTCGAACGCCTGTCCGAGCACGTCGCCCAGTTGATCCTGTCCGAATTCCGGGCGCCATGGGTGAAGGTGAGCGTCAACAAGATCGGCGCGCTGCGCAACGTCAAGCAGCTCGGCGTCACCATCGAGCGCGGTCTCAGGAGCTAGCCGCGCGGATGGTGCCGGGCGTGCAGCCGCTTCAGGCGCTCCCGGGCGACGTGGGTGTAGATCTGCGTGGTGGAAATGTCCGAGTGCCCGAGCAAGAGCTGCACCACCCTCAAGTCCGCCCCGTGGTTGAGAAGATGCGTCGCGAAAGCATGGCGCAGCGTATGCGGCGACAGCGGCTTTGCCACCCCGGCCTGTAGCGCGTAGCGCTTGATGAGATACCAGAAGGCCTGTCTCGTCATGGCGTCGCCGCGTGCGGTTACGAAGAGCGCCTCACTCGTGCGCCCCGCCAGCAACGCCGGGCGCCCTTCGTTCATGTAGCGCCGGATCCAGGAGAGCGCTTCCTCTCCGAGCGGCACCAGGCGCTCTTTCGAGCCCTTGCCGATGACGCGCACCACGCCCATGTCCTGACTGACCTGCGCCACCTTGAGGCCGACCAGTTCAGAGACGCGCAGCCCGCTCGCGTAAAGCGTTTCCAGCATCGCGCGATCGCGCAGCCCCAGCGCTTCCTCCACCCGCGGCGCGCCGAGCAACGTTTCGACGTCCTGCTCGGTCAGGCTCTTGGGCAGCGGGCGGGGCAGTTTGGGCGCCTCGATGTTGAGCGTCGGATCGGCCCTGATCTTTCCCTGCCGCACCTGGTAGCGATAGAACCGCTTGAGACTGGAAAGCTCCCGGCTCGCCGTCGTCGCCTTGGCTCTGCGCTGCACCTCATGCGCGAGGAAGCCGAGGAGATCCGCGCGACTTGCCGCGAGCAGCGGGCGCTCGTGCTTCGTCTCGAGCCACCGTCCGAACTTCACGAGATCGCGACGGTAGCTGTCGAGCGTATTGCGCGCGAGCCCGTCCTCGAGCCACAACGCATCGCAGAACTCGTCAAGCAGGCTCGAATTCGATGCGCTCATGCGCGAGCAGCCACTTCTTGATGGTGATGGGCGAGCCGCTTTTCGCATTCATGAAGCCGCCCAGCCCGGTGCTCCCTACGACGCGATGGCAGGGTATCACCAGCGGAATGCGGTTCGCTCCGCAGGCGCCGCCCACCGGACGCGGCGCCGTCTTGAGTGCGCGCGCCAGCGCCATATACGAGGCCGTTTTGCCGCTCGGGATGCGGCAGATTGCGCGCCACACCTTGCACTGGAAAGGCGTGCCCTGGAAAAAGAACGGCACGCTGAAGCGAAATTCCGGATCGTCGAGATAGCGTTCGATCTGGCGACACACCTGCTCCGCCGTGCCGTTGAGCGGCGCGAGCGTCGCGGCGCCGCGCGGCAGATAGTCGATGCCTTGCAGGGTACCGTGCACGGCGCGAATGCCGAGCACGGCGAACGGTGCCGCATAGCGCGCCTGATAAGTCTCGAGCATGGCCCTACTTCACTCGCGTCACCCGGGTGCGGCCCGCAATTGCGCCTGACGCAGTTTCTGCAGCAGGATCACCCCCACGACCAGCCCGATGCCGATATAGTCGAACATCGCGCGGGGATACACCAGCATCAGCCCCGCGATGATCAGCATCCACCGTTCGAGCACACTGCACTTGCGCAGCAGCCAGCCCTGCAGCCCGCCCGCCAGCGCCGCGATGCCGACCGCCGCCGTTCCCGTGACCAGCGCGATCGATGCCCAGTCGGCATTCGCAAGATTCTTGAACGAGCCGGTGAGCAGCAAGCCAGTGCCCGCGGGATCCAGCACGAACATGAAAGGCACGAGGAAGGCCGGCGCCGTGTACTTCCAGCACTGCAACGTGGTGCGATAGGGTCCGCCGCCGGTGATCGCGGCTGCGGCGAACGGCGAGAGCGCGGTAGGCGGAGACACTTCGGACAGCACGGCGTAGTAGAAGATGAACATGTGCGCCGCGAAGTCGGGCACCTTGAGCGCGATGAGCGCCGGCGCGGCGATCACCGCGCAGATGATGTACGAGGCGGTGACCGGCACGGCGAGCCCCACGATCCAGACGATCAGCGCGGTATAGAACGCCGTCAGCAGCAGTTTCATGTCGTGCAGCAGCTCGGGCGTGCGCTCCGCGCCGAAAAAGGCCCACACGTTCACCAGCGATTGCGCGCCCGAATCGGCGTACGCGAGCACGATCGAGCTGAATTTGAGCCCCAGTCCGGTAAGCGTGACCACACCGACGATGATGCCGGCCGATGCGCAGGTCATCGCAACGCCCAGCACGCCGACCGATCCGCCTTCGAGCGCCTTCACCAGTCCCGATTCCCAGAATCCTCTCAGCCAGGGCAGTCGTCCGCGAAACCACTCGTAGGGGACGATGGCGGTGTCGCGCTGAAAGAACGAGAGCACCGCGGTCGTGATCGTGGCCCAGAACACCGAAAGCACCGGGGAATAGCCCATCAGCATGAAGACGACGATCGCCACCAGGGAAACGAAATGGAACCAGTAGCGGCGCGCGAGATCGACGGCGCGGTGCTGGCGCTCCAGCACCACGTGCATCGCAAACTTGCGCGCGTCGATTTCGACCATGATGAAGATGGCGAGATAGAACAGTAAGGTCGGGATGGTGGCCATCAGGATGACGTCCAGATACGAAATCCTGAGGAATTCGGCGATCAGAAACGCGGCCGCGCCCAGCACCGGCGGTGAAATAATCGCGCCGAGACCGCCGGCAGCGAACAGCCCGCCTGCCGCTTCCTTGCTGTAGCCCGATTTCGCGAGCAGCGGATAAGCGACCGAGCCGATGGTCACGGTGGTGGCCACACCGGATCCCGACGGCCCGCCCAGCAGAAACGATCCCAGCACGACGGCACGTCCCGCGCTCGAGGGCTTGCCGCCCATCGCCGAGAACGAGAAATCGATGAAAAACTTTCCCGCGCCGGAATACTGCAGAAACGCGCCAAAAATGGTGAAGAGGATGATGAGCGTCGAGGACACGTCGATCGCGACGCCGAATATGCCCTCCAGCGTCATGTAGAGCGAGCCGGTGAGGCGGGCGATGTCGTAGCCCTTGTGCGTCCAGGGCGCCGGCAGATAGGGGCCGGACATCGCGTAGGCGATGAAGAGCAGAACGATGAAGGGCAGGATCCACGTCGAGCTGCGGCGGTTTCCCTCCAGGATCAGCACGATCAGCGCCACGCCGACCACCTGGTCGAGCAGCGTCGGCACGGTGGCCCGGTCGCCGAGCAAGTCGCCCCAGTAAAGGATGTAGCCGACGATCGCCACGGCAATCAGCGCAAAGATCACGTCCCACCACATGAGGCGATGGCGGAAACGCCTGGCAGCCGGAAACAGCAGGAACACGAGCCCGAGCGCGAAAGCTACATGCACCGGACGCAGGATGTACGCCGGCACGATTTCCACCGCCGCGTAGAGGTGAAACAGCGACATCACCACCGCCAGCGCCGTCAGCATCACGCCGAGGGCGCCGACATAGCGGTTGTGTACGCCCTCTTCCTCCTCGATCAGCGCTTCGACGCGCTGTCGCGCCTCCGCGCTGAGTGCTTCCTCCTGCAGCGGTTGGGCTTGCCCGTCTGCCACGAACTCCCCTTTATTCGCGCTTTGCGTTCGCGTCGTGCGGCGCCATCTTAGCACGCGGTCTGGCACCGCCGCGGCTGCGAGTTCAAGAAAAAACCCCGCCATTGCGACGGGGTTTCGGAATGACGGGCAGTGCGCTCGTCAGTTCAGCTTTACGCCTTTCTCCTTGAAATACTTGATCGCGCCAGGATGAAAAGGCACCGGCGAAGCCGAAGCCTTCTGGTTCTCGAGCTTGATGTCGGCCGCGGTCTTATGAACGTTGATCAGGTCCGGGCGTTTGTCGAAGATCGTCTTCACGATGTTGTAGGCCGTCTCGTCGCTCATCTTTTCGTGCGTGACCAGGATATTCGCAACCGCCGCGGCCTTGTTGTCCGCTGCCATGCCGGCGTAGGTGGCCTTGGGAATCACGTCTTCGACATAAAGGTTGTCGTACTTCTTGTTCATCGCCGGCACGAGGTTGGCATGATCAATGAATTTGATCTTGATGCCAGGCGTCGAAGCGAGATCGGTCACGGACGAGGTCGGCAGGCCCACGACAAAGAAGAAGGCATCGATCTTCCTGTCCTTCATCGCGTTCGCCGATTCGGAGACGCCCAGGCGTTCGCGCCGCATGTCGCGGTCCTTGTCGAGACCGGCTGCTTCGATGAGACGAAAAGCCATCACCTCCGTGGCGCTGCCCGGCGACCCGGTCGAGACGCGCTTGCCCTTCAGATCCTTCATGGTGCTGATGCCGGTGCCCTCCACCGTCACCACGTGCATGATGTTGGTATAGAGGATCATCAGGGTGCGCAACGGCACCTTGTTGCCCTTGAACTTGTCTTCGCCGCGATACGCGTCCTGGCTGGCGTCGGCCATCGCCAGCGCGATGTACGGCTTGCCGGTGCCGATCAGGCGCAGGTTATCGACCGAGCCGCCGGTCACTTCCGCGGTCGCCTGCATGCCCGGCACGTACTTGGACAGCAGGTTCGCCATGCCGCCGCCGAGGGGATAATAGACCCCCCCGGTACCGCCGGTGGCGATCGACAGGTTGATCTTTTCCTGCGCTGCGGCCGGCATCGCGAACAGCGAGGCGAGCGCGAGCGCGAAGACGAATTTACGCATGGTTTCCTCCTTCGGTAGTCTGGAATGAGTTGCGAAGCGAACGGCAGTTTAGTGAGGTTGCGGCGCCGGGGTCAACCGGCTCCGGTTTCAGTGCACGGCCAACTTTCGCGCAAAAAACAGTGGCATTATTATGGATTTCCCCGCCCGGAGAGACCAACAACATGCCGAAAATCCAATCCGTTTCAGTCTGCGTGGCACGCGTGCCGCTCGATGTCGTCACCTCATTCGCCACGCGCACGGTCAGCGCGCGCGATTACTGCCTGGTGAAGGTGCGCTCCAGCGAGGGTGTCGAGGGCATCGGCTTTTGCTATGTAGGCAGCGCCGGCGGCAACATCGCCAGGGTGGCGGTAGAAGAGTTGTTCGCCAGGAAGCTGATCGGAGAGAACTCGCTGCGCATCGAGGGACTGTGGCACGACATGTACCAGGAGTCACTGCTGCAAGGTCGTTCGGGGAGCGTCATGCGCGCCCTCAGCATCCTCGACATCGCGCTGTGGGATCTCAACGCGCGCACGGCAAAGCTGCCGCTGCACCAGTATCTCGGTGCCTTCGTCATGAACGAAGTGCCCGCGTATGCGAGTGGCGGCTACTACCTGGACGGCAAGACGCCGAAAAAACTCGGCGACGAAATGGCGTCGTACGTCAAAGCCGGCTTCAGGGCGGTGAAGATGAAAGTGGGCCGGCTCACGCCGCGCGAGGAGGAAGCGCGCGTGAAAGCGGCGCGTGCGGCGGTCGGCCCGGACATCGTGCTCACCTTGGACGCGAACAATGCCTGGTCCGACGTGCCGACTGCGATGACGTACATGAAGCGCTACGAGCCGTATGACCCGTACTGGATCGAGGAGCCGTTCGGTCCCGACGACATCGACGGGCACGCCAAGCTGGCGGAACTGACGCCGATCACCGTGGCGACCGGCGAGATCGCTTATGGCCGCTGGTACCACAAGGAGCTGCTCGACAAACGCGGCGCGGAGATCCTGCAGACCGACGCCTGTGTGTGCGGCGGCATCACCGAATGGCGGCGGATCGCGGCGACGGCTGCCTCGTACGGCGTCACGATGTGCCCGCACTGGTTTCACGATGCGCACGCGCCGCTCGTCGCCGCCACGCCCAACGCGCGCTATGTGGAATTTTTCCCGGACGACCAGGTGCTCAATTTCAGGCGGCTGATCGACAGGCAGCTTGCCCACAAGAACGGCAACCTGATTCTGCACCAGACCCCGGGGCTCGGCTTCGACTTCGACGAGAAGGCGGTAAAGAAGTATGCTCTGGATAAAAGCAGGCCGTGGACGGTTTTGAAGTAGCCAAAAAAAAACAACAGGACTTGTTTAACCAGGCGAGTGTGGCGCCGACCGATCGCAAGGAGGTCTTGTGAAGGCGTCACGGTATTTGAAATCGCTGATCGCGGCGCTGGCGTGCGCTGCGTTGTTGGGGGCCTGCGCCGGTCAGTCGGGTGGCGAGTACGGCGCGCCAAGCGTCCGGGCCAACGAACTGGGTGGCGTCGTCACCAGTGCCAACGGGCCGGAAGCGGGCGTCTGGGTCATCGCCGAGACGCGCGATTTGCCGACCCGGTTCGCGCGCATCGTGGTGACGGACGATCGTGGCCGCTATCTCATGCCGGATCTGCCCAAGGCGCGCTATGACGTCTGGGTGCGTGGCTACGGGCTCGTCGATTCTCCCAAGGTGCAGGCAAGCCCCGGACAGGCGCTCGACCTCAAGGCGGTGATCGCGCCCAATGCCGCCGCGGCAGCGGAGTACTATCCTGCAATCTACTGGTACTCCATGCTGCGGATACCACCGGCGAACGCGTTTCCGCTCGGCCCGAGAAAAAGCCAGCCCGAATGGCTCAACGTGATGAAAACGACGGGGTGCATGTCGTGCCACGCGCTCGGGACCAAAGGGTCGCGGACGATGCCGAAAGACTTCGCGCACATGAAACCGACCGAAGCCTGGGCGCGGCGCATCGCGTCCGGGCAGGCGATGAACATCATGATCGCTCGTCTCAATGAACTGGAACGCGATCGCGCTCTGGAGGACTTCGCCGACTGGACCAACCGCATCGCCACCGGCGAATTGCCCTTCGCCAAACCCGAACGGCCGCAAGGCGCAGAACGCAATCTGATGCTGACGTTCTGGGAGTGGAGCACGCCGACCGGCTACATGCACGATCTCATCTCGACGGACAAGCGCAAACCCACGGTGAACGCGAACGGCAAGCTCTACGGCGCGCCCGAGGAAAGCACCGACTATTTCCCGGTTCTCGACCCCAGGACGCATACCGCGACGCAGATCAAGCATCCCGTACGCGATCCAAAGACGCCTTCATCCGTGACGGCCCCGATGGCCCCTTCGCCGTACTGGGGACCGAAGCCGATCTGGGACAGCCAGACCAGCATCCACAACCAGATGATGGACGAGAAAGGGCGCGTCTGGGCCGCGGCACGGATACGTCCTCCTGCCAATCCCGATTTCTGCAAGCAAGGCTCGAGTCATCCCTCCGCAAAAGTGTTTCCCTTGCAGACCTCGGGACGCCATCTTTCGATGTACGACCCGGCGAGCGGCAAGTTCACGCTGATCAGCACGTGCTTCCCGACGCACCATGTGATCTTCGCGGAGGACGCGAACAACACGGCCTGGGTTTCGAGCGGGGTGCAGGGACCCGGCGCAGTCGGGTGGCTCAACCGCAAGATGTTCGAGGAGACGGGGGATGAAGTGCGCGCGCAGGGCTGGTCGCCGTTCGTGCTCGACACCAACGGCAACGGCAAGCGCGATCCGCACGTCGAGCCCGGGCAGACGCCGAGCGCGTCGCAGGACACGCGCATCGCGGCAAATCTCTACAGCGTTGCCTACAATCCGAAAGACGGCTCGATCTGGGGCACGCAACTCGGCTTCCCGGGACGGCTCGTTCGCGTCGCCCCTGGCGACGACCCCACGCACACTGCGCTCACCGAGGTGTACGAGCCGCCCTTCCCGGGCTACGGCCCGCGCGGCGGCGATATAGACCGCAACGGGGTGTACTGGGCATCCCTCGCGAGCGGGCATCTTGCGAGTTTCGATCGCAGCAAGTGCAAAGGGCCGCTCAATGGCCCCAAAGCGACCGGCAAACACTGTCCCGAAGGCTGGGCGCTACACCGCTTTCCCGGTCCGCAGTTCCGCGACGTCAAAGACGACGGCAGCGCGGAAGCGAGCTACTACACATGGGTGGATCAGTTCAACACGCTGGGACTGGGCGCGAACGTTCCGATCGCGACCGGCAACATGAGCGATTCGTACTTCGCGCTGGTGAACGGAAAGTTCATCACGTTGCGCGTGCCCTACCCGCTCGGTTTTTTCGCGAAGTGGGCCGAAGGGCGCATCGACGACCCCGATGGCGGCTGGAAAGGGCGATCGCTGTGGGCGACCGAATCCACCCGTACCATCTTTCATAACGAGGGCGGCACCAGCAACCGGCCCAAGGTGGTGCGCTTCCAGTTGCGGCCGGACCCGCTCGCGCGTTGACACAAACGCGCGTTAGCGGCTGTCGCCTTTCGCCAGCTCGAGATCGGTCAGCAAACCCTTGAGCTGTGCATGGAGCTCGCCGATCGCGCGCTCGAATTCCGGCCCGGCGACAAACTCATCGCTCTGGTAGTTGCGCTGGAGATCGCGCTTCCACTCCGGCGTCTCGGTGGTCTTCCTGAGCGCCTGCTGCCAGTAGGTGAGTTGGGCGGGCGTCAGTCCCGGCGGCGCGGTCATCATGCGCCACACCGAGACGACGGCATCGACTCCCTGCTCGCGCCACGTCGGCACGGTGGCCATCTCGCCTGCAAGCCGGCGCGGGGCGCTGACCGCGATCAACTTCACCTGACCGGCCTTCACCGGGTTCACCCACAGTCCCACCGAAGCGGGCACGACCTGCACGTGTCCGCCCAGAAGCGCCGTCATCGCGTTCGCACCGGACTGGAACACGACATTGCGCGCCTTGCCTGGATGGATGCCCTGTGACTTCAGCGCGAGCGCGATCGCCTGGTGATTGGCATTGCCGAGACTGTTGGCGATGCCAAAACTGACCGCGCCCGGATCCTTTTTCAGAATATCGATGAGCTGACGCCCACTCTCGATCGGCGAGTCGGCCTTGACCGCGATGGCGACGTATTCGGCTGCCATCATCGCAAGCGAGGTGATGTCGCGGTGCCCCACGCCGCGGCCGATGATCGAATTCACGACGGCGCCCGCGCCCGAAAGCACCATGGCATGCGCATCGCCCGGCTTCTGCTTGAGGTAACCGTAGGCGACCGAGCCGCCGCCGCCCGGCTTGTTGACCACGACCGCGGACGTCTCGACGATGCGGTGGTCCTGCCAGATCTTCTGTATGGTGCGCGCGGCGATATCGGGCCCGCATCCCGGCTGGCAGGTCACGATCAGCTCGACCGGGCGCTCGGGTTTCCACGCACCCTGCGCAGCCGCAGCGTAGTGCGCCAGCGCCAATGCAGCGCCCAGAGCGATGCCCGCGACCCGTGTCATACCAGGGAGTGTGATGCTCATCCGGACGTCCTCCTCGCCGCCATGCGGCGGCAGCCATTATAATCAGCGGACCTACGCATTTCGCATACACCGCAGCACTTTCGGGAATCATCATGGCACAGCACATACCCGTTTTGTCTGCGCACGGCGCAAATATTCCCGCGATCGGTTTCGGCACCTCGCAGCTCGGTGATTGCAGCGAAATCGTCGCCGCGGCGCTCAAGGTGGGCTATCGGCACATCGACACCGCGTGGAAGTACGGCTCGGAGAAAGGCGTCGGCGCCGGCATACGCGCTTCCGGCGTTGCGCGCTCGGAAATCTTTCTCTGCACCAAGGTCTCGCACGAGTACCTGCGCGCGGCGGACTTCGCGCGCTCGGTGGACGAGAGCCTGCGCAATCTGCAGGTGGACTACGTGGACCTGCTGCACGTGCACTGGCCCACGGTGGACAACATTCCCCTCGCCGAGACCATGGGCGCGCTGGCGAAAGCCAAACGCGACGGGTTGACGCGGCATATCGGCGTCGCCAACTTCAATATCGCGCTGCTCGATGAAGCGATACGGTTGTGCCCGGAACCGCTGGTCACGCTGCAGGCGGAGTATCACCCTTACCTCGATCAGTCCAGGGTCCTCGCCTATTGCCGCAGCAAGGGACTCGTGTTCACCGCTTACTGCCCGCTCGCGCGCGGACGGCTTTTCAACGACCCGGTGCTGCGCGAAATGGCAACGAAGAAGGGCAAGACCATCGCGCAGATCGCGCTGCGCTGGCAGATGCAGCAGGGGAACATCGCCGCCATTCCGCGGTCATCCAATCCGAAGCACATCGCGGAAAGCCTCGACGTCTTCGATTTCGAGCTGACTACCGAGGAGATGCAGCGCATCTTCGCGTTGAAGCGCCCGGACGGGCGTATCGCCAATCCC
>JBQTJV010000218.1:0-2599 GCA_052386775.1 Betaproteobacteria bacterium
TTCAAAACGCATCTGCCGGATCTCCTGTAGCATCCTTGCCCGTTTCATCTCGCCCCCCTTTCGGAGAGCCAGTGAACCGGACAAATGACGTGCTACATAGACCGGACAAATGATGTGCTATCTACAGTCGAGCACAACCCGAAGTTGCCCTGTCGTGCGGCGCGCTTTAAGCTTAGCGGTTAATTTGGGAGGCCATTTGATTACACCCTTCACCCGACGACCCCACATCGGCTACTTTTCCATGGAAATCGCGCTCGCGCCGGAGATTCCCAGCTACAGCGGCGGGCTGGGCGTACTTGCGGGCGACACGCTGCGTTCGGCCGCCGATCTGCGCCTGCCGCTGATCGGCGTGACGCTGGTGAGCCGGATGGGATATTTTCGGCAGGAGCTCGACGGCGAGGGCCGGCAGAGCGAGCAGCCGGCGGCATGGAACCCCGCCGAGAAATGCGAGCCGCTCGACGCCAAGATCGTGGTCAAGATCGCCGGGCGCAAAGTGTGGATCGGAGCCTGGATGTACTCAGTGCAGAGCCATTTGGGCGGCACGATTCCGGTCGTCATGCTGGATACCGATCTTCCGGAAAACGACAAGGCCGATCGCGAGATCACGCACTTCCTCTACGGCGGCGATCAGGCCTATCGTCTCAAGCAGGAGATCGTGCTCGGCATCGGCGGGGTGCGCATGCTGCTCGCGCTGGGCCTACAGGTGCGCAACTACCACATGAACGAGGGACATTCCGCGCTGCTGGCCGTGGAGCTGCTGCATCGGTTCGAACTGTTCAACCGCAGGCGCCCTCAGGAGCCGAGCTACAACCTGCCGGGCGTGAGGGCGCTGTGCAGCTTCACCACGCATACTCCGGTCGAAGCCGGCCACGACCAGTTCGACTGGTCGCTGGTTCAGGAGCTGTTGGGTGACTACATCTCGATCGACGAACTGAAAAAACTTGCCGGCGAAGATCGCCTCAACATGACGCGGCTGGCGCTCAACCTGAGCGAATATGTGAACGGCGTGGCGCGGCGGCACGCGGAAGTCTCGCAGCGCATGTTTCCGGGCTACAGCGTGAACGCCGTGACCAACGGCGTGCATCCGCGCACCTGGACCGCCAAGAGTTTCGCCGCACTCTACGACCGCCACCTTCCCGGCTGGTGCAACGAGCCCACGCTGCTGGTGCGGGTCGACCAGATCGCCGATGCGGAGCTATGGGACGCGCATACCGCAGCCAAGGCGGCGCTTATCGAGCGCGTTAAAGCAAGCTGCGGAGTACAGCTCGATGCCAGGCTTCCAATCATCGGCTTTGCGCGCCGCATGACGGCCTACAAACGTCCGGACCTGCTGTTTTCCAACATGGAGCAGTTGCGCGCTGTCGCGCGCCGGCACCCGTTCCAGCTTGTATTTGCAGGCAAGGCGCATCCCCGCGACATGGCAGGCAAGCAGTTGATCGCGGAATTGCATCGCAGCATCCGCCTGCTGGACGGCGCCGTGCGCGCCGCCTTCGTCCCCAACTACGACATGACGACTGCGCTCGACCTGGTATCCGGATCGGACGTATGGCTCAACACACCGCAGCGGCCGCTGGAGGCCTCGGGCACCAGCGGCATGAAGGCCAGTCTGAACGGCGTGCCGCATCTATCCGTGCTCGACGGCTGGTGGGTCGAAGGCTGCATCGAAGGCATCACCGGGTGGGCGATCGGCGGCGACGGCGAAACGGAAAACGGCGGCGACGCGGAACACCTGTACCAGAAGCTGGGTGAGGTGGTGTTGCCGCTGTGGTACGGTGAACGCTCGTCCTGGGTTGCCGTCATGAAAGGGGCCATCGGCAAGAACGCCTCGTTCTTCAACAGCCATCGCATGCTGCGCCACTACGCCATCGAAGCGTATCTGCGCTGAACCGGACGGAGGTCAGAGGTAATACATACCGCCGTTCGCCAAGTAGCATTGCCCGGTGATGTAGCCGGCATGCTCGCTGGCGAGGAAGACGCACAGTTCCGCAATTTCCTCGGGCCTGCCAAGGCGTCGCACGGGTTGCGTCGGCTTGAGCCCCTTTTCATTCTGGAAGGCATCGCGCTCCACCGCGATGGTGCCCGGGCCGATGCAGTTGGCGGTGATGTTGTGAGCGGCAAATTCAGTCGCCAGGCCGCGGGTGAGGCCGATGATGCCGGTTTTCACCGTCGCTTTTGCCACCCCGTGGCCGAGAAACGGCGCAATCCCCGAGAAATTGATGATGCGGCCCCAGCGGCGCTCGATCATGCCCGGCAGTACCGCGCGGCAGACATGGTAGGGGCCGTTCAGGTTCACTTCGATGTTACGCGTCCACTTCTCGAAGCTCTGATTGAGGAAACCGCCACCCTCCGCGCGATAAACCGCGTTGTTCACGGCGATGTCGATGGCTGCGAACTCCTGCCGCGCGCGCTGCACCAGATCCGCGACGGCCGCCGGATCGGACACATCGCACTGCGCGGCAATCACTTTGGCGCCCGCAGCACGCACTTCACGTTCGACTGCGCGCAAACCGTCCATCTTGCTGCTGGTGCAGAGCACGAGGTTCGCGCCCTCGCGCGCGAACGCCAACGCCGCAACGCGCCCGATGTTGCGGCTTGCCCC
>JBQTJV010000219.1:0-15002 GCA_052386775.1 Betaproteobacteria bacterium
GATATCCCGCTTTTTCGGGACCGGCGCTGGAATCGGGCTTGGTATCCACTGCCATGATGCACTCCTCAGATCTTCAGGAGTCACTACGACAGCACGGTATCCGAATTTATCCCTGCTCGTCGTAATCCAGCGGCACACGGCTGCGCCGCGTTCGACCGCGATGCTGCGTCTCCCGCAAACGACAACGCTGCACCCGGTTCTGATACTGACGCGAATTTCGGATAGTATTCAGGAAAACAAGAAAGGTGCGACGCCGGTAAAAATAACAGGCGTCGTCTTCGTAAACTCGAACTCGGGGATGGGACAGGAATGCACAAAGGGAGGGATGGGCGCCAGATCAACACCACCGGCGTCTGTATCGAACGCAACGATCGGTACTGCGTCGTCTATCGCGGCACACGCGCCGCACTGATAGAGGCCGGGCTTGCCGGCCCCGGGCATTTTCCCGACGCGCACCGGCGGCTGACATGGCATTTTCCGAAGGCGGGCACAAACTGGAGCATCCGGCGTAAAACCGGCGGCGTGTACGCCCTTACCAAGCTGAAGGATTCGCGCGGCATCGTAGCAGCCGAGCTGGACGCTTTCAGAACGGCAAGAGTCGCCGAGGCCAGGCGCGATTCGGGGTTTCAGCGTTTTCTCGACGCACTCGCGCCAGCAAGCGGCGCGCCGCATGCGCGCACACAAGAAGCGGCGACGGAGCGGCACGCCCGGCGTGGTGCAATGCGGGGCACAGAGCAGTTGAACGGGCTGGAAACGGTAGCCGTCGCCACCCTGCTCCTCGGGTTCACCATCTATTTCTGGACCCGGCAGGCCTAGCCCGCCCATGACCGCTGCCGAACTGAGCGCCATTCTGGCGCGGCTTGGCGTGCCCGTCATGAGTCACCGGGAAGCCGACGAGGACTTCGCCGGGGTGATCAGGGTAACGGACGCGATCCACGTGGAATTGCCGCGCGAGGGCGGCGGCGCGATCGTGGTCAAGGCGACCGACGAGCAGGACTTCCAGTTCTACGCCCGGCGCACCAAAGTGAAAGAACTGGTGTTTGACCTGATACAGGCCGGCGCGGTCGTGCTCCACTGACACGCGAAGACCGGCCGCAAAGCAAAGGAGCGGCGACGTGGCCGCCACCGCTCCCGGCCGCCGCACCACACTCTTGAACTACCACAATGCCGCGACGGCTCAAGTACGACCGCGGCGGTCAGCAATGAGTTTCAACAAAAAAACCTATATCGAATCCTAGCGTTCCAGACCGGTCGCGTCCCAAACGCGCCTTGATGTAAATCAAACCTGGCTTGCCCCTCTGCGCTTACCCTTTCCTTATGGGTAGCGTCGGCGTATTTAAAAAGCTGAGCAGGCTCAGGTCCTATCAGAAAAAGGCCCTGCCCTTTCTCGTCAACCTGGTGGACATCGATATCGTTCTGATGATCGGGCTTGCCCACGAATCGCGCAAACCTATCGGCACGACGGCACTTTTTTCTGCCGGGCTGGCACCGTCCGCCACCATCAGCCGGCGACTTCGTCGTCTCAAAAAGCTCGGTGCAGTGACCGAGAAGAGATCCGCCGCGGACGCGCGCCGAATCGAGCTGCACCTCAGCCCCGCGGTATCGCGGCGCGTGCATCGACTGCTCGTGCACCGCGCCTGATAAGTCGTTTCAACGTGGCTTGGGGTGACGGGGCGTCCCGCCTCGGTATGTTTTCATCCCGCGGCATCGGGATAGCGCAAGCGAAACTGTGCCTTTTCGCACAAACTGGACCAAGGTATCGATACCAAAAGCCCTGATCATGGGGCCGGGAGGCCCTTAAAGTGCGGTTTCCAGCGGGAACCAGACATGACAAAACAGATGCTCTCGTCGCTTGGCATGAAAATCACCAAGGTCCAGGCGCTACTAAAAGCGGTAGAGTTGGCTCAGCGGGGGCTGGCGACCGATGAAAGCAAAGAGGTGGTGCTCTGTATGCAGGCTGCGCGCCAGGTGCTGGAATCAATCAGCGCCGAGCTATCGGAGGCAATAAAGGGACGGTAAGGCTCGTTGCCCGGCTTCCCTATGCGTCGTGTCTAGTTGTGCTTGCCGCTCAGCGACTCCAAACGCTCCAATGCGGCATTGAAAATGGGCAACGCCTCTCTGATAACGCCACACGCGTTGGCTGTCATGCTTTGGGATGCCTTCTCGAGTTCCAGAAGTTGGTGATAGTGCTCCTTCACCTGGCCGTAGCCCTCCAGAGGAAGCCTCTTAACCGGCTCCGGGACCAGATTAAGCAGGTCACCGAACCGCACGGCCTCTACATAAGAGCTCAACAGGAAGTAGATCTCCCGTTCGTTCTTTGCTTCACGAACCACGTCTGAATACACGATGTTGCCCTCCCCAAGATGGAACTGCGACCACAAGGGAATTCTAGTCAGTAAGATTCTCAAGAGCATGTCGTCCGGGATAGGCAGGCGGCTGTCGTGATCGCGCTACACAGATTTGCCCCCCTTCCCAAAGCCCACGGCGCTGAACTAAGCTGGCGACGTGCGAGGTCAGCCTCTCATCCGACGATGCGAGGCTGACCCGCTACCGACGCTTTTTTTCTTCCCGGTGCTTTGCTTCAAAGGATGAGCCCATGAAATTTCACGTTACCGGAACAAGTGGTTCTGAGAATCCAACCAAAGCGACCCTCATCTTCCTGCACGCGAAAGGCGCAAAGGACGCGGGGCACGATGTTTCGATCTCCTTGTTGGGCGATGCCGTTGTCCTGCTGAATCCCGCGATTGCGAAGAACGTTCAGGGCGTCGGACTGCCGCCGCTCACGGAGCTTATCAATTTCGCCAAGGAAAACGGCATACCCGTCTATGGCTGAGGTCTCTGCTGCTCGGCCCGTGGGGTCGATCAGGAAATGGCAAAAGGCTTGGGCGGACAATATATCAGCCCGAAGATTCAGGCCGAGATGTGCGCCAACGCGGAGCGGACGGTTTTTCTGTAGCAGCCTCGCCACCTCGAAACACCTCCCCGACAAAGGGAGGCGTGTTACGCTGCAGGAACTGGCATGCCGTGCGGCACGCCGAAAAACGCGCAGTAAAATAAGCTTCTTATTGAACGGATCAGGGCGGAGATAAGCGCTGGAGCGGGTGGCGGGAATCGAACCCGCGTCATTAGCTTGGGAAGCTAAAGTTCTGCCATTGAACTACACCCGCGCTCGGGACGAATTCTAGAGGCAAAGGCAGGCCAGCCGCAAACCGCAGCGTCTGTGCCGCCTCCAATACGATGCCGACATTTTCGCGATCCCTGAGCGTGTTGCCGTTGTGCGCGGCGGTGACGGCGCTCGCGCAGGATGCCCCGACGGTTCTGCCGGAAGTGACGGTGAGCGCGACGCGCGTCGAACGCGACGCCTTCGATCTTCCGGTTTCCATCGATGCGGTAGGCCGCCGCGCCATCCGCGAAGACAATCCGCAGGTCAACCTGTCCGAGGCGCTGAACCGCGTTCCCGGCGTCGTCGTGCAGAACCGGCAAAACTATGCCCAGGACCTGCAGATTTCCTCCCGCGGTTTCGGCTCGCGGGCGGCGTTCGGCGTGCGCGGATTGCGGCTCATCGCCGACGGCATCCCCGCCACCATGCCGGACGGTCAGGGACAGGCGGCGTCGTTCAATCTCCCCTCGGCCCAGCGCATCGAGGTAATGCGGGGGCCGTTTTCAACCCTCTACGGCAACGCGTCCGGCGGCGTGATCCAGATCTTCACCGCCGATGGGCCGCCCGAGCCGACGCTCACTGGCAGTGTCTACGCCGGCAGTCACCGCACTACCAAGTTGGGACTGCAATATGGCGGGACGCGCGGTGCATTCAATTATCTCGTCGACGCCTCGCGGTTCGATACCGAGGGCTACCGCGACCACAGCGCGGCGCGGCGCGACCACGTCAATACCAAATTCAGGCTCGACGCCGGCCCGCGGGGCACGGTCACTTTCGTTCTCAACGCGCTGGATCAGCCCGAGACCCAGGACCCGCTCGGGCTGACGGCCGACCAGGTCGCCCAGAATCGCGGACAGGCCGGCACCAACGCGCTCGCGTTCAACACCCGCAAGAGCATCACCCAAAACCAGGCCGGCCTGGTGTACGATCTCGCGCTTTCCGCGCACGACAGGCTGCAAGCGCGATTCTATGGCGGTGATCGCCAGGTCACCCAGTATCTCGCCATACCGCTCGTCTTTCAGAATGCGGCCACGCATTCGGGCGGCGTGGTCGATCTCGACCGCGGCTACGGCGGCGGCGGGCTGCGCTGGACGCGCGACGCAACGCTCGCCGGCGCGCCCCTCATCCTCAGCATCGGCGCCGATCACGACAGGATGGCGGAGCGACGCCGCGGTTTCGTCAACAGCTTCGGTGTTGCCGGCAATCTCAAGCGCGACGAGGACGACACGGTCACCAATACCGACGTTTATGCCCAGGCCGAGTGGGCGATTGCCCCACGCTGGACGCTCCTTGCCGGCGTGCGGCACAGCCGCGTCGAATTCGAGTCCCGGGACCACTTCATCGTCGCCGGCAATCCCGACGACAGCGGCACCGTCGATTTCGTGCGCACGACGCCGGTCCTCGGCGCCACGTTCAAGCTCGCGCCGAACGTGAACTTCTATGCCAACGCGGGCAAGGGTTTTGAGACACCGACCTTCGCCGAACTCGCCTACCGGCCGGGCGGCGCCACCGGACTCAATTTTGCATTGAAGCCCGCGCGAAGCACGCATTACGAGGCGGGAGTGAAGGCGATGCTCGGTGCGGCGAGCCGGATCAATGCCGCGCTGTTTCACATCGACGTGAAGGATGAGATCGTGGTCAACGCTTCCAGCGGCGGGCGCACCGATTTCAAGAACGCCGCGCAGACACGCCGCCGAGGTCTGGAACTGCTGTGGCAAAGCCGCTTCGGGCGCGGGTTCGAGGCGGCGGTGGCCTACACGCTGCTGCAAGCGCAATTCGAGCAGCCCTTCGCGAGCGGTGCAGCGACGGTGACACCCGGCAACCGCCTTCCAGGCGTGCCGCCCTACACGCTCTACGGCGAACTGCTGTGGCGGCACGCGGCGAGCGGTTTTCACGCGGGCGTCGAGGGCCGCCGCCACGGCAAGGTCTACGTCAACGACACCAACAGCGAGTTCGCTGCGGCGTATACGGTGTGGAACCTGCGGGCAGGCTTCGAACAGCGCACGCGAAACTGGCGGTTCACCGAGTTCGTCCGTGTCGATAACGTGACGGATCGGCGCTATATCGGATCGGTCATCGTCTCGGAGGCCAATGGCCGGTTCTATGAGCCGGCCCCGGAACGCACCTTCCTGCTCGGGTTCAACGCCGAACTCCGCTTTTGACCCGGTGCCCGGTGTTCCTTGAGGCGCGGTGGCGCCGCGCGGTAGAATCGCGTCAACCGACTGGCCAGTGTCCGCGCGTGATATCGATAACCGTCAACGGCGATTGCCGCCAGTTCAGCGCGCCGCTGAATTGCGCCGAGCTGCTCAATCGCCTGGAGCTGTCAGGGAAGCGCGTCGCGCTGGAGCGCAACGGCGAGATCGTTCCGCGCAGCCGCTACCCCGACCAGCCGCTTGTCGATGGCGACACCGTCGAGATCGTGGTTGCGGTCGGCGGCGGCTAGTCAGTCATCCGGCAGAGTGCGTCTGCTCTGCCCTACTGAGGCCTCATTCGGGAACCTATGAAACCACATGAAAATCTCGATCCGCTGGTCGTCGGCGGCAAATCGTACGCCTCGCGCCTGCTGATCGGCACCGGCAAGTACAAGGACTTCGCGGAGACCAAGGCGGCGGTGGAAGCGAGCGGCGCGCAGATCGTGACCGTGGCGATTCGCCGCACCAACATCGGACAGCATCCCAACGAGCCCAGCCTGCTCGAGGCGATCCCGCCATCGAAGTACACGTTGCTGCCGAATACAGCCGGCTGTTATACCGCCGACGATGCGGTGCGCACGCTGCGTCTCGCCCGCGAACTGCTCGACGGGCACGCGTTGGTGAAGCTCGAAGTGCTGGGCGACCCCAAGACGCTCTATCCCAACGTCGTCGAGACCATTGCGGCGGCCCGGACGCTCGTGCAGGACGGGTTCAAGGTCATGGTCTATACCTCCGATGATCCCATCGTGGCGAAGCAGCTCGAAGACGCGGGCTGTGTCGCGATCATGCCGCTCGCCTCGCTCATCGGTTCCGGCATGGGCATACTGAACCCCTGGAACCTCCAGATCATCATCGAGAACGCCAAGGTGCCGGTCATCGTCGACGCGGGAGTCGGCACCGCATCGGACGCGGCCATCGCGATGGAGCTGGGATGCGACGGCGTTTTGATGAATACGGCGATTGCCGCCGCCCGCAATCCGGTACTGATGGCCGCCGCGATGAACAAGGCGGTGGAGGCGGGGCGCGAAGCGTTTCTTGCCGGACGCATGCCGAAGAAACTTTATTCCGCCGCGCCCAGTTCGCCCACCAGCGGCATGATTACACCCGCAAAGCCGGCGTAGCTTCCCGGAGCGCATGGACGCTCCCCCGCACCGTCCGATCCGCAGTTACGTGCTGCGCCAGGGGCGCGTCTCGAAGGCGCAGCGTCGGGCGCACGCGGCGCTGCTGCCCGCCTACGGCATCGCGTTCGCGAACGGCATCGTCGATCTCGACGCGGCGTTCGGCCGGCGCGCACCGAAAATCCTGGAGATCGGTTTCGGCATGGGCGAGTCGACGGCCGCCATCGCCGCGGAACACACCGAGAACGACTATCTGGCGATCGAAGTGCATACGCCGGGTGTAGGCAGCCTGCTCAAGCAGATTGCGGAGCGGGCACTGCGCAACGTGCGGGTGATCCAGCACGACGCCGTGGAGGTGCTGCAGCACATGATTGCGCCGCGCAGCCTGGATGGCATCCACATCTTTTTTCCGGATCCGTGGCCCAAGAAGCGCCACCACAAGCGCCGGCTGATCCAGCCGCCGCTGGTCCGCCTGCTCACTGCACGCATGAAGCCCGGCGCCTACCTGCACGTTGCCACCGATTGGGAGGACTACGAAGAGCACATCCTCGCCACGCTTTCGGCGGAGCGCGGGTTGCAGAACACGGTGGAACGCTATGCGGCCCGCCCGCCCTACCGTCCGCAGACCAAGTTCGAAAGCCGCGGACTGAAACTCGGCCATGCCGTGTGGGACATCGTGTTCCGTCGGAACAGCGAGAACCCGTCTCGATAACGGGCGCGCGTGCGACGGCGTTCTAGTCGCGGTCCGGCAGAAACACCTGCAGCAGGTCGTTGAGAAAGCGGCGCCCGAGCGGCGTCGGGGCGATGCGCTGGTGATCGCGCTCGACCAATCCGCGCCGTTCCGCTTCCTCCAGTTCGCGGAGCACGGCATTGAGCGGCAGGCCGGTACGTTCGGTGAACAGCGTCGTGTCAAAGCCTTCGCTGAGCCGCAGCGCGTTCATCATGAATTCGAATGGAACGGCGCGCGCGCTCACCTCCTCCCGCGTCTGCACGCTGCGCGAATCCTGCGCTTCCTCCATATATCGCCTCGGCTGCTTGTGCCGCATCTCGCGCATGATACGCTCGGGAAATGACAGCTTGCTGTGCGCGCCGGCACCGATACCGAGGTAATCTCCGAAGGTCCAGTAATTGAGATTGTGCCGGCAGTAACGCGCGCCCGATGCTTGCGGCGCCGCTGGCGAGCGCGCGAAGGCGGATGTCTCGTAATGGATGTAACCGCGTGCAGCGAGCAGCGATTCGATCTCATCCTGCATCGCCGCCGTCGCATCGTCATCGGGCAGGCGCGGCGGAAAGCGGTGGAAATAGGTGTTGGGTTCGATGGTGAGGTGGTAAACGGAAAGATGGGGCGGCTCGTGCTCGAGCGCGCTCAGCACGTCGGCCCGCGCTTCGTCGATCGATTGTCCCGGCAACCCGTACATGAGATCGAGGTTGAAGTTCTCGAAATGGCGGCGCGCGATCTCTATGGCGCCACGGGCTTCGTTGTCGTCGTGAATACGGCCGAGCTTTTTAAGGTGGCCGGGATGGAAACTCTGAATGCCGATCGACAGCCGGTTCACGCCGGCGGCGCGATATGCGGCAAACTTTTCGACCTCAAAAGTGCCGGGATTCGCTTCCAGCGTGATCTCGGCGTCAGCCGCCAGAGGCAATCGCGCCCGGACCGCACTGAGGATCGCATCGATGCCCCGGGCCGAAAACAGGCTGGGCGTCCCACCGCCGAAGAACACGCTGTAGACGCGGCGTCCCCACACCGCGGGCAGCGCCTGGTCGAGATCAGCCACCAGCGCCGCGATGTAGCGCTGCTCCGGCACCGCCTCCCGAGCCTCGTGCGACTTGAAGTCGCAATACGGACATTTGCGCACGCACCACGGAATGTGGACGTAGAGTGCGAGCGGCGGAAGCACGGTCAAACGCGGGCTCGATGGCAGTGCGACCGGTGCAGCGGCGAGCGGCATGGCGGCGACGGCTTGTCAGCTGGCGGCCGCGGCGCGCAGGCGGGCGAGCAGCGCGGACAGCGCCTGGCCGCGGTGGCTCACCGCGTTTTTGTGCGCGGGCGGAAGCTCGGCTGCCGTGCAGCCGGCCTCGGGCAGGTAGAAGTGGGGATCGTAGCCGAACCCGTGCTCGCCGCGCGGCGTATCGATCACCTCCCCATGCCAGCGGCCCTCGACGATGAGGGGCTCCGGGTCCTGCCCGCCGTTCATGAGCACGATGACGCAGTAATAGTGCGCGCGGCGGTCGCGCCGGCCTCTGAGCCGGCCGATCAACTTCTCGTTATTGCGCCGGTCCTGCTCTTCGCGCGTGACGCTGCCCCCGCCGTCCACCGCGGCGAACCGCGCCGAATGCACGCCCGGCTCGCCGTCCAGCGCCGCGGCGCAGATGCCCGAATCGTCCGCGAAGGCCGGCAATCCCGAGAGCCGGCTCGCGTGGCGCGCTTTCGCGAGCGCGTTCTCGACAAACGTCGCGTGCGGCTCAGCGGTTTCCGGTATGCCGAGCTGCGCCTGCGGGATCAGCTCGATACCGAGCGGCGCAAGCATCTGGCCGAATTCGCGGAGCTTGCCCGGGTTGTTGGAGGCGATGACCAGCTTCTTCATGGGCGATCGAACCGCGGCGCCGCATCAAGCCAGGGCGTTTTTCTGAGCCGCCACCAGCGTGCGAATCCCGTGGTCGGCGAGATCCATCATCGCGGTGAGCGCCTCCCGCGAAAACGGCGTGCCTTCGGCCGTACCCTGCACCTCCACCAGTCCCCCGCTGCCGGTCATCACCACGTTCATATCGGTGCCGCATTGCGAGTCCTCGGTGTAATCGAGGTCCAGCACCGGCGTACCGTTGTAGAGTCCCACCGATACGGCGGCCACGAAATCCCGGATCGGCGACTCGGTCAGCGCGCCGCGGCTGCGCAGCGCGCTCACCGCGTCGTGCAATGCCACGAACGCGCCGGTGATGCTCGCGGTGCGGGTGCCGCCGTCGGCCTGAATCACGTCGCAATCGAGCTGGATGGTGCGCTCGCCCAGCCGGTCGAGCGCGACCACCGCGCGCAACGCCCGCCCGATAAGCCGCTGGATCTCCTGCGTGCGACCCGACTGCTTGCCGCGCGCCGCCTCGCGATCGGTGCGGGTCCCGGTGGCGCGCGGCAGCATGCCGTACTCCGCGGTCACCCATCCCTGAGTCGTGCCCTTGAGATGAGGAGGCTGGCGCTCCAGCACGCTCGCCGTGCAGATCACCCGCGTGTCGCCGAACTCCACCAGCACCGAGCCCTCCGCGTGACGGGTGTAGTGGCGCGTGATCCGTACTGCGCGCATCTCGCCGGGTTGCCTGCCGCTGGGTCGCATATCTGTGCTATCGTTGAGTCGCCGGAATCGTGCGGGATGCGTTCGATTTCGAGCGACAATGGTAAACGGTGAGCGAGGCGCGGTAAACGGCCCCCTTCAGTCGTTCCGCGCGACCCAGCCGGTCGCTCGCCGCTTGCCGCTTTTCTTGCCTTCAGAGTGGCACGGTCTCCATGATCTACAGCATGACTGGTTATGCGACGGGAGCGCGGGAACTGGGTTTCGGCGTGCTCAACGTCGAGATCCGCTCCGTCAATCACCGTTATCTCGACATCCAATTCCGGATGCCGGACGATATGCGGGCGATCGAACCGCAACTGCGCGAACGGCTGGCCGCGAAGCTGAACCGCGGCAAGGTCGAATGCCGCATTTCT
This sequence comes from Betaproteobacteria bacterium, assembly GCA_052386775.1. Lineage (GTDB taxonomy): Bacteria > Pseudomonadota > Gammaproteobacteria > Burkholderiales > SG8-41 > DSOT01. The sequence goes on from JBQTJV010000219.1 coordinate 10,168, forward strand.
TTCGGCGTCAACGCGGGCAGCACGCAGCTCCCGGAATTGAACGAAGTGCTGCTCGAGCAACTCGTCGGCTTGAGCGCACGCGTGCGTGCGGCGCTGCCCGAGGCCTCGGAGATGCGCGTCTCCGACGTACTGCGCTGGCCCGGCATGCTGGGTAGCGAGACGCTGCCGCTGGAGGAACTGAGAATCGCGTGCAGCGAACTGATTCAAAGCGTGCTGGAGGAGTTCACCACCTCGCGCGCGCGCGAAGGCGAAAAGCTGCGCGCAATGCTGAGCGAGCGGGCCGCCGCCATGGAGCAGCGCGTGGCGGAAGTGGCGCCCCGCATGCCGGAAGTGCTCGCCGCGTTCCGGGAAAAGCTTGCGGCCCGGCTCAAGGAAGCGATCGCCAACAGCGACGACGAGCGCGTGCGCCAGGAGGTCGTGCTTTTCGCCTACCGGATCGACGTCGATGAGGAATTGACCCGGCTCGCCACGCACATTTCGGAACTGAAGCGCATACTGGACCAGGGCGGGGTGGTCGGAAAACGGCTGGACTTTCTCATGCAGGAACTGAACCGCGAAGCCAATACGCTGGGTTCCAAGTCGGTCGACATCGCGGTGACGCAGGCGTCGATGGGCCTGAAAGTTCTGATCGAGCAGATGCGCGAACAGGTACAGAACATAGAGTAGGATCGACGATGTCCGGGACGCTATTCATCGTGAGCGCCCCTTCGGGCGCCGGAAAGACGAGCCTCGTCAAGGCGCTGCTCGCCTCCGAGCCGGACGTCAGGCTCTCCATTTCCCATACCACCCGCCCTGCCCGTCCGGGAGAAGAGAACAGCCGCGACTATCACTTCGTGTCCGCTCCCGAGTTCGAGCGCATGCAGGGCGCGCGTGAGTTTCTCGAAACCGCCGTCATTTACGGCAACCGCTACGGCACCTCGCGCACGTGGATCGACGGCCAGCTCGAGCAGGGACACGACGTGCTGCTGGAAATCGACTGGCAGGGTGCGCAGCAGGTGCGCGCGCTCATGAGCGGCACCGTGAGCGTCTTCATCCTGCCGCCGTCGCTGGAAGTGCTGGAGCAGCGGCTGAAAACCCGCAGCCAGGACGCCCCGGATGTCATCGCACGGCGTCTCGCCGCTGCGCGCGAGGAAATCTCGCATCTGCGCGAGTTCGACTATGTTATTATTAACAAAGACTTCAACCGCGCGGCGCTGGAGCTGGCAAGCATAGTCCGGGCCGAACGGCTCCGACTCCCCCGCCAGCTCGTCCGCAGCGCGGATTTGATCAACGCAATGCACTGACCGAGGCAACCCTGTATGGCACGTATCACCGTGGATGACTGCTTGAAACAGATTCCGAACCGCTTTGAGATGTCGCTCGCCGCGACCTATCGCGCGCGCCAGCTCACCAACGGCGCGCAAACGATGCTCGAACAGAACCGCGACAAGCCGACCGTGATCGCGCTGCGCGAACTCGCTGCAGGCAAGTACGGCGCCGAGATTCTCAACAAGGGCCAGACGTAGATGTAACGGCTCATGGGTGAAGCCGCCGCACTGTTCAAGGAGTGGTCCGGCTACCTCAAGCCGGAGGACATCACGCAGCTCCAGTCGGCGTATCACTTCAGCGAAGCGGCGCACCAGGGTCAGTTCCGGCAGTCGGGCGAACCCTACATCACCCATCCCCTCGCCGTTGCCAACATCCTTGCGCAATGGCATCTCGATTCCCAGGCGCTGACCGCCGCGCTCCTCCATGACGTGATGGAGGACACCGCCGTCACCAAGACCGAAATTTCGCGCAATTTCGGCAAGCCGGTGGCGGAACTGGTGGACGGCGTTTCCAAGCTCGATCGCATCGAGTTCGAAACGCACGAGCGGGCGCAGGCCGAGAATTTCCGCAAGATGCTGCTGGCGATGGCGCGCGACGTGCGCGTCATCCTGATCAAGCTCGCGGACCGGCTGCACAACATGCGCACGCTGGAAGCGGTGGAGCCGCGCAAGCGCCGGCGCATCGCCCGCGAGACGCTCGACATCTACGCACCGATCGCCAACCGCCTGGGGCTGAACAGCATCTACCAGGAACTCGAAGACCTATCCTTCAAGCATCTCTATCCCGACCGCCATCGCGTGCTCGCCAAGGCGGTCAAGGCGGCGCGCGGGAACCGGCGGGAAGTCGTCGGCAAGGTGCTCGAAGCGATCAAGCGCCGCTTGAAGGAGAACAAGCTCGACGCCCAGGTGCAGGGGCGCGAGAAGCACCTGTATTCGATCTACCGCAAAATGCGCGAGAAGCACCTCTCGTTCGCGCAGGTGCTCGATGTGTTCGGTTTTCGCATCATCGTGAAGGACGTGCACGCGTGCTACATCGCGCTCGGCGCCCTGCACGGACTCTTCAAGCCGATTCCGGGCAAGTTCAAGGACTACGTCGCCATCCCCAAGGCGAACGGCTACCAGTCCCTGCATACCACGCTGTTCGGTCCGTTCGGCACCCCGCTCGAGGTACAGATCCGCACCACCGAGATGCACAAGATCGCTGAAGCCGGCGTCGCCTCGCACTGGCTGTACAAGACCTTCGATACGTCGCTCTCCGACCTGCAGAAGAAAACGCACCAGTGGCTGCAGAGCCTGCTGCAAATGCAGTCCGAGTCCGGCGATTCGGTGGAGTTTCTCGAACATCTCAAGGTCGACCTCTTTCCCGACGAAGTCTACGTGTTTACGCCTCGCGGCCAGATCATGGCGCTGCCGCGCGGTGCGACGGCCGTCGATTTCGCCTATGCGGTGCACACCGACATCGGCAATCGCTGCGTTGCGGTGAAGATCAACCAGGAGTTGATGCCGCTCAGGACCGAGCTCAAGAACGGCGATCGCGTGGAAGTGATCACTGCGGCGCACGCCAAGCCCAATCCGCTGTGGCTCAACTTCGTGGTGACCGGCAAATCGCGTTCAGCGATCCGGCACTTCCTGAAGACCATGCACTTCGACGAGTCGGTGCAGCTCGGAGAGCGCCTCCTCAATCAGGCGCTCGCGAACTTCAATGCGAACGCATCGGCTGTCAAGGACGTGCAGTGGGACCGGTTGGTGCGGGAGACGAACGCCCGGTCGCGCCAGGAAGTGCTGTCCGACATCGGTCTCGGCAAGCGCCTGAGCGCGGTTGTCGCCCGCAAGCTGCTTGCGCTCGGCGAGGCGCCGCCTCCCGACGCCGCTACCGCAGGCTCCGTGGTGATCCACGGCTCCGAAGGCATGGCGGTGCAGTTCGCGCGCTGCTGCAAACCGATACCCGGCGATCCGATCATCGGCATGATCAGCAAGGGCCAGGGCATGGTGATTCACACGCATGACTGCCCGGCCATCAGCCGCACGCGTGCCGACCCGGATCGGCTGCTCGACGTGGCCTGGGCCGCGGAGACGCGCAAGCTTTTCGAAGTGAGCATCAAGCTCGTGGTGCAGAATCGCCGCGGCGTGCTGGCCCAGGTTGCGGCCGAGATCGCAGAAGCGGGATCGAACATCCAGAACGTCTCGGTCAGCCCCGGGGACGACGGCACCTATACCGACATGCTGTTCACGCTCCAGGTCTCCAACCGCCTGCATCTCGCGCGCATCCTGCGCGCGCTGCGCCGCATTCCGGAAGTCGTCCGGATCACCCGGACCAAAGGTTGACGTCGCGTCAGCGTTTGGCGCGGCACGCGCTGTTGCCGTCGCTCCAGCCCATCATGTAGTCGCTGTCGCTGCGATAGCGCGTTTCGTCGCGCCGCATCGCGGTTCCGCGCGCGGTGGCACAGCCGTCGGTATAGCCTTGTTTGAAGGCGGGCGAGTATCCTGAAAGGTTCACCGGCGGCGGACGCTGTACGGAAGGCAGTGACGGCGCCGAGCGCGATTCCGGAGCGCGCGGCGAATCCGCCGGTCGCGGCTGGGTGGCGCAGCCGGCACATAGGGCCGAGGCCGCCATCAGCCAGCGGCATCGGGCGGACATCCGGTTCGGGTCAAGCATGGTGCGAAGAGTACCACGGCGCGCCGTTCTTTACGCTGCGGGGGTTGCCGTGTGGGGGCACCGCGTTCGGCACTTCGATCCGGGTCGGCCTCCGGTCCCGCTCTCCGGCGCCTTGCTTGCCCCCGGCATCCCGGGTAGCGCCGTTCGGCACCACGCCGGTCATGGTCGCTATCCCTATGATGCTGAATACGATGACCGCAATCGCCGCCGCCAGCAGCAGCGGATACAGCATGCCGCCGTGCCGGTCGTGCCGCCGGTCGCGGCCACCACCCATGTCGTCGCGATTCGCGAACTTCTTCAGCTCAGCCACGAGGACCCTGATGGCGGGACGACAACCAGCGCCGCAGCGAACGCATCGAGCGCGCAACCCAATTCATCGGAATGACCGGCCGCGGATACGTCAGACCGAAATCGCTGCACGCCTCGGCGGGCATCCATTTGCGTGGACCACGTTGCTCGGCACACCGTCGGTCGAACTGCGTCATTGCCGTTCCGCCTCCTAAAACTGCCGGTTTGTCGGGCACCCCGATAGAAACCGGTGTGTCGTTCAAAAGCGGACAAAAAACACCCCCGCTTGTCCTACGCGATCAAGCAAAGGATGTGCCGAAGTTACGGAAAACTAGCGAATCAAGCGCTTAGACGCGGCCCTTCGCCGCTCAAACGACGCGTTCTGTCGCTATACAACCACACGACGTCAAAATTGCGGCATTAGAAGCCTGATTTGGAACGCCTAGTGTTTGTCGCGACAGCACGACACTTAGTGCTCTGGACCGAAATTTCGGTGACGTATTTTCTCATGCAGCAAGGGCGAGCAGATCATGAGAGCGAAGTTTGAAAAGCAGTTTGCTGAGGTCACGGCGGGTGAACCTCCA